>NZ_JAASUG010000038.1:0-536 GCF_014322885.1 Listeria grandensis | reverse complement strand
GTTGGTGCTACACCTGGATCGATCGTCACTACTTTTTGTACAATAACCGTGTTCGCATCGTCATAACCAAGGACAGTCACGACGTCGTCTTTGCTCTTCACTTTATCTTTGATGTAATATTGGTAGCTACCATCTGCATTTACTGGTACTCGGCTGTACGTTGTGTCATTGACCTTCACGGCAACATATTTCACAGGGCCTGTGTAAGTTCCTGTCGCATTGTCAGCACCTAGTGTATACGTGTTTGTTGTTAGCGTAGCTGTATTTTCTGGGTTCACGGTCACAGGGGCAGATACAATTTGAGTACCTGTGCTGTCGTAACCAATGATGGAAACGGCGTCGGTTGTATTCTTAATCTTATCTTTTGCATAATACTGCCAGTTTGTCGCATCTACCACGTTTACTTTACTATAAACAGTATCTCCAACTTTCAGGGCTACAGATTTCACACTACCAGTGAAAGTACCTTTGACAGTCGTGTCTGTTTTTAGTTTAAATGCAGCTGGTGTAATCGTGCTTGTTCCTGCAGGGTTTTG
>NZ_JAASUG010000003.1:0-333055 GCF_014322885.1 Listeria grandensis | reverse complement strand
AAAGAAGTTGTGGTACATGAAGATATCAATGACTTAGACCAAACGGTTCGCTTTATCAAGAATCCAGATCCAGAAAACCCAGGTAAACCAGAAAATCCAGGTAAACCAGAAAACCCGCAAAAACCTGAAAATCCTTCTAAACCAGATAATGGTACTAGCAAGATAGAGAAGAAAGATAAAGCTGGTAAGGATGGCGAACGCACAAGCCTAATGAGTAAACTACCAAAAACAGGAGACAATTTCTCATTGTTAACTCTCTTGTTCGGAAGCTTGCTTGTAGCGATTGGATCTATTATCTTCCTTAACAAAAGGAAACAAAATCGTTAAAAGATAAGTCATAAAAGAATAGAATCTCAGAGTCGCTTGAAAATCCTGGTTGGATTTTCAAGCGGCTTTTCTTCGTCTCAAGAAAAACTAATCATAGAATCCAGTCGTTGTTTTCTTATTTGGCAGATCGCCTGTCTTTGTATTTCCTTCTGTCCCAATGTAAAGCCCTTCACCAGGGAATGTATCCGCATTTTTTTCTGATTCTGGAGTTGCTGTCGTGTGGTCACTTTTGTATCTGTATTCTCCGTTCGTTTGGAATTTTTTATCGTCACGCGCATCTTTTTTCTCTGGTCCAAGCGAAACACGTAGCTGATGCGCGACGTGATCCACACTATCCTGATACAACTCCACCATACTATGCCCGCCGTTACTAAAAGCACGCCAATCAAAGGTGAGTTGTTCTACCTCATAATCCTTACCAATCAGAAAGTCTTGTAATATTGTTTTTATTTGGCGCATATTGAGATCCATTTGCATTTGGCCTTCTAGAGACTCGATTATTTTTACATATTTTGAAATGGAATTCAGTTGCATGGCTTTTTCCTTTACAGCTTCAAGGACGAGCTGTTGCCGGAAACCGCGCATGATATCATTGTCGATTTTGCGCTCTCTAGAAAATGCTAAAGCCTCTTCGCCATTTAGATGTTGGATGCCTTTTTCAAAATGGACCTTTTTCCCTGTATCAAAAAGTGGTCCGGCAAATGTTTTCGGCACGTTTACATCAATGCCTCCGAGCGCATCAATCACGTGGATGAAGGAATCGAAGTTAAGAACAACATAGTGATGGATAGGTATATTAAATAATTTTTTTACTGTATCCACAGCGCTCTTTGGGCCACCGTATGTATAGGCGGATTCAATTCGTTGCATACCGGTATAATTAGCGGACTGTATTTGTACAAAACTGTCTCGAGGTATGCTACAGAGTGTCATTTTTTTGGTGCGCTTATTTAAGCTGACTAGCATCATAGCATCTGTTCTGGAACTGCCGAGATTTCTAGTCGCATTATTGTCTAGTCCCATGACTAGGAACATCAACGTATCTTCTGTAGCCTTTTTGTCAGTAGAGGATACAGGATGATAAGCTTTATTCAACACTTTTTCTGCTTTGACGTAAAGGATACAAAAATAAACGAGTGTGCCAGTGACTAGTAAGCCAAGGAATAGGAAGAGGAAAAACTTAATGCCTTTCTTTTTTCTGAATCTTAAGGATTTCATGTTCTAACCGCCTTTCTTAAAAAGATTGTGATTAATAGAAGTATAGTATAGGCTTGTTACATTTATGTGTCGCTCTAGATAGACACATAAATGTCATAAAAAATCACATAATTTGCAAATGGTATATAAATGCATCTTTAACCAGTGTATAGAAGGGATTATGATGGAAGTGTATAAAACTATTGGGGAGGCATAGGCACGATGATTAGGGATTGAGGTTTATATAAAACAATGGCGCTTTTGAAATAAAAGAATAAAAGGAGATTAGCTATCAATGGGGAAAAATAAAAAATATATTGCTTGCATACTTATTGCGGTGCTGTGTTTACCGCTATTCGGAGTGTTTGCAGGGGCTCAAAGTGGGGCAGCAAAATCAGAGACTAGTTCGATTCAAACATCACTCGCGGTCGCGACGGGGACGATTAAAAGTCGAGAAGAAGTGAACTTGCGTGTCAATATTTCTGGAAGTGCAGGTGCTTTCGTAGCTGACCATGGAGATATCACCGTGACAATACCGAAAGAAATTGTTTACAATCCAAATGATTTTACAACAAAAACCAATATTCCACAGCCATTCAAATTAGAAAATGTAACGAGTGATGCGACGAATTATCTGCTCACATTTTCGGTGGATAGGAATGCAATTGGAGATAATGACGCATTCAACGGTATTTTTGAGATTAAGTTTGGTGCACCGTTAATGACTGTCGGTGATGCTTATCATGATACGCAAACGTTCGCAGTCGACTATGCGGGACAAAATAAGCAAGTAACGGCAGATGTGCAGAAGCAGAACGTTGCGATTACACCATTATTTGATAAGTGGTACAAAGGTGATTTTGATAAGGATGGGGTTGCGACGCTGAACACGATGGATGCTGAAAATAATAGTTTTCAGTTGGTCGTGAATTATAGACGGGTGGATTTAAAGAATGTTGTCATAACGGATACATTGCCAAAAGGGACGTCATTGATTGCATCACCGACTAAGTCTTCCATATCGGGTGATACGATGGCGAAGGACGGGATTCGAATTTTGAAAGTGGCGGCTTTTGATGCGACCGGTACGGCGACGAAGTATAACTATGTAACGGCAGAGTTTCAAGATAAAATTCACGTAGACAAGGAAGCAAACCGTTTTACAGTGGAATTGGGAGATTTGACGGTAGATGATACGTATTTCATTGAATATTCGCTACAGGTGGATGATGTGAATACTGGTTTACAGCAAAATGTTGCCCAATTATCGGCAAGTAACAGAGCGGATGTGGTCAAAACGGTACCTGTGAAACCAATTAAACATTTCGGAACTAGCTATATTTTAAGCAAAAGTGTGGATAAAACGGCGCTTAACTATGATGATAATGAGTTGGTTTATACGCTGAAGTTAGCTTCCTTAGATGGGGATGCGATTCCAGCTGGGACGACGATTACTGACCCATTAGATGGCAGGATTAAGTCGCCGATTTTATTGCCGTATGATAGTAGCAAGGTAGATATGCAATTGGTGGGCAACGAGATTAGGATTACGACGCTTGTGGATATACCAAAAACGGACAAGATGGAATGGCGTTTTCAAGTAAATGTCGAAGATCTC
Organism: Listeria grandensis; assembly: GCF_014322885.1. Classification (NCBI taxonomy): domain Bacteria; kingdom Bacillati; phylum Bacillota; class Bacilli; order Caryophanales; family Listeriaceae; genus Listeria; species Listeria grandensis. The sequence goes on along the minus strand of NZ_JAASUG010000003.1, from coordinate 329,913 downwards.
AAAATCGGTGATTTGCTATCTAACCAAGCTTTTTTAACGGTGGAGAATAATGTGATTCATTCCAATGCGGTATCCACGAGAAAATATGACGGTCGAATAAGCATTCAGAAAGTAGATAATCATCATAATCCTGTGGCTGGTGCGGTTTATGAAGTGAGGAATGACAAGGCAGAGGTCGTTTTTGAAGGGGCGACCGATGAAGTTGGATTTTTAGTCACGAAGGCACTGCCGCTTGGGGATTATACGGTGACGGAAATCGAAGCGCCGGTGGGATATGTGTTGGATAGTACGCCACACCCGGTCATTGTTTCGGACCAAGATGTAACGCCAATCGTATTAGGAACGGAGAACAAGTTGCAGACGGGAACGGTTACATTGACGAAAATAGATGCACTGAATAGTGAGAATACATTAGCTGGTGCCTCATTTGAGTTAGTGGACCAAGATGGAAACGTTTTGTTAGAAGATTTAATAACGGATGAAACTGGAAAAGTGACGGTGGACGGCTTAGATCCTGGTGTGTATGCTTTTGTTGAAACGGCTGCGCCTCAAGGGTATACGCTAGATAAGGAGGCAGTACCATTTGAAATTGGGATTGGGGAAAATGATACTGCTGTGGAAGTGGTGAAGGAAAATAGTCATGTTTTCACGTCAGAGCCTGTTTTACCAGAACCGGAACCAATGCCGGAGAATAAGCCAGAAATTCCTGCTGAGATTCCAGCAGCACCAATCGATAAGCCGATATCAAAACCAGAAGTCACAGTCCCAGTTGAAAAGCCGGGAATGACGGATACACCAATGATAGAACCGACAGTTAAACCAGATACGGCGCTTAAATCAGATGTAAGACCAATGAAATTAGTGAAAACAGGAGATCAGTCAGAGGAACGCTTTATTCTTCTCGGTGGTATGTTACTTCTTTTTGGGGCAGTTTTACTTTGGTATAGAAAAAGTGTGAGATAGTAACGTTTTAAAGGAAGTAACGCAAGAGGGTGGTTTCTAATTTTAATGGAGCCATCTTCTTTTATAGGTTCCTCCTTGGTTAATTTTTTCGTTTGCGCTATACTTTAGGAAATGAGAAGAAAAAGGTGGCGCATATAATGGTAGAAATTAGTGGTTTGGCGACGGGATTGTTACAGGAGAATTGCTATGTGATTTCGGATAAAAAGCATTGTTTGATTGTCGATCCAGGAAGCGATGCGGAAAATATTATAGAGAAAGTAGAGGAAACGGGGACGAGGCCGGTCGCGATTTTGTTGACGCATTGTCATTATGATCATATCGGGGCACTTGAAGAAATTCGGGCGCATTATGGGGTGCCTGTTTATGTGAGTCCGCTGGAGCAGGAATGGCTTGGAAATCCGGAGTTGAATGGCTCGGTGGGGATGTCGCAGTATAGCAACAAGGAGATTATTTGTGTGCCTGCGGAGAATGAATTTGAGAATCGGGAGTATACGATAGAAGGATTCAAGTTTCGTGTGGTGCCGACGCCGGGACATTCGATTGGTAGTGTGAGCTTTATTTTTGATGATTTTGTGGTTGTTGGGGACGCGTTATTTAAAGGTAGCATCGGGCGTTCGGACTTGTATACGGGTGATTTTGATACGTTGATTGAAAGCATTACGAGTCAGTTGTTGGTGTTGCCTGAGGAGACGCGCGTGTATGCGGGTCATGGGGACGCAACAACAATCGGCCATGAAAAAGCGACAAATCCATATTTAACGTGAGGGGACTGTGAAAAATGAGAATTAATTTAGCGAGTGTATTTGTAGATGACCAGGACAAGGCGTTACGATTTTATACGGAAATATTAGGTTTCGTGAAAAAAGAGGATGTGCCGATAACGGAGAAATTTCGCTGGATTACGGTGGTGTCAAAAGAGGATCCGGATGGCGTGGAGCTAGTTTTAGAGCCGGATGAAAATCCTGCGGTGGGACCTTTTAAGATGTCGCTGTATACGCAGGGGATTCCGTTTACGTCGTTTGCGGTGGATGACGTGTACGAGGAACATGAACGGTTGCGTGCGCTTGGCGTTGTGTTCACGAAGGATCCAGTATCACATGGACAGGTGACGATTGCGGTTTTTGATGATACGTGTGGGAATTTGATTCAGATTATGCAGATGAACGAGGCGGCGTAGCGTCATGGGGCTGTATTTGGAGTTTCCAGCGCTAGATAAGGATTTTCCGATGCGGAGTTTTACGAATGAGGGTGGCGTTATCGTGTATCCTCACTGGCACAAGGAGATTGAGCTGATTTACGTGATTGAGGGGCGTTTGAACCTTGGCGTGAATGATGTGCCGATTCAGATGGCAGAAGGCGAGATTTATGTGATTAATGGCGGCGATGTGCATTATTTTTTGGCATCGCCGAACAGTGAGCGGATTGTGTTGCAGTTTGATTTGAATGTTTTTCAGGAATTTTCGCTTACGGAGGACGAGGGCAAGCGGTTGCGCGATTTGTTTTTGCATGTGTCACCGTCGAGTGCGGATTGGAATCCGGATGTGGCGCGGCTGGTTGCGGGACTTTTGCAGGTGATTCATCGGGAGAGTTCGCAGCGCAAGGCGGGTTATCGCTATGTTGTGAAGGCGAAATTGTACGAGATGTTGGCGGTTTTGGATCGAGATGTGCCAAGGCTTGTGCGTGATTCTGCGGAGGACGCGACGAGTAAATCACAGGAAACGCTTGAAAAATTGCAACAGATTTTTGCATATGTCGAGGACCATTATCAGGAGAGGATTACGTTACAGCAGGTCGCGGATCATGTTGGCTTTAGTTCGTATTATTTCACGAAGCTATTCAAGCGCAATATGGGGATTACGTTTATGACATTTGTAAACGATTACCGACTTAGCAAGGCGAAATGGATCTTGCTAAATGAGGAAACGCCGGTGACGGAAGTGGCTGAGCTGGCCGGGTTTAGTAGTGTGAAGACATTTCATCATGCCTTTAAGCGTGCGATGGGTGTATCACCGCTCAAATACAGGAGGACAATATTCGGGAATAAGTAAGCAAGAAATTAGGAAGAAAAACCTCGGTTTATTTTGTATCATGGAGATAATAAAACAAATGGAGGTTTTTTGATGACTTTAAAAATTGGGATTATAGGTTGTGGCGGTATTGCAAATGGTAAACATATGCCGAGTTTGGCGAGTGTAGCGGAAGCAGAAATGGTCGCGTTTTGTGATATCGTGGTAGAGCGTGCAGAGAAAGCAAAAGTGGATTTTGGGACACCGAATGCAAGCGTATACACAGGTTATAAGGAATTATTGGCAGATAAAACGATCGATGTGATTCATGTTTGTACGCCGAATATTTCGCACGCAGAAATTTCGATTGCGGCGATGGAAGCTGGAAAACACGTGATGTGCGAGAAACCGATGGCGAAAACAACGGCGGAAGCGCAAGCGATGATTGATGCTAGCGTGAAAACTGGGAAGAAGTTGACGATTGGGTATCAAAATCGGTTCCGGAAAGATTCGCAATTTTTGCATGAGGTTTGTGAAAATAACGAGTTGGGCGAGATTTATTATGCGAAGGCAAAAGCGATTCGTCGTCGTGCGGTTCCGACTTGGGGTGTGTTCTTGGATGAAGAGGCGCAAGGTGGTGGTCCGTTGATCGATATTGGGACGCATGCGCTTGATTTGACGCTTTGGATGATGGACAATTATAAGCCGAAATATGTGGTTGGAAACGCGTATCATAAGTTATCGCAACGTGCGAATGCGGCGAACGCGTGGGGACCTTGGGATCCATCGAAGTTCACCGTGGAGGATTCGGCGTTTGGTTTCATCACGATGGAAAATGGGGCGACGATTGTGCTTGAGTCGAGCTGGGCGCTAAATACGCTGGATGTTGGTGAGGCGAAGACATCGCTTTGCGGGACGGAAGGCGGCGCGGATATGGAAAACGGCTTGCGGATTAATGGTGAGTCGCATAGCCAAATGTATGAGACGGAAATTCAGTTGGAAGCGGGCGGCGTTGATTTTTACGATGGTGCGGGCGATGATCCGGCGGAACTTGAGGCGCAGCAGTGGATTGATAGTATTCTGAACGGGACGGATCCTGTTGTAAAACCGGAGCAGGCGCTTGTGGTGACGCAAATTTTAGAAGCGATTTATGAGTCGTCGCAAACGGGACAACCGGTATTTTTCCAATGACGACGCCGATCGCGATTCAGTTGTGGAGTGTGCAAGACGCGTGTCAGGAGGACTTTTTCGGAACGCTCGAGCACCTTGCTGAGATGGGCTATGATGGCGTGGAATTCGCGGGTTATTATGGCAGGTCAGCGGCAGATTTGAAGGCGAAATTGGCGGAACTGGGGCTTGGGATTGCGGGCTCGCATATTCCGTATGAGCAGTTGCGTGATGAGCTGGATGCCGTGATTGCTTTTGAAAAGGAGCTCGGAAATGACTACCTCATTTGTCCTTGGGCGCAGTTCGAGACGGAGGCGGAGTGGATTGAATTCGCGAAGTCGCTACGTGTGATTTCCGACAAAATTCGCGCAGCTGGGCTTCATTTCGTTTACCATAACCATGCGCATGAGTTTGAAAAGCTGGGCAATGATTACATTTTAGACGTGTTGCTTGCGGGTGTGCATGGCCTGGAAGTCGAGTTGGATACGTATTGGGTGCATCATGCAGGCGTTGACGTGGTGCCATATATGGCGCGTTGGTCGGACCGGATGCCGCTCATTCACTTAAAAGATATGAAACGAGCACCAATCGAAAGTACGGAAATTGGCAACGGTGTATTGGCTGTGAGACGTTTTGCAGAACTGGCAGAACAAAATGGCGTGAAATGGTTCGTGATTGAGCAAGAAGCATTTGAAAAGGCGCCGCTTGTGAGTGTAGAAATTGGTCTGAAGAACTTAAGAAAGATGGTGGGCAAATAATGACGAAGGTAACGGTTTGGAATGAATTTCGCCACGAAAAAGAGAGCGAAGACGTTGCTGCGATTTATCCAGATGGCATTCACGGTCAAATTGCGAGCTTTTTAAAAACATCAGGACTTGATGTCAAAACGGCGACGCTGGATGAGCCAGAACACGGCTTGACGGAGGCTGTTTTGGCGGATACAGATGTGCTTGTTTGGTGGGGACACATTGCGCATGACCAGGTCGATGAGGCAATTGTGAACCGCGTCCATAAGCGAATTTTGGAAGGAATGGGCTTAGTTGTATTGCATTCTGGGCACATGTCGAAAATTTTCATGAAGTTGATGGGGACGAGTTGCGATTTGAAATGGCGGGAGGCAGACGAGAAAGAGCGGCTTTGGGTCGTGGCCCCGAATCACCCAATCACAGATGGCGTTCCGGAATATATTGACCTTGAAAAAGAAGAGATGTACGGCGAGCATTTCGATGTTCCAGCTCCAGAGGAATTGATTTTCATTAGTTGGTTCGAAGGCGGGCACGTATTCCGCAGTGGCGCAACGTATAAGCGCGGTAACGGCAAGATTTTCTACTTCCAGCCGGGCCACGAAACCTATCCAACCTATCATAACGAAGCCATTCAAAAAGTGATCACAAACGGCGTCAATTGGTGTGCCCCGACTTCTTGGGTGTACCCGAAATATGGTAACGCAGCACCACTAGAAAAGATCGGAGGAAAATAACATGAAATTAGGCGTATTTACACCATTATTTGCAAATTTAAGTTTGGACGAAATGCTTGATAAAGTAGCAGCAGCGGGGCTTGGCGCAGTAGAGATTGGCTCAGGCGGAAATCCTGGAAACCATCATTGTCCGACCGATGAACTACTGGAAAGCGAAGAAGCACGTTTGGCATACTTGAAGAAGTTTGACGATCGTGGTTTGATGATTAGTGCGTTTAGTTGTCATGATAATCCGATTTCACCAGATCCAGAAGAAGCACGCGCTGCTGATGAAATTTTGCGAAAAACGATTCGTTTGGCGTCGATGATGGGCGTGCCAGTCGTGAACACGTTCTCGGGGACCGCGGGTGACAGTGACAAGGCGAAAGCTCCGAACTGGCCAGTAGCGCCTTGGCCGACAGTTTACAGCGATATTAAGAAATGGCAATGGGAAGAAAAATTGATTCCTTATTGGAAAGAAATTGGGCGCTTAGCAGAAGAATACGACGTCAAAATTGGCATCGAACTGCACGGCGGATTCCTCGTTCATACGCCACACACGCTCCTAGAACTACGCACAGCAACGAGTCCGGCAATCGGCGCGAACCTCGATCCAAGTCATCTCTGGTGGCAAGGCATCGATCCAGTCGGCGCCATCAAGATTCTTGGCAAAGAAGGCGCGATTCACCATTTCCACGCGAAAGACACGTACCTCGACCAAGACAACATCAACCGCTACGGCCTGCTCGATATGCAACCGTATGGCGATGTACAAACACGTGCGTGGACGTTCCGCTCAGTCGGTTGTGGACATAGCGTGAAAGAATGGTCCGATATGATGAGTGCACTGCGCACGTACGGCTATGATTATGTTGTCAGCATCGAGCACGAAGATCCGCTGATGTCGATTGATGAAGGCTTCCAGCGCGCCGTAACGAATTTGCAAACAATTTTAATTCAAGATGAACCATTAGACATGTGGTGGGCGTAAGTAAGAGGAGGAATTCGAATGAAAAACTTAGTCATTGTTGGCTTTGGCGGAATGGGAAGCTATCATGTCGAGCTAGTTGGCGCGGCAAGCGGGATTACGGTTACAGGCGTCTACGATGTCGCACCGGATCGAGTAGCTGCCGCCGAGCAAAAAGGGCTACCAACCTACACGAGTTTTGAAGCAGTTTTGGCCGATGAAGAGGTGGATGCGATCTTGATTGCAACGCCGAATGATAGCCATAAAGACTTGGCAATGCAGGCTTTAGAGGCTGGAAAACACGTGGTTTGTGAAAAACCAGTCACGATTACAAGCGCGGATTTAGAAGCGATTTTGGCCGTCGCAAAAGCGGTAAATCGGACTTTCATGGTGCATCAAAATAGACGATGGGACAGCGATTTCCTCATCGTTCGTGATATGGTACAAAAAGAAGCACAAATCGGCAATGTGTTTCACATCGAGTCTCGCGTACAAGGCGCGAATGGTATCCCAGGCGATTGGCGCCACTTGAAAGCACAAGGCGGCGGCATGGTTCTTGACTGGGGTGTGCATTTGTTAGATCAGCTACTATTCATGACCGACAGCCCGATCAAGTCCGTATCAGCGAATTTGAGCTTTATTCTCGGTGATGAAGTCGATGATGGCTTCACCAGTTTTATCACGTTTGAGAGCGGTGTAACAGCCTTAATCGAGGTTGGCACAACGAACTACGTGAAGCTTCCCCGCTGGTACGTCAAAGGAACAGAGGGCACCGCGGTGATTCATGATTGGGATTTAAGCGGCGAAATCATGGCACCCGACCGCACTGTTGCCAAAGTAGAACCAAAGCCAATCCAAGCCGGACAAGGCCTTACCAAAACAATGGCGCCACCATCGGAAGAATCAACCACGAGAAGCCCCATCACAAAAGTAGAAGCCGACATGCCAGGTTTTTACGATAATTTTGCAGCGGTACTAAACGGTGACGCAGAGCCCATCGTTAAAAATGAAGAAGTGCACCGCGTACTGCGTTTGATTGAAGCGATTTTTGAAGCTGGGGAACAAGGGCAAGTAGTGTCTATTTCAATATAGAAAATGCTGTGATAAGCCGTATATTAATGGCTCATCACAGCATTTTTTAAAAATACATTGTTAGTATAGGAGCAGCGAATTCTAATTCAGAAATATGGACATTGTTGGAGTGGATTTCTATGTATTCTTCATCGAGGCAGAAGCCTACAGTTAATTCTCCTTCAAATAAAACTAATACATATGCGTTTATATTAAAAGTTATCATATTTTTCTTATCCCAAGGAATTAAAAGCTGCGTATTTTTAGATCTAATCATATTTTTCTTTAATGTGTTATTATCTATTAATAAAAACTGGTTATTCGAGTAAACGGCATCTTTTGAAACGATATAGCTTATAGATGAATCGCTATAATTAGATAATTTTTTTTCAGGGTTTTTTAAAAGGAGTAGTAGAGCTTCACGGTCTAAAACAGAAGCTTCATGATGGGTCATGAAAGAAACGTTTTCTGTAAATATGCCTAAATAATATCTTAAATCTTCAAAAAGTACTTGGTGCTTTACTTTCATTTCTAAAGGCATATGAAAATATTTTTTCAGTAATGTCAAAGCCTTTTCTTTAGTATATTTAGATTGATTATGGCCGATTTCATTGAGATATGTGGTATAAACCTCATTAAATTCATTTTCATGCTTTAAAAGAGAAGAGACATCGTTATCTAGCATTTTTTCGATATTGTTAGCTATCTTGGGAAGCTCTTTTGCAATGATGGCCTCTATTTCTACAATATCAGAATGTGCTAGTTTTTTATTGTTTATTTCATCAACTATCTGTTTTAAGTCACCTACAGTGATAGCTGGCAGAAGAAACTGAAATTCATTAGGTATAAAAGCATCCAAATTATTAAGTACATAACCAGTGATACTACCGTACAAGAGTTCATCTATTGTAATACCACCTATTTTTGCTATCTTGGTAAGGCGTCTATTATTTGGAAGATTTTTGCCAGTCTCCCAATTGCTAACTGTGCCACTCTTGGCATTAGGATCTACTAAATGTGCAAATGACTCCATAGTCAATCCGAGATTTCGCCTAATTTGTTTAATTCTATTGCCGACTTCTTTGTTATTACCATCAAAACGCATATTAGTTTGCCTCCAGTCCTATCTAAATCTATTAAAACACATTTGCAAAGTTTTGCAAAGTTTTTCTTGCTTTAGTGACGTTAATGATGTATATTGTTACTAAGAAATTCAAAGAATATGGATACTTATTATCTCGTTATAGGCTAAAATAATGCTAGTACAGAGAGGTTGGAAATGGGTATGGGTAATCAAGTAAAACCGCTTTTAAGCTTTAATGAATTAATTGAAAAAATGAAAGAACTAGGAATTAATTTTGATAAGACATCTGAGTCAGAGGCAAAGCGTTTTCTAGCAGAATCCAACTATTTTTTTAAAATGGCTTCTTTCAGGAAAAATTTTGATAAAGATGTTGATGGAAAATATAATATTGATTTTAAGCATTTACAAGAGCTTTCTAAGCTTGATATGCGATTGAGATATATTTTGCTAAATTATTGTCTAGATATCGAGCACTCTGTGAAAACATATCTTTTGCGAGTAGTAACTAATAAATCAGATGAAGATGGATATCAAATTGTACAACATGTTTTTAGTCGCCAAAGAAATATGAATGAATTTAAAAATGAAGTGTTTAGGAGTGTCAGGTACTTTAAAGGAAACAAGCTTAGCTTTGTGGATGGGTTTCAAAAATACTATGATAACCCCCCCATATGGGTTGTATTAGAAATCATGACTATGAGTAAATTATATCCTTTTGTTAAGTATCTTTTTGAATCACAGCCGAAACATGACAAGCTAAGGAGAATTAACAATGGTATGAAATATGCGGCGATGTTAAGAAATGAATGTGCCCATAATCGACCAATTATTTTTAATCTAAGGCATAATAATAATCATATCGCTAAGCCTATATATACAAATGCTAAGCGAAAAGGCTTTACTAATGATGAGATTCAAATTTATAAAGTTGCTCAAATCTTTGCTCTTCTAGAGTTGCATACATTGGTTTGTAGTGAGGGTATGAGAAGAAATAGATATAAAAATTTAATCGAATTTCAAGAGAGGTCCCAAGACTCAAAACAATTGTATAAAAGACATCCACACATATTAAATTTTCTATCTGCAGTAGATCGATTTGTTGACATTTACAACCCATCATGATAAAATCAAAATAATTATAGGGTTTATGTACCCGCACCGCTTTTCTTATTAGTTAAGCGCTGTAGCTGATTAGAGTAGTCTGGTTCTTTCTGGGCTACTCTTTTCTGTGTGCTCGAATAGAGAAGAGTCCAAGTTTTCGGATCCCGAGACTCTTTTTCTACAATTTTAGAGGAGTATTTTCATCCTCAGAAGTCTTCTCTAGATCACATCCACCGCATTTACCTTCGCTAGAGTCTGAATCCGAATGCCATGATTTTCCGCCATATCTAACATATTGAGCCTTATTACAACTGGCGAGCGATGCTCCAAAAGTGGAGCAGGCAACTGCAAATTTCACTCGATCTGTTAAGCATCCCACAAGATTTAAGATCGAATTGAACTTTCTTCTAGCAAAAAACGCGTGACGAGGATTTCATCTTGAGAGAGCGGACTCAGATCGTAAATCCTTGGCAAATCGACTGTTTTTCCGTTGATCGCGGGATTCAACTGTTTCTCCGGATGAAGCTTCCGATTTAGTATATCAAATTTTAACAAGAAGGCAAAAACTAAAAAAGCAAATTGTCAGAAGAACGAATAAGGGGTAGAATGGGAAAGAGAAGATATAGGAGGGCGAATGAAGCGATGAGATTAGATAAATTGCTAGCCAATAGCGGTTTTGGCAGCCGGACAGAAGTCAAACAATTGTTAAAAACTGGTGCTGTAATGGTGAACGATGTGCGCGTGAAAGAGGCGAAATATCAAGTCAAGGAAGAAAGCGATCGTGTGGAAGTGAACGGCGAAACAGTACAATATGCTGAATTTACATACTTGATGATGAATAAACCACCAGGCGTTGTCAGTGCGACAGAAGACAATTGGGATGAGACGGTGATTGATTTATTAGATGCGCGTGATCGGGCGAAGAAACCGTTTCCAGTCGGGCGGTTGGATAAAGATACAGAAGGCTTGCTCTTGATTTCGAATGACGGTGTGTTAGCCCATAACTTACTATCTCCGAAAAAACATGTGGATAAAATCTATGTTGCAAAGGTAGATGGGGTGGTAACAGAGGATGATATCGCGATTTTTAAAGAGGGTGTCACGATTTCCGATAATTATACGTGCAAGGCAGCGGTGCTTGAAGTGATTCAGGCGGAAGACGGCACATCGGAAGTGCAGATTACAATTCAAGAAGGTAAATTTCACCAAGTAAAGCGGATGTTTGAAGCAGTCGATAAACAAGTAACGTACTTAAAACGCTTGCAAATGGGGCCTTTGAAATTAGATCCCGCGTTAGCACTTGGTGAATATCGGATGCTGACAGAGGCGGAGTTGCAAACTTTAATGGCAGTTGGAAAATAAACTGTACTAGTCAAATGATATAATTTAGCATTACAGTTTAATAAAGTACTATCTAAATCTTGTTCACCCTGTATTGATACAAATACCTTGTTTCTGAAACTGTTATACCGGGTTTGAAATACTATCAAAATCCGTTTTTTAATAGTAGAATAGAGGTATCATATTATTATTTATTGGAGGAAAAGGAAACTATGAGTGATTTATTTACAACGTTAAAAGCGCAAGTAACAGGGAAAGATTTACGAATCGTATTACCTGAAGGCGAAGATGCACGTATTGTCGGTGCGGCAGTAGAACTTTTGAAAGATGGTATTGTACAGCCGATTTTATTAGGGGATAAAACAGCGATTGAAGAAACGGCGAAGGAATTGCAGGTTTCCTTAGACGGTATTGCGATTCATGAACCAGCAACAGATCCACTTTTTGATGAGTTGGTAGCGGCATTTGTGGAACGCCGTAAAGGAAAAGCGACGGAAGAAGATGCGCGTAAAATTCTTGTTGACCCGAACTATTTTGGCACGATGCTAGTATACACAGGTAAAGCGGACGGGCTTGTAAGCGGCGCGGCACATTCTACAGCGGACACGGTTCGCCCGGCGTTGCAAATTATTAAAACCAAACCAGGCATTTCCAAAGTAGCGGGTGCGATGATTATGGTTCGTGGCGATGAGAAATACGTATTCAGCGATGTTGCGATTAATATTGCACCAGTTGCACAAGACTTAGCGGAAAATGCGATTGTGAGCGCAGAAACAGCATCCGTATTCGGCATCGATCCGCGCGTTGCGATGTTAAGTTTCTCCACAAAAGGGTCTGCGAAATCCGAAGAAACGGAAAAAGTAGCAGAAGCAACGGCTATCGCGAAAGAAAAAGCACCTGAATTAGTGTTGGATGGCGAGTTCCAATTTGATGCAGCGTTTGTTCCTTCCGTAGCAGCGAGCAAAGCACCAGGTTCCGTTTTAAAAGGCGATGCGAACGTGTTTATCTTCCCAAGTCTAGAAGCAGGAAACATCGGTTACAAAATTGCACAACGCCTTGGTAATTTCGAAGCGGTTGGTCCGATTTTACAAGGTTTGAATGCACCGGTGAATGATTTATCGCGCGGTTGTAACACGAAAGATGTTTACAATTTGACGTTAATTACTGCGGCACAAGCTGTAGCAGAATAAGCACACAAAAACCCCCCGATTGCTTTTGTCCGCAGTCGGGGTTTTTTAAGCTTATAGTTTAGCGATAAAAAGTTCCAGTAGGCGAGTATCACCCGTTAATTCAGGATGGAACGCCGTGACGAGAATTTTGCCTTGGCTTGCAGCGACACATTTACCGTCTATGCTTGCGAGCGATTCGGCTTGCTCACCGACAGACGCGATGTAGGGCGCGCGAATAAATACCGCTGGAAAGGCATCACCCTCCAAACCTTGAATCGCAATCGGAGCTTCAAAACTGTCCTTCTGTCTGCCGAAACCATTGCGCATCACAACCGTATCAATCAACCCAAGCGTTTCGTCATCACTACCATCGATGTCACGCGCTGTCAAAACCAAACCCGCACATGTTCCAAAAACACCTTTTCCAGATTTGGCGAAAGCTTGGATGGTTTCAAATAAATCATACTTCTTCATTAAACGGCGCATCGTGGTGCTCTCTCCACCAGGCAAGATGAGCCCGTCCAGTTCCGCCAGTTGATCCGGATGTTTCACAGCAACACCGATGGCACCGGCTTTTTCGATGGCATCTAGGTGCTCTGACACGGCACCTTGTAAGGCTAAAACACCAATCTTTTTCATGATTACCAACCTCGGTCTTGCATGCGATCTTCCGGATTTATATGGGAAATTTCGATTCCCTTCATTGGCGCACCGAGTTCTTTTGAAAGTTTGCCAATGAGTTCATAATCCGTGTAGTACGTCGTTGCTTGCACGATCGCATTCGCAAATTTGGCAGGATTATCCGATTTGAAAATACCAGAACCGACGAACACGCCGTCCGCGCCAAGCTCCATCATCAAAGCCGCATCCGCAGGCGTCGCCACCCCACCAGCCGCAAAATTGACAACAGGGAGTTTTCCAAGCGTTTTAATTTCTTTTAAAAGTTCATAAGGAGCGCCTAATATTTTGGCTTCGGTCATCAGTTCATCATCGCTCATCACGCTCACCTTGCGAATCTGGCTGTTGACTTTGCGCATATGACGAACCGCTTCCACGATATTTCCCGTTCCTGGCTCACCTTTCGTACGAAGCATCGAAGCCCCTTCACCAATACGACGGAGCGCCTCACCAAGATCACGACAACCACATACAAATGGTACGGTAAAATCGCTTTTTAGAAGGTGATATTCATCATCTGCAGGGGTTAAAACTTCACTTTCATCGATATAATCGACGCCCATCGCTTCGAGCACACGAGCCTCCGAAATGTGACCAATACGAGCTTTCGCCATAACGGGGATAGAGACTGCGTTCATGACTTCCTCGATAATGCGTGGATCGGCCATACGAGCGACACCACCAGCCGCACGAATATCAGACGGCACGCGTTCCAAAGCCATAACCGCGACCGCACCCGCGGCCTCCGCGATTTTTGCTTGTTCTGCATTGACAACATCCATGATGACGCCACCTTTTTGCATTTGCGCCATACCTCTTTTTACCAACTCACTACCAGTTTTCTTTTCCATTTAAACGATTCCTCCTTTAATATGTAAAACTTGTGTCTTGGCATCCTGTTCCATTCTATGGTAAGCTAAAACCAAATTTTCCGAAACAGCCAATTGGAGGAGTAATAGGTGGTCCAATACTGAAAAGCTGAAACAGCCCGTTAGATCCGAAAAAAACTGGAAGGGCCGCAGTAAAAATCCTCTCTTGATTTTTATGGAGGGCATGAAGTTTTCGAGGATCTGGCTGTTGAAGCTGGATCGAGTGAAAAGCAGAACGGGCTCGTTTAACTCCGAAAAAAATTGTTAGGAGCCGCAGTAAAAACCCGGACTTGATTTTTATGGAGGGCCCGAAATTTTCGAGGAGTTAGCCCGTGAAGCTGGATCGAGTGAAAAGCAGAACGGGCTCGTTTAACTCCGAAAAAAATTGTTAGGGGTCGCAGTAAAAACCCGGACTTGGTTTTTATGGAGGGCCCGAAATTTTCGAGGAGTTAGCCCGTGAAGCTGGATCGCGAAACTAGGAGACGTAACCAACCAAAGCATTCCCACAAGCAAGATTGCCACACACGAATAACCACAGAACCTAAGAACGAGTCACCAAACCACTCCTAAAAACGACGGATAAGCACAAATCGCGACAACAAGGCTCAGCGAAACAGGTAATTAGCGAAGAGAACGTGTAGAATATGAACTTATCAAGAAGGGGACTTGTTACTTACTTTGAGCTGAGTCCGCGTTTTGCCATCTAAGAGCCACTGGTAGATTACATATTGAGGCTCTAAATCCCAACAAAAGGAGGCACCAACCCATGTGGAAAATCCCAAAAACCACTGAATACCCAATCTACCAACAAATCATCGCCCTCATAGAAACACACATCCAAGACGGTCACTTGCTTCCTGGCGACAAGCTACCACCCGAACGCGATCTCGCAGCACTTCTTGGTGTCAACCGCTCGACGCTAGTCCATGCACTCGATGAATTGAGTACTCGCGGTATTATCACAAGAAAACAAGGAAGCGGTACGCGAATCAGTGAAGATAAGTGGGGTGTATTCACCGGACGCAAAACAAACTGGCGCCATTACGTGTCACAAGGCGCATTTTTACAAGCAACGCCATATCTCGATAAAATGAAATTATTACGAAGCAAAGCCCCAGATGCAGTTATCGACGTCGCATCTGGAGAACTCCCAGTGGATCTTCTCCCTGAAATCACGACGCCAGCCTTGTCTTGGCAAACTTTTTTATCGGAGGAAAGCTCGGAAGACATCGCAGGTTACAAACCGTTACGAGCAACGATACAAGAAATGGTCGCGCAAAACTATCATATAACGACCAATCTAGATCAAATTTTTATCACGTCAGGGGCGCAACAGGCCTTATTTCTAATCACGCAATGCCTTTTGACAAGTGGAGATGCCATTGCGATGGAAGCCCCGTCTTATTTTTACGCCTTATCCTTATTCCAGTCAGCGGGCTTACGAATCTATGCACTTCCAATGGATCATGAAGGCGTGAAGTTGGCGGAATTAGAGCAACTATATCGCAAACATCGCATCAAAATGGTGTTTGTCAATCCAACTTTTCAAAATCCAACAAGCTTGACGATGAGCGCCAAACGTAGGCAGGAATTTGTCGCACTATGTTCTAAAATACAAGTCCCCATCGTGGAGGATGATCCTTACAGCTTACTCACTTTTGATGAATCAAAGCCACCGGAATTACTGAAAAAATTAGATCCAGATAACGTCCTCTATATCGGATCGCTGTCAAAACTGATGGGATCAACGACTCGGATTGGTTGGCTCATAGGACCAGCAGCGGTTGTCACAAGACTCGCTGAAGCAAGGCAGGAGATGGACTTTGGGCTCAGTATTTTTCCGCAAGTACTAGCGAACCATGTTCTGAGCGATGCAGCGTTTGGAACGCATATTGGATGGCTGCGAAAGAAACTGCAGCAACGGCGCGATGCTCTGATAAAACATTTACCAGAAAGCTTACAGTACGATGTGCCGCAAGGGGGGTTCCATCTTTGGTGTAGGCTACCACAAAAAGACTGGAAAACACGTGATTTTGATATTTTTCTTGAGCAACAATTACTCGTGATGCCCGCCTTTTTATTTGGCATACAAGAAAATGCGATTCGCCTGACTTTTGCGAAATTAGATGAAGCAGATGCGCCGGTAGTTGGAGAGCGACTGCGCGGTATATTAGAAGACGAATGAAAATAGACTTGCAATGCCCTAGAGAATTAGATATCTCTTTCATTGCAAGTCTATGTATAGTTATGGGCGGCGGGAAAGTTCTTATAGCCGGATTTTATAGATTACTGCTCTGCGTAATACTGGATAGTAGAGGGTAAGTTTTTGACTTGTTTATAATTTGCCACCAATTGATTATTAGACACGTGAATCTTGAACTTCTTATTTTTCTCTAACTTATCAGGTGAGTAAAATGTGATGTTTTCGGAACTACCATCTTTTTTATAGCCTTTTAATGTATATTTATAGCCAGAAAATTGGTTTTTCTTCACTTGTTCCCCGTTTTGATTCACATCTACAAAATAGGCTTTTGCAGTAGCATCTGAGGGCATTCCATATTCAAATACGACACATAACGCTACGAGTAACCCCGCTAATATTAATAATAAACCTTTTTTGTTTTTCATTTTTCTCAACCTCTCTCATTATTGCTATTTTAATTTGTCCGCAGCTTTTTTAGGAAGATCCGTCTGCTTTACTTCTTTATAGGATGTCACGCCTTTATCTTCTTTCCAGAATACTTCAAGGTAAGCGTCTTTGCGTAAATTTTTCTGAGCGATAAATGCCATCTCTTTTTCTTTCCCGTTTTCATCGTAGCCTGGGAGATTGTAATTATAATCTGTGTAGGCTTGACCATTGCTTGCACGACCACTTGTTGTTTTTCCGTCTGTTGTAATTTTTACATAATAGGTATCAGCACCTATTTGATTGAAATTTATAAAACGCAAGGCGAGCAATCCGCCACCGATGATGATAATAAGAACGATAAGTGCAATAAGTAATTTTTTCATAAGTCGGTAACTCCTTTGATTTGATAAACTCAGTATACCGTGTATTGGGATTTGATTCCCTCGTATTAACTAACAAAAAGAGTACCCAATCTTACAATTTTGCAATGTTGCCTGTCAGGTTGCTTTTTTTTACTAAATGTGATTAAATGGTATAGTCGACTAATTAACGTTAGGTTAGGAAGTGAGAAACATGAAAGAAATGGATACTAGAATGGAGACAGATTCCGTTTTAAAGGTGTTTTTACGATATTTAATTCCGTCCCTAGTTGGGATGTTGCTGATGTCGGTGAACATTGTGATGGACGGGATTTTTGTAGGACATAGACTTGGCGGGGTGGCGCTTGCGGGGATTAATATTGCAGTTCCAGTATTCTCGATTTTTACGGCGATTTCGCTTTGGATAGGGATTGGTGGGGCTACACAGTACTCCTTTGCGCTAGGGGAGAAGAACATCCCAGAGGCGCAGCGCATCTTTACTCGTTCTATTATAATGGTGTTTTT
The DNA here is from genome assembly GCF_014322885.1 of Listeria grandensis. Taxonomy (NCBI): domain Bacteria; kingdom Bacillati; phylum Bacillota; class Bacilli; order Caryophanales; family Listeriaceae; genus Listeria; species Listeria grandensis. Next base: position 312,525 of record NZ_JAASUG010000003.1, on the reverse strand, counting down.
AATTACGATTACGCTTGCGGCGATTGCGTTCGTATTTCGGGTGCCACTGGCGAATATGCTCGGGGCGAATCCGGAGACGTTGCCTTACGTAATGGATTACATGACGATTTTACTAATGTTCGGATTTGCGTTTACGATTGAAAATATTTTGAGTATTTTTGTACGGAATGACGGCGATCCGAACCTTGCGATGGTCGCGTTGATCGTGACGGCAGTTGTGAACGTGATTTTGAATTACTGCTTCCTGTTTATTTTAAACTGGGGCGTGGCTGGTTCTGCGGGTGCGACAATTATTGCTGTCGTCGTGGGAATTGGCGTTTTATCGCTACACTTCTTCAAAAAAACATGCCGGCTAAAATTTGTCGGGTTCCGCTTTACGAAAAAATCGTTTACGAAAACATTCTCGATTGGGATGCCGAGTTTTTTGTCAGAACTTGGGTTGTCTGTTTTTACAATGGGCTATAATATCGCGATTGCGGCAGTTGCGGGGACAGCTGGTGTAGCAGCATTTTCCGTATTAAACTACACACACAGCGTGATTTTAATGCTGTTCTTAGGAATGAGTTCAGCGATTCAGCCACTGATCAGCTACTATCGTGGCGCAAAATTACAAGACCGAGAGCAGGCAACGATTCGACTGGCCATCATTACAGCAATTGGAACTGGTATCGTGTTCTTTGTTGGTGGATTTTTCGGAGCCAGCCATATCGTAGCGATGTTTGGCACATTCAGCCCAGAGATTGTGGGATTAGCAACAATGGCCGTCCGGATTTTCTTTGCCGGTTATCTATTTATGGGCTTCAACTTCGTCATGATGACGTATTTCCAGACGACAGGCCGGGTTGGTATGGCGATTTGGATCACAGTCGCGCGCGAAATGCTATTCATGGTCGCGTTCCTGATCATGTTGCCACCATTTTTCGGAGCAGAAGGTGTTTGGGCCTCGATCCCACTTTCTGAAGCCGTTGTTGCCTTCTCAATCGTTATATATGCGAGAAGAAAGCACATTTTCCGTAAAGTGTAATAACTAGAAAATCCGTGCTGCTATCAACACGGATTTTCTAATGTTTGTGAAATAAAAAAACCATAAAAATCCTGCTACTAAATGTGGTATGATAAGGTGCTTTAATCACAACTTGTAGTGGTTGACAACTATGTTTTTTGTGGTCTGCTTCACAAAGAATTTCGATGAAAAATAAATTTAAAATCCGAAAACCTTTGAAGTGAAACGCTTCGTATCGATTATCAAGAAAAAGGTCAGACACAATATCTTGCATTCACATTCTAAACGAGGTACTATATATAGTATCGAAAGCCGTTAAAACATGAAATGCTATTTTAACTTTTACAAAGGATCTGACTTTTGCGAAAGTTAATTTTTTTGTTCGGATGAGGCTAGTATCGATGGATGAATGAGACCAGGTTTAACTTGAAATATTGGGAAGAAATGGGGACTACAAATGACGACTTACATAGTGAAAGACGGAGGGAATCGCAAACTACCTTTCGATAAGGAACGACTAAACAGATATTTGGACACGATTCATGCAGAATTTCCAGCGCTTGAGATGGAAGATTACAAGCGTAAAGTTTTTACATTTATTGAGAAGAAAGAGGATTATGCGGCGGATGAGCTTGTGGATTACTTGATTCGTGAAGCAGAAGCGCGCACGGATATCCACCTCCCAGCTTGGGAACTTTTTGCAGCCAGACTTTATCTGAATAAGCTATACAAGAAAGCTAGTAAAAACCGCTTTTATAATGACGATGATAAATATGGTTCATACGTTGGCTTGCAAGAAAGCCTTGGCGAACGTGGCATTTATTCTGGTAGCATTTTAAAAAATTATTCGAAAGATGAGTTAATCCAAGCTGGCGAAATGATTGACCCAGAGAAGGATAAACTTTTCACATATAATGGTTTGTATTTATTGGCCACGCGTTACTTGGCAACAGATCAAGCGCGTAATGTATATGAGTTGCCACAAGAACGTTGGTTAACCATCGCGCTTTATTTAATGCAGGATGAGCCAAAAGCGAAACGGATGGACTTAGTTCGGGAATCTTATTGGGCGTTAAGCAATTTATACATGACAGTAGCAACACCAACGCTTGCCAATGCTGGTAAAGTCGGCGGTCAATTGTCGAGTTGTTTCATTGATACCGTGGATGATAGTTTGCAAGGCATTTACGATAGTAATACCGATGTGGCGCGTGTAAGTAAGCATGGCGGCGGCGTTGGGGCGTATCTTGGTTATGTTCGCTCGTCGGGTTCGGCTATCCGTGGGGTACGCGGTGCAAGTGGTGGCGTTGTTCCGTGGATTAAGCAACTGAACAATACGGCGGTTAGTGTGGATCAATTAGGTCAGCGTAAAGGCGCGATTGCCGTTTACTTGGACGTTTTCCATAAAGATATCGAAGCTTTCCTAGACCTTCGTTTAAACAACGGAGACCAGCGTTTACGGGCACATGATGTATTCACGGCTGTTTGTATGCCAGACTTATTCATGGAAGCTGTCGAGCGTCGTGGGGACTGGTACCTATTTGATCCACACGAAGTTAAAGAGAAGAAGGGTTGGTACCTACAAGATTTCTACGATGAGCAAAAAGGTGACGGTTCTTTCCGTGAGAAGTATGAAGAGTTAGTGATGGATGAAACAGTGAGCAGAAAAATCGTGAAGGCCATCGATATCATGAAACGCATCATGGTGAGTCAACTAGAAACAGGGAACCCATTCATGTTCTACCGCGATGAAGTGAACCGGATGAATCCGAATAAACATGCGGGAATGGTTTACTCTAGTAATCTATGTACCGAAATTATGCAAAATATGAGCCCGACGCGGATGATTCAAGAAATCATTAGCGGTGACCAAATCGTGATTACGAAGCAAGCAGGCGATTTCGTCGTTTGTAACTTGTCCTCTGTCAATCTTGGTCGTGCTGTGACAGCGGAAGATCCAGAAACATTGGAACGCTTGATTGCGATTGAGGTTCGGATGCTGGATAACGTGATCGATTTGAACGAACTCCCAGTACCGCAAGCAACGATTACAAATAAGAAATACCGTTCGATCGGTCTTGGCACTTTTGGATGGCATCATCTGCTAGCCCTGAAAAATATTGCGTGGGATAGCGCAGAAGCAGAGACCTTTGCGGATGAGCTATACGAAGAAATCAATTTCCTAACGATCAAAGCAAGTGCTGCCTTGGCAAAAGAAAAAGGCGCGTACTCTGTCTTTAAAGGTAGTGATTGGAATACGGGTGAATACTTCGAGCGTCGCGGTTACGAAACGGATGCGTGGAAAGAACTCGCGACAGATGTGGCCCAAAATGGTATTCGTAATGCGTACTTGCTAGCTGTGGCACCGAACATGAGTACAGCGCAAATCGCAGGATCAACGGCTTCTATCGATCCTATTTTCAGTCCGTTTTATTATGAAGAGAAGAAAGACTATCGTCGTCCCGTGATTGCGCCAGATCTTTCCCTTAAAACATATCCGTACTATGGCAAAGGCGCGTACCAAGTGGACCAATTTGCAAGTGTCCGCCAAAATGGTCGCCGTCAACGCCATGTCGATCAATCACAAAGCTTCAATTTCTATGTGCCAAGTGGAATCAAGGCAAGTAAATTGCTAGAACTTCATATGTTGGCATGGAGCGAAGGCTTGAAAACAACGTATTATGTCCGTTCGAATGATATTGACGTAGAAGAGTGCGAATGGTGTTCAAGCTGATAAATTGAATAGCGAAACGAGCAAAGCGAACGTCTTTGCTCGTGTTTTACATATCTTGAAGGAGGTTATGATATGACGGATCAAAAAGAAGAATTGCACCGTATTAAAATTTTGGAACCGTTGAGCCCGAATCGCTCAACTGCAATTATAAATGGTGACACGAGCGGGATTTTGAATTGGAATGATATTCCGTATCCATCGTTTTACCGCGCGTATAAAGAATTATCGACGAACTATTGGATTCCTGATGAGGTCGACATGAAGAGTGACGCGAAACAATATCCGCTACTTTCAGAAGAAGAGAAGTATGCTTTTGATGCGATTATTGGTTTGCTTGCGACGCTTGATTCTCCGCAAACCCGGTTTATTTATAATGTCGCCGAATATATTACAGACCCCGCAGTGCATGCAAATACCGCGATTATCGGGCAACAAGAAGTAATTCATAATGAGAGTTATTCTTATGTGCTTGCTTCGATTACGAACTTGCAGGAGCAGAAACGTATTTTTGAATTGGCGCGAACGCATCCAACGATTGTGAAGCGTAATGAGCCAATTATGGAATCGTATGATAACTTCATGAATAACAAAACAGGTGAAAACCTGGTCAAGGCGTTGATTCAATCTTCTATTTTGGAAGGTATCAATTTTTATAGTGGTTTTGCTTATTTTTATAACTTGGTTCGTCAAAATAAAATGACGGGAACCGGGAAAATTATTAGTTTTATTAATCGTGATGAATTGGCACACTCGAAGTTTATCTCAGAAGTTATTCGCGCTATTCTTGGTGAAAATCCGGAATTGCAAACAGATGAACTTGTGGAATATACACATGAAGCTTTCCGCCATGCCGTGGAACTTGAGACGATTTGGTCAGAGGAAGTATTGGATGGGATTGAAGGCATCGATGTATCGGAAATGGTCGATTACGTGAAATATCGCGCCAATAAGATGCTTGGAATGCTTGGAATTCCTGAACTTTATCCAGGTCACAGCGAGAATAAGATGTCATGGATTAAGGCGTATGCAGATAACTTTACCGAAACGAAAACGGACTTTTTCGAAATGCGCAATAGTAGTTACAAAAAAACAAATGTCGACAACGGTTTTGACGATCTATGAAAATCCTCTTGGCGTATGATTCTTTGAGTGGAAATACGAAGATGGTGGCAGAGGAAGTGGAGGCGGAACTTGTTCAAGCAAAGCATGATGTGACAAGTTTCCGCGTGCATCCTGACGCCCAGTATCCGCTTGAGACGGACTACGATTTGTTCATGTTAGGGGCATGGACAGCTGATTTAGGTAGGACACCGCCAGATATGAAGGATTTTATCGCAGAATTGGGAAGGAAACCGCCACACGTCGCGATTTTTGGGACAGGCGAAACACAATGGAGTATGGCATACTTTTGCGGAGCGGTCGATCGGATGGCCACCTATTTTGCATCGGATTATCCGAAGTTGAAAATTGAGCAAATGCCGAATAATGAACGGGACCACGCAGCTATTAAGAAGTGGGTTGCGGAAGTATTGTCCATGAGAGAAGGGGTAGTAAAATGACAAGTATCGAAATTAAATCAATGGAAGAATTCGAACAACATATCGCAGCAGGGGAATTAGTATACGTGGATTATTGGAAAGACAACTGCCCAAACTGCAAAATGCTAGATCTCTCATTCCAAGAGTTCAAAAACTCATCGATGGCAGATAAAGTGAAAGTGTTGAAAGTAAAATTAGAAGAAGTAGGCGAAAATTTCTTTTTCGATCGCAATGTCCGCCAAACACCGACGTTGGTGTTGTATAAAGGCGGCGAAGAGGTTTCACGTTTGAATGGTTTTATTCCGCCGGAGCATATTGAGGAAGCGGTAGTGGCGCAAGAAGCTTAATGGGATAGATGTATATTTCAAGTAAATTGGCGACAAGCGCTTGCATTCAGCGCATTTGGCAGACTTCCGGTTCTCACATACACAAGTATGCTCCGCTTCCGGCTTCTACCAAATGCGCTGAATACAAACGCTTTCGCTCAATTTGTGTGAAGCAGGATTTTACATCTTACTCAAAAAAAAGTATATTGTATTGTGGTGTTGCAAAACTATACAAGGGGATTAGAGAATGAAAATAACGTTTTTAGTAGGTAACGGATTTGATAAAATGCATGGTTTAAATACATCATATTCTCAATTTTATAGTTGGATAGATAATAGTGGACTTGGCAAAAGCAATTTTTTATACGACCAAATAAAAAAGGATACGGAGAAATGGTCCGATTTCGAACTTCAGATGGGACAAGCAACGTATGAAATAGTAGAGGGGTCGCTAACCAGTGAAGAATTTTTATTATGTCTAGAAGAATTTAGTGGAGATTTTAAGGGATACATAGAAAAAGAAATCGGTAAATTCGAAATTCCTTCAATTGAAAGAACACTTAGTGATTTTCATTCTGAGCTAGATGAAAAGGCACAAAATAAAATAAAGCAAATCTTGCAACCAAAAGGCTATAGTATGGGACAAGGTGGGGGTAAGATTGCTACGACGCCAATTACTTATAATTTTATAAACTTTAACTATACGGATACATTAGCAAAAAGTCTAGAGAAAATTGATTGGGGTTGCGTGGGGAAAGATATATCCAATGCCGTCACAGGGAATCAAGGAATTAAGATCAATGCTGAGATGGGAAAGCATATTCACATACATGAGACGCTTGCTGGGGGGATGTTTCTGGGAGTTAATGATGTGAGTCAATTAGATGAAACAAAGTTTAATGAAGTACAATTAGATATTTTGATAAAGCCTAGGAGCATAGAAGAATACGACGATGAACGAATTGCTGAAATTGAAAAAATAATTATGGATAGCTCTATAATTATTGTGTTTGGAATGTCTTTTGGAGCTACTGATAAGAAGTGGTGGGAAAGCATTATTAGAAAAGCAGAAGAGACAACAACACATGTAATATTGCATTACTATGATGCAGAAGGTAAATTTGAATTAAATAGAGGAAACCATAATAGGTACCTTCAAAATAAACGAGTGGTGCAGGATGAATTACTTTGTCATAAAAGTGATATTAGCAAAGAAAATAGAAGGAAATTCTCTCCTATCGTGAATAGCAAGATTTTGTTTACAAATAGTAAATAAATCATTTGAGATAGTCCATATTAAAGGGTGTCTTAGATTGCATACAAGCCATTTCAGCTGAGCTTTACTTGCTGGAATGGTTTTTAAGTTTTATTATGCCATTATTTTTATCTGTTCCAATATTGTCCGTGCCTAAAGGACAAATTCCAATTTTGATTGTATTGCTAACTTGGTACCGCTGTCATACAATATAAATAAGAGCTAGGCCAACAAGTGAAGCTAAGGTGTGGAATTGCGCAATTTCATTAGTGGATCTGGCAATAGCGTTTACTTCGAAGTAACAGAAATACAATTGACAAAAGGGCATTCTTTTCGAGTTTGGAGAGAATGAAGGAGGACATAAAAATGGAGCAACAACAAGAAAAGTCTGGCTTCCGTGTGAAGGTTCAGCATTTTGGTAGTTTTTTAAGTGGTATGATTATGCCCAATATTGGGGCGTTTATTGCATGGGGACTTATTACGGCGTTATTTATTCCAACTGGTCGAATTCCAAATGCGGAGTTCGCTAAACTTGTAGATCCAATGATTAAATACTTATTGCCACTTTTGATTGCTTATACTGGGGGGAAATTGGTATATGAAACGCGTGGTGGTGTCGTTGGTGCAGCTGTGACAATGGGGGCTATCGTAGGTACATCAATGCCAATGTTACTTGGCGCGATGATTTTAGGGCCATTCTCGGCTTGGTTGATTAAGCGTTTCGATAAATTAATTGAAGGAAAAATAAAAGCTGGATTTGAAATGTTAGTCAATAATTTCTCGGCAGGTATTTTAGCAGGTACGTTGGCTATTATATCTTTAAAAACGATTGGGCCTGCACTGCAAACGGTGAATCAGGCGATGGCATCAGGTGTTCAGTTCTTAATTGATAATCATCTTTTGCCACTTGTCAGTATTTTTGTAGAGCCAGCTAAGGTACTATTCTTAAATAATGCGATTAATCAAGGTGTATTATCACCACTAGGTATTGATCAGGCTGTGAGCACGGGGAAATCGATATTATTCTTGATTGAGACAAACCCAGGACCAGGGTTAGGGATTTTGCTTGCCTATACGGTATTCGGTAAAGGAACAGCCAGACAAACAGCTCCTGGTGCGATTATCATTCAGTTTTTAGGTGGTATTCATGAGATTTACTTCCCTTATGTTTTAATGAAACCAGCATTACTATTAGGTGCAATTGCTGGTGGGATGACAGGGATTATTACGTTTAACTTGTTTGATGTTGGTTTGGTTGCAACCGCTTCTCCAGGAAGTATTTTTGCGATACTTGCATTGACGCCTCAAGGAGATTATATGGGTATTATCGCTGGGATTCTATTCGCGACAATCGTTTCGTTTGCCGTATCGGCGGTGGTGCTGAAAACTTCTAAAGCGACGGATGATGCAGAACTCGCGACAGCGGAGCAAAAAATGGCTACAATGAAAGGTAAGAAGGCCATGGTAGCAAGCGCGGTCGTTGGAACAAGTGAGGCAGAACTTGCGGCGGAAGGCATCCCAACTGCGACGCGAAAAATTATTTTTGCGTGTGATGCGGGAATGGGATCGAGTGCGATGGGCGCCTCGGTATTGCGTAACAAGGTGAAGAAAGCAGGGCTGGATATTGAGGTTGTGAATTTCGCGATTTCGCAGTTGCCAGCGGATGCGGATATTGTCGTGACACATCAAGATTTGACGGCTCGTGCGACAGAAAAACTACCAAAGGCCTATCATATTTCGGTCGAAAATTTCTTGAATAGCCATAAATACGATGAGCTAGTGCAGAATTTGGCTGACCAGAAATAACTGGGGGAATAAAAGATGTATATTTCGGCAAGGACGAGACTTATTTTGGAGCAGCTTTTAATGAGCCATGAACCTGTAGCAACAGCGGATTTGGCGGAATATATGGATGTGAGTGAGCGAACTATTCGGCGTGATTTGAAGGAGGTCGAAGCGGTTCTTGGATCGTATCAATTGGCGCTAGAACGCAAGGATGCCAAGCTTTCTGTGTTTGGATCGGACGCTAGTCGCCAAGCTTTCAAATGGCAATTGCTCGATCTTTCTTACAATGAGTTCACACCGATGGAGCGGCAACAATTTATTTTAAAAACCTTGTTAAAGGAAAATGAACCGGTCAAACTAATCGCATTGGCGAATGACTTGAATGTGACAATATCAACGGTTAGCAGTGATTTGACGAAACTTGAAGATGAGTTGCTTGGGCGCGCGGAAATTGAGCGAAAACGTGGATATGGTGTGAAGTTAATGGCAGAAGAAGTGACAAAGCGAGCGCTTCTAAGTGATTTAATTTCTAAGACTGGCTCGAAAAATTCGCTATTTCAATTGTTTCAGCAGCAAAAGCAAGACGAGATGGAGATGTTGGCGGACGAACGCTTGCTTCACGTAATTGATAATGTGCTCATTCAAAAAGTCGAAGCGAATGCGCGATCTTGGCGCAAGGATTTGGCATATGAAATTACAGATGAGGCCTATTTGACGCTTGTCGTGCATATTTCGATTTCGGTAGAACGAATGATTAGCGGGAATTATTTGCAGGAGATGAAACCGGAACAAGAATATTTTCGGAATTTTCCAGAATTTACAGTGGCGAAAGAATTGCTAGCGGCTTGTTTGGAGATGGAACCATTTGTGGTGCCGGATGGGGAAGCGTTGTATGTAACGATGCATATTCGTGGGGCGAAGGCACAGGATGAGACGGGGATTTTTTCGGGGAATGAAAATGTGCAGGCAGTGACGATGGCCAAACGCTTGATTTCAAAAGTGGAGGCAGAGCTTGGCAGTTCTTTTCAGGAGGCGTCTTTGCTCAATGGTTTGACAGCGCATTTGCGACCGGCTTTGCGACGTCTAGATCAGAATATGCGGATTCACAACCCATTGATTAAGACGATTAAACAGGATTATCCGTCACTTTTCCAAATTGTGCGGGTGGCATTTCGGGAAATTTACCAGCAAACGGATGTGCCGGATGAGGAAATTGGTTATTTGGTGTTGCATTTCGGAGCGGCCTTGTTGCAGAAAAATGAGCGTCGTGTGTTTTCAGGGTTGGTCGTTTGTTCGAGTGGAATTGGGACGTCCAAAATGTTGGCGACAAGGTTGAAACAAGCGTTACCGCAATTGAAGGACTTGCATAATGTGTCGTTATTTGAGGTTTTGAATCATCGCAATACGCGGTATTTTGATGTGATTGTGTCGACGATTGATTTAGGAAAAGTGGATTTTGAGTATTTTCTTGTGAGTCCGATGCTCACGGATCGGGAGATTTCGCAAATTGAGGTTTTTTTGAAGCAGAAGGAAATGTTTGTGCCACAAAAGGCGCCCGCGGAACAGGAAGAACAGATGACGTTGCTCGAGGCGGTGCATCGTTTGGAGGGGCAGCAGGAGTATGCGAATACAGTACTTGCGATTTTGAAGGGATTTCAGGTCGTGCCAATGGATGAGACGCAACATGATCTGGAAGACACGTTACGTGCGGTTTGTATGGCGATGTTTGAGCAGGAACGGGATATTCAGGTGGAGATACTGCTCCGGTCGTTGTTGGAACGGGAAAAATGGAGCGGTTTTGGCATTCCTGAGACGAGGCTTGCGTTGTTTCATGTCCGAAATGAGTTTGTGCACCAGCCCGTTTTTCAGATTTTCTCTTTGCAGGATGCGGTGGAAGTACCGGCAATGGGAGGCGGAAATGTAGCGGCGACCACACTACTTGTTTTGCTAGCACCGGAAAAATTGGCATCGCAAGGACTCGAAGTGATGAGTTTTATTAGTGCGATGGCGATTGAAAATGAGGAAACGACGCAGTTACTAGAATCGGGAAATGGGAAAGAGATCACGGCTTTTGTGATCAGCAAATTGAATCAATTTTTATATGATACGAGGAGGAAATAGGAATGGTAGCACTTAATAGTCAAGATATTGCTTTGAAACAGGCGTTTAGTACGAAGGAGGAAGCGATTACGGCGGCAGGGCAATTGCTCGTGGAACAAGGATATGTGGATGCGCCTTATATTGAGAAGATGAAGGAGCGTGACGCATTAACGTCAACATTTATTGGAAATATGGTTGCGATTCCGCATGGCACGGATGATTCGCGAGATATGATTAAAAACTCGGGCATTGTGATTTTGCAAGTGCCGCAGGGCGTATCGTTTGATGGTAATGAAGTGAAAGTACTTATTGGGATTGCGGGCGCGGATGGGGAACATATGGATTTACTGAGCAGTATTGCGATCGTTTGTTCTGAGGAAGAGAATGTGAGTAAAATCGTTGCGGCAGAATCCAAACAAGAGATCATCGACTTCTTTGAGGGGAGCGAAAGCGCATGATGGCTGTACATTTTGGTGCTGGTAATATTGGGCGGGGGTTTATCGGGCAGTTGCTTCACGAAGCGAAGTATCATGTCACGTTTGTAGATGTAAATAAGACTGTCGTGGATGCGCTGAACGAGAAAAAACAATACCAAGTGATTTTGGCGGATGATTCGCAGCACGTGGACTTGATTACGGATGTGAGCGCGATTAACAGTCAAGAAAATCCGGAGCAGGTGATCGCGGCTATTTTGGACACAGAATTGGTGACTACGGCAGTTGGACCAACGATTTTACCATTTATTGCGAAAACTTTGGTGGCTGGTATTAAAGCGCGAATCGCTATTCAAAAACCGCTAATCGTCATGGCGTGTGAAAATATGATTGGCGCATCGGCATCGCTTCAAGCGAGTGTTTACGCGGAGCTTTCCGAGACAGAAAAGCAGTATGCGGATGCGTTCGTATCGTTTCCGAATGCGGCTGTGGACAGGATTGTTCCGAATCAAACACAGGATGACCCGCTGAGTGTCCTTGTGGAGCCATTTTTTGAGTGGGTAGTGGAAGAAAGCGCGATTAAAGGCGCGGCACCAGCTATTCCTGGTATCACGTATGTCGCAGATTTGACGCCGTATATCGAGCGCAAGTTGTTCACAGTTAACACGGGACACGCGGTCACAGCCTACATTGGCCATATGAAAAATATCGATTCGATCGAAGCGGCGATTCATAATGATAAAGTTTTATTCGCAGTGCGCAGTGCTTTAGAGGAAACAGGAGCTTTACTGGAGAAAAAATTTGATTTTGGACATACAGAACATCAAGCTTACATTGATAAAATTATCGAAAGATTCAAAAATCCGCACATCTCTGATTATGTGTCTCGAGTTGGGCGTTCACCGATGCGTAAACTAGGACCAAATGATCGTTTTGTACAGCCGGCACGTCAATTTGTAGAAGCTTTCAATGAAACACCAAAAGCATTAGCAGACGCGATTGCAGCGGCTTTACGTTTCAATGATCCAGATGATGCAGAAGCGGTGGAACTGCAAGCTCTTGTCGCTGCGGTGGGGCTAGAAAAAGCGATCGCGGACGTCACTGGAATTGAAAGTTATTCCAAGCTTTTCGAAAAAGTGAAGGAATCTTACTTAAAATTAGCATAACGCGAGTATCTTGTGCTACACTCATTGTAAAAAGAGATGGGGCGCAGTGATGGAGCAATTAAAACAAACCGTGCATCAATTTCTTCTGGATCGCGGCTGGGAAAATCAATATAACATGCAAAAAGATTTGGCGCTATCTCTCACGTTAGAGGCCAGTGAGTTATTAGAATGCTTCCAGTGGAGGACGACGGAAGAAGCGATTCATGAAAATCGAGAAGCTATATTAGAAGAGTTAGCAGACGTCTTTATTTATGCCCTTCAAATGGCAGAGGCGATGGATGCGAATGTAAATTCTATCGTGGAAGCTAAGCTAGCTAAAAATGTGATAAAATACCCAACAAAAGGTACCTAATGCGCGTCTAGGGCCTTTTTGTTGTCCTAGTATACATTATTTTGTAAAAGTTCATGGTTTTGTCATGGATTATATTTTTTAGACCTGATATACTGGAAGAGGATAGCTATAAACGATGGGCGAATCTGATAATCAACTTTTAGGAAAGTGGGAAAAGGAATATGGGGAAAGTGACAATTGGTATTGATATTGGAACGGCTAATATTAGTATCTACTCAGACATGGAGAAAATGATTTTTCATGAGCCTACAGTTTTAGCATATGATACGAAGAAAAATAAGGTTTTAGAAATAGGGCATGAAGCGAAAGAGTTAGCGGAGAAGACGCCGGGCTCGATTGTCGTGATCAGTCCGCTTCAAGGCGGAATCATTGTTGATTTCGATATGACATTGCGATTAATGAAAAAAGTAGAAAGCCGTGTGAGCGCAGTGACTGGGAAGCGTTTTAAGCAAATGGATTTGATTGTGTCACTCTTGCCAGGTGCGACGAATATTGAGCGTCAAGCGATCGGTGACATCTTATTTTCGCTAGGTGTGAAGTCGCTTTACTTTATCGAGGGATCACTTGCGGCAACGATGGGTGCAGGTCTGCCATTTGAAAAGCCGATTGCTAATGTCATTGTTGATATCGGTGCAGGTAAAATCACAACATCACTTGTTTCATACGGAGGTATCGTAACGAGTGCAACGATTCGTAAATCTGGCAACGAGCTGGATCGTGAAATTGCGCAACTTGTTCGCAGCAAATATAATGTATTGATTGGTTTGGAGACAGCAGAGCAGGTGAAGTGGCAACTACATTGTGATATGTCACAGGTGAACCATACGATTGAGATTGAGGGGCGCGATCTAGTTACAGGTTTCCCGATTACGATCGAGGTAGAGTCCACCGAGTTTCAAAACGAGATCAATGAATTTTTAAATCGGATTCTGGGTGTTGTACAGACGACGCTTGAGAATAGTCCGCCAGAACTAAGCGGTAATATTCGGGCCAGTGGTTTAATGCTAACAGGAGGCGGTTCTTTACTAGGCGGCTTATCCGAATGGCTCCACAGCAAAATTGCAGTGCCAATCCATCTAGCGCCAGCTCCGTTTGAATCTGTTGCGCTCGGAACAAGCATGGCGATGGAACACATGGATCGGCTAATTAATATCGATAAAGTAGTCGCGCGATAAGAAATAGAAGATAAACGAGTCTTGGATGAGTGGTCTGGGCTCGTTTTTGCGTTGTGCACGTAATCGGCGTAAATCCATTGATAAAAGAGCGGAATTGTGGTAGATTTATTGTCTTAGTGTGGAGCGATAAATAGGAGGGAAAGCGATGAAACCATATGTACTAGCGTTTTCAGAGATTGATACGACGAAACAAGAGCTGGTCGGCGGCAAAGGGATGAACTTAGGAGAATGCTCACGAATAGAAGGCATACGGGTACCGGCAGGCTTCTGCGTGACGACGGAAGCCTACCAACATGTTATTGGTGAAAACGAAGCATTCCATCGACTGGTGGACCAACTAAACCATCAAAAAGCAGGAGATAAAGAAAAAATTAATGCGCTTAGTAAGCAGATTCGTGAAGTAATTGAAGCTGCTCCTATTAAGGCGGATATTGCGGCAGAGATCAAGCGACACCTCCTTAACTCGAGCCCTGAACTTGCCTATGCGATTCGTTCCAGCGCTACCGCAGAAGATCTTCCTTTGGCCTCGTTTGCGGGACAGCATGACACTTATTTGAACATTAGAGGTAGTGATGCCATTTTCGCACATATTCGCAAATGTTGGGCATCATTATTCACTGATCGCGCCGTAATTTATCGCATCCAAAACAAGTTCGATCATAGCCAAGTCCAATTATCTGTCGTGATTCAGCAAATGATTTTTCCGCAAGCATCCGGCATTTTATTTACGGCAGATCCGATGACCGCTAATCGTAAAATACTATCCATTGACGCAAGTTTTGGCTTGGGAGAGGCACTTGTTTCTGGGATTGTATCGGCCGATTGCTATAAAGTACAGGGAAATACAATCGTTGATAAAAGAATCGCCACCAAGAAACTAGCTATTTACGGTCGAAAAGAAGGTGGAACAAAAACGGAGCAGATCGCGTCTGATAAGCAAAATACTGAAACACTGACAGAAGCTCAAGTATTAGAATTAGCACGCATGGGAAGGCAGATTGAAGCTTATTTTGGCTGTCCACAAGATATCGAGTGGGCCATTGCAGATGGGGCCTTTTATATTGTGCAAAGCCGACCGATTACGACGCTTTATCCGATCCCAGAAGAAGCCGATGATGGAGAAAATCGCGTGTATATATCGATGGGACACCAACAAATGATGACGGATCCGATTAAACCGCTGGGCTTATCGTTTTATTTAATGACGACGCCCGCCCCTATGCGCAAAGCGGGTGGTCGATTGTTTGTAGATGTGACACCGATACTTGCGGCACCAGCTAGTCGAGCAGGTTTCTTGAAAATGATAGGTGATGCTGAGCCGCTTATAAAAGATGCGCTTACGACGGTAATCGAGCGCGGGGACGTTATAACTTTACTCCCTGGCGATGTGCCAATAACGAGTGAGGCGAGTGTGACGACTACCCATTTTGAAGCAAAAATTGAAAATGATCCGACGATTGTTGCGGATTTGATGCAGCGTAGCCAAGCGTCGATAGAAGTTTTAAAGCAGAATATTTCGGACAAATCGGGGCTTGAATTATTGGATTTTATTGTGGAAGATATGCAGGAATTAAAGCGGATTTTATTTGACCCGCAAAGCTCTGCGGCGATTCATACAGCTATGGATGCTACTTTATGGCTTAATGAAACAATGAACGCGTGGCTAGGTGAGAAAAATGTTGCCGATGCTATCTCCCAGTCGGCGCCAAACAATAATACGTCTGAAATGGGGCTTGCCCTCATGGACGTTGCCGATGTGATTCGTCCGTACCCCGAAGTGATCGATTATTTGCAACAAGCCCAAGCGGAGCATTTTTTAGAGGACTTGCCTACACTTGTTGGTGGACCGGAGGCATTGGATGCGATACAGGATTATCTTCAAAAATACGGCATGCGCTGTGCCGGAGAAATCGATATAACGCGAACACGCTGGATGGAAAAGCCCACGACGTTGATTCCGATGGTCCTTAGCAACATTAAAAATTTCGAACCGAATGCGAGCAAGCAGAAATTTGAGCAAGGGCTACAAACAGCTGTGGCAAAAGAGCAAGCGTTAATGGCACGTTTAGAGGCCTTACCAGATGGCGAAGCGAAGGCAAAAGCAACGAGAGAAGTAATCAGCCTCATCCGGAATTTTATTGGCTACCGAGAATATCCGAAATATGGTATGATTTATCGTTATTTTATCTATAAACAGGCGTTGCTGAAAGAAGCAGAGAAGCTGGTACAAGCAGGGATTATGCATGAAAAAGAGGATATGTATTACCTCTCGTTTGAAGAGCTTCGCGAAGTGGTGCGCACGCAAGCATTAGATCTGACAATCACGGACGAACGACGAGAAGCGTATAAAGTATATGAAAAATTAACACCGCCACGTGTGATTACATCAGACGGAGAAATCATGAATGGGGCGTACAAACGTGAAGACCTTCCAACAGAAGCGATTATCGGCTTGCCTGTTTCCTCGGGTGTGGTTGAAGGGCGAGCACGCGTCATTTTAAACATGGAAGAGGCGGATCTTGAGGCAGGCGATATATTGATCACCGCTTTTACAGATCCTAGCTGGACGCCGTTGTTTGTTTCGATCAAAGGCTTAGTTACCGAGGTCGGCGGATTGATGACGCACGGCGCAGTGATTGCTCGCGAATATGGTTTGCCGGCAGTCGTTGGAGTGGGGGGCGCTACGACACGCATACAAGATGGACAACAAATCCGTATAAATGGCACGGATGGATATGTAGAAATTTTATAGCATAAAGAAACCCAGCGATCTTCTGCAATTGTCAGATCGCTGGGTTTCGTTTTATCTATATGAATAGGGACGACTACGTTTTCTTTTAGAACGAAGCATGAATAAGATACCAAGGATAAATAGGACAATAGAGACTAAACAGACGATAAAACCTATAATCCCAACAATGCTAAACGATACGCCAACACCAATGATGCCTAAGATAAGTAAAATCAAACCAGCAAATTTCATTAAAAAACTCCTTTCTATTTTTGGATACATCTCTATTATACAGAACTAGGCAGAAAAAATTAAGTGACTTTTGTAGTGAAATAAAAGATTTAATCGACTAAACAAGATATTAAACATGTAGCTGTTATTTTGCGCGATAATAGGGTTTTTGAATGATTATTAGTTATATTGTTTAGTAAGTAAAACATCATTTGCCTTTCATGCTTATCCTCGCTAGAATGAAGAAGATTAAACGAGAAAAGGGGATAAGGCATGAAGGATTATATTGTGGACCGCTCTTATAAAGCGTCGATGGGGATTGCAAATGCGGTACTCGTAACACTTGGTATGGGGTTGTTATTACAAACGATTGGGCAGATGATAGGATTCGCGTGGTTAACTGAAATCGGTGCGGTCGGGAAATTATTACTTATTCCGGGACTTGGTGTCGGGATTGCAATCTGTCTAGGTGCGAATACACTTGTCGTCATTAGTGCCGCGGCTGCTTCGGTCATTGGTGGCGGTGCCATATTAGCACTTGAAAATGGCGGATTTTCGATTATCGGTGGAGAGCCGATTGGGGCAATTTTAGCGGTGATTGTTGCAGTATGGGTTGGCAAACGCGTTACTGGCAAAACGAATTTCGACATGATTTTGATTCCGGCCGCGGCGTTACTTTCGGGGGGAATTAGCGGACTTCTTTTTTCAAAAATTATGGCGCCTGTTTTGACCTCGGTGAGTGGTGGAATTACATCACTGGTGGCTGGATCACCGCTATTTTCTTCGATGGTGATAGCGCTCGTGTTTGCAATTTTGATTTTGAGTCCAGCATCATCGGCGGCGCTGGCGATTGCTTTGCAACTAGATCCGACGGCGAGTGCGGCTGCGTTGATTGGATGTTCGGTGCAGTTTGTTTCATTTGCGGTGCTAGGATTCCGTGATAACAATTGGGGAGCATTTTTTGCGCAACTGATTTGTACGCCAAAACTGCAAACGCCGAACATTATTAAACGGCCAGCGGTGATGATCGTTCCGCTTATTTCGGCAGTGATAGCAAGCCCGATTGGTGTTCTTGTTTTTCATTTACAAGCGTCGGCCGAGGTAGCGGGGCTTGGATTATGCGCCTTTGTTGCTCCATTATTTTTGATTGCGAATTATGGGTGGTTGTCATTTGGGGCCTTCTTAATTGTAGCGGTCGTGATTCCAGCGGTGATAGCGCTCATTGCCAGACCATTTTTATTGCGTTCATCATGGTTGCGAGCTGGAGATTTACGAGTAGAATTAGAATAACAAAAAAAGAGGATGAAGTAGGAATGGGTACAAGAACGTATCCATTTCTACTCATCCTCTTTCCTCGAGATGTGTCGGAATTTGTCTGAGTAACTGGTTAAACAAAAATCGAAATATGATCGGATATTTAAAAATAATAGGTAGGTCAAAGACGGGTAAAACCCGACATCTACTAGACAACTTTGGACTAATAAATATCACTACCAAGAATATATTTTTAAAACCCTTCCTTTGAATACGAAACTTTTTCGCGAGCTATATCAAAAGTGAGGTAAAACAAATATTGATATAGTTGGAGCGACGTAACGAGATTCCATATTCCTTGCCATACGAGTGGGTAATCCTCTTGACGCGACCTTTACATTTACCGTGGTCTTCCTCAAGCTCTCGCAAGACTGACCAGCTACTGAACTTTCCTTCACCAGACGATATCCGACTATAGCAAAGTTAATGTATCTCATCCATACACCTATACGCGTACTCAGTGAGACAAAACATATAGATTACTCGCACGATATTTAAAAAATATCGCTTTCGTTAACGAGAATTGGGAGTCGAGATACAAATAACTTGTGCAAACTAGATTCGGTATAATCGTATTACTACTTTAAAAACATTCCCTAAATACTGACGGCTCCGACGCGACATTGGTTAACTTAACAAACTGATCTTTGGCTTCCTTGGCTAATTCGTCTTTTTCACCGGTAAGCTTGTTCTTCAGTCTTTGCAATTCTGCCACCCAATCACCCTCTTATCGCTTTGATACTATACATTAGCCGCTTTTGGCAAAGTTAAAACATAAAAAGTGAAAAATGATACATTGGTGATGTGCCAAAATAAGGGTGCATGGAATTTTAATGCAATTAATAGTATCGAAAGTAGTCTTTTTAGAGGAAAATCGCCATAAAAATGTCATCTACATACTCGCCATTAATAATAAATTCATTGTGTAGTTGGCCTTCTTTTTTAAAACCATGTTTCGTATAAAATTGGATTGCTTTTTCGTTTGTCGAGAGGACACGTAGCGATATCTTTTCCTTGTTCTCGGCTTTGGCGATTCGGAATAATTCTTCCATCAATGTGGAACCGACGCCGTGTTTTTGGAAATCGGGATGTACAGCGATGTCGAGATCTAAGACATGTTGGTTTGTTTTGAGCGGAATCGGCGAATGGTAGCCTAAAATACCAGCAATTTTTCCGTCGATTTCAGCAACTACTTTCGAGCCGGCCGGATTTTTTAGCAGATATTCCGCTTCATTTGCAAAATGGATCTCGCCGGGGGTGGTTCCGGAAGTCCAGACGAGATGTTCTAACTCCATCATATCCGTAGCGTCTTGTTGCGTTGATTTTCTGATTATCATTCGTAAAACCTCTTTTCTAGTCACGTTTAGCATATTTTAAGGATGTTTTCCATGTTTTGAACAAGCCGTCATTTGTGTAAAGGAGTACATTGCCACGGTATAGTCGAATCGCTAACCAAAAGGCTAGAGCGTTTGTCAGAACTAGAATACCGAGTGAGATGAAAATACCAGTCGCGTCCACGGCGAGCAGGTCCATTCGGGCAAGCATCATCATTGGCGAGAAAGTCGGAATATAAGAACCAATAATGACGAGCATATTACTAGGCGCGTTGGCAGCGGCAATCGAGCCCCAATACCCAATAATTGCAAGCATCGTCATCGGATACATAAACTGAGAAACGGTCTCGACATTAGGTGCCATCGAGCCAATTATCGCGGATAGCAGAATGTAGAGAAGCAAGCCAAGTACGACGAACAAGATATTTAAAATCAAGTAATATGTCGGGAACTGGGCTAACTGATCAAGTACACTTTGGATGACCTCCGTATTTTTGCCACCGATCATGACGACAGCAATACAGAGCCCGTAAAAAGCGATTTGAGTCAGTAGCATCAGCAAAATGGCGGTTAGTTTTGCCATTAAATGTGTCGTTGAGGAGACGCTAGATAAAATAATTTCCATGATTCGTGTGCCTTTTTCGTTGGCAATTTCGGCAGCTACAATGCTAGCATAGCTCATCACGAAGATGAAAATAACGAGTGTCAGCATGAGAATAGCGGCACTCATGGCTTCTTTTTGACTGTTGGTGAGTTGGTCGTTGGATAGAAGCTCGTTTTTAACTGGAACGGGAGTGGTCAGGCTCGCGAGTTGTTTTTCTGTGATGTTGTATTCTTTTATTTTTTGTTGCAAGGTTACAGTTGTGATGTCATTTTGAAGTGCTGTCATTAAGGCGTTTCCGGCGGTCTCTTGTGATGTGTAGACAGCGTTGACTTCTTTTCCAAGAGGTGTGATCGTTACGAAACCTTCGATATCACCATCTTTGAGCGCGTTTTTTGCCTGTTTTTCGGTTTCGATTTTCTTGTCTACTTTAAAATTGGCCTTGTCGGCGGCGATGACTTTAGAGAATGCAGGGTTTTCAGCGATAACCGCAATTTTTGTTGGATCGTCGCCACCTCCGAAGTAGTCAATGATTTTAGGTAAGGCGAAGATGAGTGCGCCAATAATTAACGGGAGTAAAAGAGATACTAGAAATGATTTCGTTTTGACGCGGCGTTTGTAGACTTGTGACGTAATGACCCAGAATTTACTCATTCGTCTCACCTGCTTTCCATTTGAAAATTTCTTCGAGGGTTGGTGGTTCTAAGCTAAACATCGGTATAAAGCCGTCTTTTGTGACAAAATCAAATACGCTGTTGGCATCGGATTCTTCGGCGAGATGCACGATGCGGATACCTTTGTGGTTTTCGATTTGGATAACACCAGGTAGAGCGGCGAGTGCTTCACTTGGGTGTGGTGCATCCAGCATGATTCGTTTGCGGCCAAAGCTGTTTTTGACATCCTCAGATTTGCCACGAAGTACTGTTTTTCCGCGTTTTAGCATCACGAGGGAATCGCAGAGCTCATCGACATTTTCCATCCGATGACTGGAGAAAATAATGGTTGCGCCGTCTGCTTTGAGATCAAAAACGAATTTTTTCAGAATTTCGGCATTGACGGGATCAAGGCCACTGAATGGTTCGTCTAGAATGACTAATTTGGGTTGGTGAATAATCGTGCTAATCAGTTGAATTTTTTGTTGGTTCCCTTTGGATAAGGTTTTCACAAGATCTGTTTTCTTACCGACGATTTCAGCGCGATCCATCCAAAGATCGATTTCTGGCTTTATTTTAGCTCGAGAACAACCTTTTAGCTCAGCAAAAAAGAGAATTTGGTCTTCAATCGTGACATTTGGATAGAGACCGCGTTCTTCTGGCAAGTAGCCGATGATATCGGTATTGATTTTTGTGATCGTTTGGTTGTCCCACAGAATTTCCCCGCTATTGGGACGCAGGAAATTGAGAATAAGGCGGAATGTCGTCGTTTTACCTGCACCATTTTGGCCGATTAAGCCGAGAATTTCCCCTTCATTAATTTGGAAATGTAGATCATCGACGGCTATTTTGTCGCCGAATTGTTTGGATACGTTATTGACTTGTAGCATGTGTGTATCATCTCCTTTTTAAATTTTAAAGTAATTCTTCTTCTTGATGTGTGCGTGATTCGATATAAGCGTCAAGCATTTGCCAATCGCGCAATGTTGGATTAGTATTCCAGACGATTTGCGGGATATCGCTATGTGGTAATGGTAAGTCGGTAATAATAAAATCGGCTTGTGGGTGACCACTTTTTACGATGATGAGTTGTTGCGCCGAGTATCGAGAACGAATTGTTTTTTTCACGAGATCTTCCCAGAGAAAACCGTTTTGTGAGAAGATTTTTGCGGTTAAAATGTCGGGGCGTGCAGAGCGTTCGATCGCTGTTTGGATGCTGATGCCGATCCGATACATTAAAACATCGTGATTTTCGCGTAAGTAAGCATACATGGGTTCTTCGGAAAACATTTGAAATATCCTATCAATTTCTCGTTCTAAATCAGGGGATAAAACGTGCTCCTCCTTGATTAAAAATCGTTCTTGCGCTAAAAACAATGGACTTTCTACCGCGTGAAATACCGAAAACGTGTCGATTAAACTGACAAGTAAATCGGTTTCATCCCAACCGACTTCTTTTGGTAGGGCATGGAAAATAGTGTCGACGAGTCGGAACGTGACAGGGGTTGCTTTTTGACAGATTTCAATTCGTTTTTGTTTGGATGTTTCTGAAGTATAGGACTTGGAACAAAAGAACATGCAGGACAGCATGAAAACAGATTCTGCTTCGGAAATATCGATTTGTAACTCATCGCCAAGGTCTTGGAAACAGGTAGCTAAATCATTATTTTCATTGAAGATACGCCATGTTTTTGTCGTGCGAGTGTCGCGAATATCGATAGGATAGCCGCGTTTGATGCGCGTTAGAGAAAGCCCAATCCAAGCCGCGTATTGAATTTTTGCTGCAGGTGAAAAGTATATGTCTAATTTTCGCATAATATTCTCAATAAAGCGATCGATAATTTCCCACGTGATGTCGATAAAGAAAATATCGTGTGCCGGATAGGCATTGAAAAATAGATCGTAGAAGAGGAAGCGAATTTGTGATTCTTTACCAATCAAATCAAGTGGTTTATTTTCTAGTTGTAGGTGAATCGATTTTAAGTAGCGATGAACGGGTGTGAGCTTACGATAAATGGTCGCTTGACTGACGAAGTTCTCCTGGCACCACGCGGCAAGAGAAAGTTTCTTTTCATCGTAGATATCATAACAAAGTCGGAACAAATACGTTTCCGAAAAGAAGGCCGAAAATAGGTGAATGAAGTTTTCATCGAATGGTTTCTCAAGACTAATTCCTTCGATCGTATTGATGAGAGACCAGTTGGGTGGTAGCGAATGCTCCAGATTTTTTAGATCGCGAGCCAATGTTTTTTTCGAACAGTTGACAAGTTTGCAGATTTCTTGGCGATCCCAAATTTTATGATCGGATAGGAGGAGTTTTATGACCAGCAATTGCCGTTCTTTATCTTTTTCTAGAATCCCATTCATGGCGAATCATCCTTTCTTGATTGATGAAACTTCTTATTTTTTCCGCTGCTGAAAGTCAACTTTGAGGTATCTTGCTCTTTTTTAGTTTCGCTTTATCGTTTACAATGAGGAGGGATCATAATAAAGTGAAGAAGCGGGTAATTGATGATGATACTAAACAATGAACGAGTAGCAGATGAAATCTATGCGTCTATAAAAAAGGACATTCTTTGCAAAAAATACAAAATTGGTGACACGATTGAGGTGCAACATCTTGCGGCTCTGTTTGGCGTGTCGAGTAATATTGCAGAACAAGCATTGCGGTTGTTGAGCCAAAGAGGTTTGTTAACGCAATTGCCTGATGATATGTATTGTGTAAAAGAAACGCATAGTCAAGAATTTTTTTATTCAGGTCGCTTCCAAATCATGTTTTTGAATATGGAATACATTATCCAGCGCATAAAAGAGATGAATGTGCCGATTGTGAAACAGCCGCTTTATACACATCTGGAAGAGATGAGAGTAAGTCTTGAGAATGCTAGCTATACAAATTATATAGATGCGTGCGAACGGTTTTACCTAAAGCTTTGTCAACAGGCGAATATGATGAGTTTAGGCAGTAGTCTTCGGAAGATTAATATGCAATTGACAGAGTTTGATGATATCTTTGGTAGGCAGTTTATACTTACTTCGGCGATGTGCACAGTGGAGGCGATGGGACTGCTACTGGATGCATTGGAAAAGCGAGAGTATGATCGTGCGACGGAAGTTGTGCAACAACTGTATAAATATTATATCTCATTATTAACGGATTAGCTCGTGCTTCTCTTTATAGTAGCGCTTTCTGCGGGATAATGCTATTAAAAAATCGCGATTTGCAGGAAATTTTTTATGTATAAACGGAATAGTGTATTTTTAGGTGAAAACAGCTTTCTAGCGTGGCGAATTTGTTGCGATAGAAAGTTGTTTTTTGTTTTAAAA
Organism: Listeria grandensis; assembly: GCF_014322885.1. Taxonomy (NCBI): domain Bacteria; kingdom Bacillati; phylum Bacillota; class Bacilli; order Caryophanales; family Listeriaceae; genus Listeria; species Listeria grandensis. Next base: position 288,466 of record NZ_JAASUG010000003.1, on the reverse strand, counting down.
CCACTTAAAACCTCGATATAAAGTGGTTTTTGGATTAACAAACAACATGTTCCCAATTAGCTTTGGAACGCCATTTGTTTTGGTTTTGTTGGATAAAGCTTGATTTACCAAGGGTTTTGATTCGGATTCTAATGGGAAATATGCTAAAATTTATGTATGGAAGGAATATGCAAAATATAATGGAGGCGTATAGTTATGAAGGTCAGTATTTTTTCGACGTGTCTTGTGGACATGATGTTCCCCAATGTCGGGATGGCGATGGTGGAATGTTTGGAAAGGCTGGGGTGCACGACGGATTTCCCAGAGTCGCAAGTGTGTTGTGGGCAACCTACTTATAATAGCGGTTACATGGAGAAGACGCGAGCAACTTTGATCAATCAATTAGAAGCTTTTAAGGATTCGGAATATGTCGTTGGACCCTCGGGATCTTGCGTGGGAATGATGCGCGAGTACGAGGAGATTTTTAAAGCGGATCCGGAATATGCGGAAGCGGCGCGGGAACTTAGTGCTAAAACCTATGAGTTTTCGCAGTTTTTATATCATGTGTTGGGTGTGACGGATGTTGGCGCGACGCTTGAGGGGAAGGCTACATATCATCGCTCGTGCCATATGACGCGGATTTTGGGCGAGAAGGAAGCGCCATATGCGTTACTTGCGGAGGTGCAGGGATTGGAATTAGTGCCGTTGCCGCATGTGGAAAATTGTTGCGGGTTCGGTGGGACTTTTTCGGTGAAGATGCCGGCGATTTCGGAGCAGATGGTCGAGGAGAAGATGGCGGATGTTGTGGCGACGGATGCGGAGATTCTGATCAGCGCGGATATGGGCTGTTTGATGAATATCGGTGGAAAATTTAATCGTGAGGGTAAGGAAATCAAGATTATGCATATCGCGGAAGTGTTGAATAGTAATGTCACAAAGCCTGTTCGGGCAACGGTTTAAGGGGGATTCTAAAATGGGACTATCGACGAGTATGAAGGATTTTGATACGCGGGTGAAGGAGAGTCTGGACGATACGTTTATGCAAAAAGCGGTCGCAAAAGCGCAGGATGATCAGTGGGTGAAACGGGAAACGTCGCGGGAGAACTTGGGCAATTGGGAAGAGTGGCGTGATCTTGGAGAGCAGATTCGGCAGCATACGCTTGAAAATTTGGATTTTTATTTGGAGCAGTTTAGCGATAATGTGACGAAGAATGGTGGAAAGGTGTTTTTTGCGTCTACGGAGCAGGAGGCGACGGATTATGTGAAAGATGTGATTCGGCAGAAAAACGCGAAGAAAATCGTGAAGTCGAAATCGATGGTGACGACGGAGATTGATTTGGATCGCTTGTTGCTTGAGATGGACGGGGTTTCGGTGATGGAGACGGATCTCGCGGAATTTATTTTGCAGATGGATGATTGGGATGAGCCGTCGCACATTGTTTTTCCGGATATACATAAGAATCGGGAGCAGATTCGGTTGGTGTTTAAGGAGAAGTTGGGGTATGACGGGGACAATGAGCCGGAGCACATGGCGCGTTTTGCTCGCGAGGTGTTGCGGGAATTTTTCTTGGACGCGGATGTCGGGATTACGGGTTGCAATTTTGCGATTGCGAGTAGTGGTATGGTGAATTTAGTGACGAATGAGGGGAACGCGGATTTGTGCGAGAGCATTCCGGATACGCAGATTGTGTTGATGGGAATGGAGCGGATTGTGCCGAACATGGCGGACGCGGAAGTGATGGATAACTTGTTGTCGCGCAGTGCGGTCGGTCAGAGTTTGACGAGTTACATTACTTTTTCGGGGCCAAAATTGACGGAGGAATCGGATGGACCGGATGATTTTCATGTGGTGATTCTGGATAATAAACGTTCGGAGGCGCTAGGTACGGAGTTTCAGTCGGTATTGCAATGTATTCGCTGTGGGTCGTGTTTGAATGTGTGCCCGGTGTACCGGACAATTGGTGGACATGGTTACGGCTCGATTTATCCGGGTCCAATTGGCGCGGTGTTATCACCGGTACTTGGCGGTTACGAACAGTTTGGCGAGTTGCCTTACGCGTCGAGTTTGTGCGGTGCTTGTACGGATACGTGCCCTGTCAAAATTCCACTTCATGGTTTGTTGATTGAGCATCGGCGGGTGATGACGGACGAGCTGAAAATGGGACACGGTTTTGTGGATCAGCAAATGCGCTTTATTGCAAAAGCTACCTCGTCGCCGTTCTTGTTTAAGCAGGCGCTGAAATTCGGTCATGTTGGACTTGGCGTGCTTGGCGCGAAACCGTCTTCTACGACGGAAAACTTGTATCAATACGGAGGCTATATTTCCGGCGGATTCGGCTTGATTAAAGGTTGGACGAGTGTACGTGATTTGCCACGCCCTCCGAAAGAACGCGATAATTTCCGAACGTGGTATCAAAATCGGGAGCAAGGAGGTGTAGTGAAATGACAGCGACGGATAATCGGGAAGCATTTTTGAATGGGATTGCGGAGAAATTAGGACGAGAACGGCGTCGAACTGGTGTCGAACGACCAGAACGCGTGCATACGATTGCGGATACGACACTGGCTGGGAAGACGCAAGATGAGTTGCTAGCGATTGCAAAAGGTGCTTGTTCGCGCATTCATACGGATGTGGTGGAGACATCTGTCACAGATCTTGCAGCGAACATCGAAAAAATCGCTACCAATTACGGTAACGAGTCGGTGCTTATTGCCGATGATCCACGATTCGAGGAATTTGGATTACAGAATTTAGCGAATAATGCCTGGGACAATTGCGTGGTTTCCATTTGGAAAGAAGGGCGAGAGAATCGCGCGGCGAACATTGCCACAGCAGCCGATTCAAACATTGCGATTGCCTTTGCAGACTTTCTCCTTGCTGAAAGTGGATCAGTCGTTGTAGAATCGAGTCCTAAACAAGGCCGTACGCTTCATTTTCTGCCAGTGCACTATATCGCGATCGTGCCAAAAAGCAAAATTGTCCCGCGCTCCACACAAGCTGCAGATTATTATGATGCGCGCATTGCGAGTGGTCAGGAAATCGGCTCCTCTATCAATTTCATCTCTGGTCCATCGAATTCAGGCGATATCGAGATGCAGCTCGTGGTTGGTGTACACGGTCCGATTAGCGTTACGTATGTAGTAGTAACAGATAAATAGGTCGAATAAAAAGTCATGTTTGGCCAAGCGCTAAGCATGATTTTTTATTCGACCTATTTTTTAGGCTTCGTTCTCTTCACCGATAAGAAGTACGCGGGCATTAAAGATAACACGGCCTTCTTCCATCAATTGTTGTAAATGAGCTGTCAGTGTACTAAGACTAACGCCAGCATAATTGGCAATCATTTTTCTTGAAAAATATCTCGGTAGTTCAATCATACCTTGGTCATCCGCTTTCGGGTTATAACGCGTTGCTAATGTGTGGATGAACGCTGCAACCATATTTTTCGTGTCTAACGTTGCTTGGATTTGCTTCTTCTCTAAACGGCGCTGAATCGTTTGTAGCATGTGGTAATGCTGTAATTGAATCTCTGAGCTCTCTGCAATTTTGTTAAATACATCACTTTGTGCAAATCTCCAAACCGTCACTTCGTCTGTCAAAGCTTTTCCGAATAGTTGGCTAGAGTAGACGTTGTAATCTAGTAAATCACCTTCGCCAGCAAAGTCAATCGCTACATTTGTATTGGAGAAGATACCGGCAACACCAGCTACAATAACAAAGATATAAGGCGTGTTGTTCGTTGCTGTCAATTCGATTTTGTCGTTCTTCTTTAATTCCAATCTTTCCTTGGCGATATCTGACTCGATTAAAGAAGTAAGGAACTTCCCAGCTTGTATCTTTGTATCTAATGCTTCGCTTTTTGCTAATGTATTTGTTTTCATATTATCTCCTCCTACGATTCTTTATGGCGCTTCGTTCGCTGCCTCTATAACCATTAAACCACGAATACCGAAATTGGGGAATTCATTATTGTCATCGAAATGGACAGAAATGAATGAGCGAAGCAGAATTAAAAAAATAAAGTTCAAAAATTCGACACAAATCGTGACAAAACGTGCAAAATTGTAAAAAGGGCGCTTGTTTTTTAGCTGTTATGATGTTTATAGGAGGTCACTATGATGAAAACCATATAAAACCTATCCCAATAAACTTAACTAATAGTTATTGCTGCCGGAAGCGAAGAAGTTTGTCAGAGGCTAACTAAAAAATATTAGATAGTTTTTTTAATTGAGTATTTAGAATAATACACGATTTCACAGGGAAACAAAAACCAAAAAAGAAAGAAGGAAAATTAAACACATGAAAAACATGAAAATGAAAAAAGTAATTAGTACACTGGCCATTGCTTCTATGTTAGGAACAACTGTATTAACACCATTAAACGTATTATCAACTAAAGGATATGCTGTACAGAAGGCAGCTACTGCATCAACTTATTTTGAGCTAAGCAATCCTAATTTAATGACAACATCGATTGAACGAGTATCAACGGCTACATCGGCGAAACTGAAATATTGGTCGACAGGTACTGCAATCACGGACACAATAAGTAATACTCTTCTCTATACGCAAAGTGGTAACGCGGTTACAGCCAGCATTAATCCAGTGAAGCGCTTAACTAGTGCTGATGAAGGTAATCTAACGATGTATAGCGCATCAAGTAATCTATTAGTCATGCAATCCATAAATACAGAAATTGGTAAAGAGTATACAGTGTCTACAAATTATTCACAAGGAACATACTCAACAACTAGCAATTTTTGGCTAGGTATAGTAAACACTTCCAACGCTGCTGAGGATCTTAATTTCAAAACTGCAGCTAGCGGTCTTGCTGAGTATACTTTTGTAGCGAAAAGCACGACATCTCGCGTCTTTTTACAATTAGTTAGTCCTTTAAATGTAGCAAAAACAATAACTTTAACCAATTTTACTGCTGGTAAATCTGACAATCAATTAGCAAAAGAAGCAGTAGCGACTTTAGTTGGTACAGATGGTAAAGTAAAACCAAACGTAACAGATGCTTGGGTTGCCGATGTTCAAAAACAAATTAATTTAGTAGCGAATGCAACACAAAAAGCAGCTGTTCAAAAGACATTAACTGACTTGATGACAGTTGTTAATGCTAATATCGCAGCGGAAAAAGCCCGTCAAGAAGCAGCAACAGCGAATATTAATGCACTATTCAATAATGCTGATCCAACAGGCACTATTAAAACAACGACAGATGCCAAAGCGGTTGCTGATGCACAAGTATTGATTGATGGTGTCACAGATATAGCGAAAAAAGCGGAGTTGCAAGCGCAATTAGATGAAGCGAAGCAGCAAATTGTAGCCCGTGATTTAGCGGAAGAAACAGCGCGTCAAGAAGAAGCAGCAGCTGAGTTGAAGGCGCTATTTAATAATAATGATGTAACAGGAACTATTAAAACAGCGACAGATGCTAAAGCGATTGCAGATGCACAACAACGTATCGACACTGTAACAGATGCAACGAAAAAAGCAGAATTACAAGCCCAACTAGACGAAGCAAAAAGTCAATTAGCAGCGCGTGAAACAGCGGCAGCGGAAGAAACAGCCCGTCAAGAAGCAGCAACAGCTGAAGTCAAGGCATTATTCAACAATAATGACGTAACCGGAACAATCAAAACGGTAACAGACGCCAAAGCAATTGCAGACGCACAAGCACTCATTAATGGTGTGACAGATACAGCGAAAAAAGCAGAATTACAAGCACAACTAGACGAAGCGAAAAGTCAGTTGGCAGCGCGTGACGCAGCCATAGCCGCAGAAACAGCCCGTCAAGAAGCAGCAGAAACTGAAATCAAAGCACTTTTCAACAATAATGACGTAACAGGTACAATTAAAACAACAACGGACGCCGGGGCTATTGCGGACGCACAACAACGTATCGACGCTGTGACAGACACAACGAAGAAAGCGACATTACAAGCGCAATTAGACGAAGCGAAAAAACAAGTGGCAGCGCGTGAAGTAGCCGCAGAACAAGCGCGTCAAGATGCAGCGAGTGCAGAAGTGAAAGCTCTTTTTGCCAACAATGATGTGACAGGAACGATCAAACCAACAACTGGCACAACATCAATTGCCGACGCACAAAACTTGATAAATACTGTGACAGATGTAGCGAAAAAAGCGGAATTGCAAGCACAACTAGACGAAGCGAAACGTCAACTAGAAGATCGTGATGGCGAAGCAGCTATAGAGCGCGCCCGTCAAGAAGCTGCGACAACAGAAGTCAAAGCGCTTTTCAACAATAATGATGTGACTGGAACAATCAAAACCGTGACAGACGCACAAGCAATCGCGAATGCACAACAACGTGTGGATGCCGTAACGGATACCGCGAAAAAAGAGGAATTACAAGGTCAATTAGACGAAGCGAAAGAACAATTGGCAGCGCGTGAAACAGAAAAAGCACGCCAAGAAGCAGCCGCAACAGACATCAAAGCGCTTTTCAACAACAATGATGTAACCGGAACAATCAAAGCAACGACAAACGAACAAGCCATCGCTAGCGCACAACAACGTGTGGACGCCGTGACAGATACAGCGAAAAAAGCAGAACTACAAGCACAACTAGACGAAGCTAAACAACAATTGGCAGACCAAAAAGCCGCAGAACAAGCGGAAAATGCACGTCAAGCCCTTGCTGAAACAGCAGTGAAAGACTTATTCAATAGTGGAAACGTGAACGGCACGATCAAAATCGTAACAGATGCAGCCGCAATTACAGCCGCAGAAACATTGGTTAATGCAATCACGAATCCAGCGAAAAAAGCAGAATTACAAGCGAACATCGTAGAAGCAAAACGCCAATTAGCAGCGAATGAATTAGCCGCATCAGAAGAAGCCGCGCGTCAAGGGGCTGCGGCAGCAAGCGTGAAAGAACTTTTCAACAATAATGATGTGACTGGAACGATCAAAACGGCAACGGATACTAAAGCCATTGCAGATGCTCAAAAATTAGTAGATGCAATCACGAATCCAACAGAAAAAGCAGCCGTTCAAGCACAATTAGACGAAGCAAAGGCGCAATTAGCAGCTCGTGAAACAGCCGCAACAGAAGCAGCTGCAGAACAAGCCCGTCAAGAAGCAGCAGCGACAGACATTAAAGCGCTTTTCAACAACAATGATGTGACTGGAACGATCAAAGCAACAACAGACGAAAAAGCGATTGAAGATGCACAAAAACGCATCGATGCTGTGACAGATACAGCGAAAAAAGCAGAACTACAAGCACAACTAGACACAGCGAAACAACAATTGTCGGACCAAAAAGCCGCAGAACAAGCGGAAAATGCACGTCAAGCCCTCGCTGAAACAGCAGTAAAAGACTTATTCAACAGCGGCAACGTGAACGGCACGATCAAACCTCTAACAGACGCCGCAGCAATTACAGCCGCAGAAGCATTGGTTAACGCCATCACGAATCCAGCGAGAAAAGCAGAATTACAAGCGAACATCGTAGAAGCAAAACGCCAATTAGCAGCGAATGAATTAGCCGCCTCAGAAGAAGTAGCGCGTCAAGAAGCAGCCGCAGCAAGCGTGAAAGAACTTTTCAACAATAATGATGTGACTGGAACAATCAAAACAACAACGAATGAAAAAGCCATTGCAGATGCTCAAAAATTAGTAGATGCGATCACGAATCCAACTGAAAAAGCAACCGTACAAGCACAATTGGATGAAGCGAAACGTCAATTAGCAGAGCAAAAAGCAGCCATTGTAGCAGCAGAAAAGGCTCGTCAAGACGCAGCAACAAAAGCGATTGATGATCTATTCCGTAGCAGTGCACATTTAGCATTGAAAGATCCAACTATCCAAACAGATCTAGACAAAGCGAAAGCATTGCTTGATTTAGTAACCGATCCAGCAGTAAAACGCGCATTGGAAACAGAACTTGCGAAAGCTACCGATTTATTAGCAGATCGCGCAGCAGCAGAGAAAGCCGTTAATGATCTCTTCACAACAACGGACCATACGGCCATCAAAACAACGACAACACAAACAACGATTAACCGTGCGGAAGCAGCCGTGAATAAATTACCAAATGGCGATTTAAGAGATGCTTTACTTGCGGAAATCGATAAAGCACAAGCATTGCTAGACGCGGCGGCAGCATCTGCGGCAGAAGCAAGTGCAACTGTCACAATCAACAGCGGAAATCGTACCATCTTAACAACAGAAAGCATACAATTAGATGCGATTACAACCAGCAAATTAGGGACTACATGGACATCATCTAATTCAACGATCGCAAGCATTGACGCGACTGGTAAAGTAGTTGGTTTAAGCGCCGGTAAAACTGTCATCACAGCGACCCTTGCAAATGGCAAAAATAGCTCGATTGAAATCCACGTTTACGTATCCGAAGCTGAAGCAACAGCAGCCGTGAACAAATTATTCGCGAATGATGCGCATACTGCTACAGCAACCGATATTACGCAACAAAAAATCAATGACGCGAAGAAATTAGTCAACGGTATCGAAGACGTTGTGACCAAACAAGCGTTACTGAAAGAAATTGAAAAAGCAGAACAAATGGTTGCAGACCAACTTGTAGCCGCAGAACAAGCACGCCAAGATGCAGCAAGCGACGCAGTCAAAAACCTTGTAGACGCAACGAATAACATCAAGCCAACGACAGATGCAGCCGCGATTGCCGATGCACAAAAACTGGTTGATGCTGTGACAGATACAGCGAAAAAAGCAGAACTACAAGCACAATTGGACGACGTAGCGAAACAATTAGCAGAACGTGAAGCAGCAGAAAAAGCAACACAAGCCGTACAAGCACTATTTGATGCGAATGCTGTTATCAACAACACGACTGACGAAGCAGCCATTGCAGCCGCACAAGCACTTGTCAACGAAGTAAAAGACGCAGCGAAAAAAGCAGAACTACAAACACAACTAGATGAAGCAACGAAACAATTAGTAGCACGTCAAGCATCCGAAGCCGCAACACAAAGCGTTCAAGCGTTATTTGGTCCAGATAATGTGATCAAAGCAACGACAGACGAAGCAGCCATCGCAGCTGCACAAGAAGTCATCAATGCGCTAACAGACGAAACGAAAAAAGCAGAGCTACAAACGCAACTAGACGAAGCAACGAAACAACTGATAGAACGTCAAGAAGCAGAGAAAGCCGAAGCAGAACGCTTAGTTGCTGAAAAAGCAACACAAGCTGTACAAGCGCTATTCGATGCGAATGCTGTCATCAACAACACGACAGATGAAGCAGCCATTGCAGCTGCGCAAGCACTCGTAGACGAAGTAAAAGACGAAGCGAAAAAAGCAGAACTACAAACACAACTAGACGAAGCAACGAAACAATTAGTAGCACGTCAAGCATCTGAAGCAGCTGCACAAACCGTTCAAGACCTATTTGGCTCGGATAATGCTATTAAACCAACAACAGACGAAGCCGCAATTGCAGCCGCACAAGAAGTCATCAATGCCCTAACAGACGAAACGAAAAAAGCAGAATTACAAACATTACTAGACGAAGCAAGCAAACAGCTGACAGAACGTCAAGCAGCAGAAAAAGCGGAAGCAGAACGCTTAGCAGCTAAAGAAGCAGTCAACGCATTATTCCAAGGCAATAATCCAGCCAATGATATCGCGACAACATTGACACAAGATGCGATCAACCAAGCAAAAGAATTGGTAGCTGCGGTAACAGATCCAGCAACAAAAGCAGCCTTAGAAACAAGCATTGCCAAAGCACAAACACAACTAGACGCGATCATCCCGGTCGTTGGACAAGCAACGAAATATACACTCGGTGACCTTTACATTTCAGGCACATATACAGGAGCAGCAACTGGCATGAGTATCGATGTTAATGGCAAACGTTACTATGGCGGAACAGTAGAAAATGGCGTATTGAAATTCTATGGTTTGGATAAAATCGCAAAAGTAGGCGATGTTGTAACGGTCAACCTATACGACAACAGCAAACAAATCAAAACTTCATTCCCAGTACAAGTCGTAGAACCATTGAAAGTGACACTTGCCGACTACAAGATTGGTGATAACTATCTTCAAGCAACATACAATAATTCTGACGTTACACAAGTTGGTATTGTTGTAGATGGCAAGAAATATTGGGGTGGAGACGTTGCTAACGGTAACATCAAATTCTACGCCCTAGACAAAATCAAGTCAGCAGATTCTGTAGTCACTATGAATTACTACGATGCGAACAACAACCTGCTAGCATCTAAGACATTAAAAATCGAAGTCGCATATGCAGGTGAAATTACAACAGCAGACTTGAAACTAACAGACACCAACATCAAAGGTACATTAACAGGTGACGTCAAACAAGTAGCAATCTCTGTGAACGGAAAAATGTACTATGGTGGAACAATCGCAACAAACGGCACATATAAATTCTACACACTCGACAAAAAAATCACAGCCACTGATGAAGTGATCGTTTACGGCTACAGCCCAGAAAATAAAAAAATTGCCGAAAAAGTAGTTACAATTTCAGAATAAAAACAACAAATAAGTGGATGGTAGTAGCTATATCAAATATATAGCTACTCTTCCACATTTAAAAAATCAAGAATGACATATAAAGTTGATGGGGCATGCTAGTACCTAAAACATAGCTTTTTCAACGTAAAATAAAAGTTCGAGAATCCGACACAAATTGTGAGTAAACGTGCAAATTTATAAAAAGCCTATTCACTTTTTAGTTGTTATGATAGGAATAAGAGGTGATCTTAATGAAATTAATAGACCTACATGCAATAAATCCCGTCCAAGAAGAGTTTAATCCAAGCCAGTTATTGCCGATTCTACTCGATGATGCCATTTTTCCGATTCCAAATGAACAACTGGTTATTGGGAAAACGGAAGAATTAATGTTAAGAACATCAGATACCGATTTTGTATACGCTATTGAGCAAGGCGTATCGGCCCTTGTCCTGGACAAGCAAATTATCGATTTTGTAGATGAGAATCGGTTTGTTGGACTACACCATAGTAGACAGCGCTTACAATCGGATTTTCACGTGTTAGCTCTTAGTAAAGAACTTGTTGTTCGAAAATTCGAGCTGACAGACGTATTAGCTAAAATCATGAACATCCAAGAAGGATATTTGTATCATTATCACTATATGCATCGTATTTACGAACGTTACATCCAAAAAATTGCATCGCTAGGAGAAATGAACTTGGATAAGGTCATGCAAACATTACGCTCGATTGCACTTTGGTACGGAGATAAAGAAATGTATAAAGAATTTACTAAAATCCCAATATGCTTTACAAGAAATATATTAGCAAACTATATGGGAATCAGCAGGACAACACTTGGCACTGTCCTGACCGCATTACAAAGAGAAAAGCTAGTGTTTATCAATGAACGGCAACAATTATTCGTTAAATAATGAAAGATTTATTTGAGGAGGTGTATAACCAGAATATTCTAAATTGTGTTCTTTTATGTACTAAAAACAAAAAAGGAAGAAGGAATTAAAAATTATGATGAACAAAAAAATGAAAAAAGCGATTAGCTTATTAGCGGTCACTTCGATGCTTGGAACAACAGTAGTAGCTCCGTTAAGTATATTGCCCAAGTCAGCTTCAGCAGCTACAGCAACGGTAACTTGGACTCTTGTAGGAACTGGCGTTTACACCAGTGAAAAATGGACATCTAATACAAAAACGATACAAGTAAAAATCACGACAGCTTTTGCCCAAAAATATGGATATATCAGTTCTACTGGTATTGGGACAAAATTTACTCGTCCAACTTCAGGCGAAATTATCTTTACTTTAACGTTTACGCCATTAGCTGCTAATACTACTGTAAATCTTGGAGGTAATGCTACAGGAACTGGTGGATATCCTAATGTATTTAGCTTTAAAGTAGCTGGGGATAGTACGGCAAATAACGCAGCCATCGCCGCGGTGAACGCGTTATTTTCGACGAAGTATACAGTTCTTGCTCCAACAACGGATCGAGCAGCAGTGGACAGTGCGCAAGCATTGGTCGAGCTAGTGACGAGTCCAACGATACAACCAGAGCTTCAAGGCTATATCAATAAAGCGATTGAATTGCTAAAAGCCCAAGAAGCGTTAGCAGATGTTGCACGACAAGCCGAAGCGCAAACAGCGATTCAAGATCTTTTTAATAACAGAGATGTAACAGGTACTATCAAAGACATAACGACGAGTCAAGCGATTGAAAATGCGCAAAAATTGGTGGATGCAGTAACAGATCCAGTCAAAAAAGCGGAATTACAAGCGCAACTAGACGCAGCAGCGGAACAATTAGTTGATCGTATCGCAGAAGAACAGGCAGAAGCTACACGTCAAGAGCAAGCAGATGCTGCAGTAAAAGCATTATTTACGAATGATAATGTGAATGCTGACATCAAAGTGACGACAGATCAAGCAGCGATTACAGCCGCAGAAAATCTAGTGAACACTATTACGAATCCAGCGAAGAAAGCGGAATTGCAAGCTAATATTGATGAGGCGAAAAGTCAATTAGCAGCGAAAGAACAAGCAGTAGCCGACGAATTAGCCCGCCAAGAAGCAGCGGCAAAAGCAGTGCAAGGATTATTCAATAATAATGATGTATCCGGCGCTATCAAAACAGTGACGGATGCTAATGCAATCGCAAGTGCACAGGCATTAATTAATAGTGTTACGGATACAGCGAAAAAAGCGGAATTACAAGCCCAACTAGACGAAGCGAAAAGTCAATTAGCAGCGCGTGAGATAGCAGAAGCGGAAGCAGCGGCAGAAGCAGCCCGTCAAGAAGCAGCAGTAAATGATGTGAAGGCACTTTTCAACAATAACGATGTGACTGGGACAATCAAAACAGTGACAGATGCCGGGGCTATTGCGGATGCACAAATCGTTGTGAATGCAGTAAAAGACGCAAGTAAAAAAGCGGAATTACAAGCGCAATTAGACGAAGCGAAAAGTCAATTAGCGGCACGCGAAGCAGCGGCAGCAGAAAAAGCTCGTCAAGATGCAGCTAGCGCAGAAGTAAAGGCTCTTTTTGCCAACAATGATGTGACAGGAACAATCAAAGCAACAACAGGCTTAACAGCGGTTGAAAGTGCACAGAACTTGGTGGATGCTGTGACAGATGTAGCGAAAAAAGCAGAATTACAAAGTCAGTTAGACGAAGCGAAACGCCAACTAGAAGATCGTGATGGTGAAGCCGCTGTAGAACGCGCCCGTCAAGAAGCAGCAGCGACAGAAATCAAAGCGCTTTTCAACAATAATGATGTGACTGGAACAATCAAAACAGTGACAGACGCGCAAGCGATCGCGAATGCACAACAACGTGTGGATGCCGTGACGGATACCGCGAAAAAAGCGGAATTACAAGGGCAACTGGACGAAGCGAAAGCACAATTGGCAGCACGCGAAGCAGAAAAAGCACGCCAAGATGCAGCGGCAGCAGAAGTCAAAGCGCTTTTCAACAACAATGACGTAACTGGAACAATCAAGGCAACGACTGATGATCAAACGATTGCTAGCGCGCAACAACGCGTGGATGCTGTGACAGACACAGCAAAAAAAGCAGAACTACAAGCACAACTAGACGCAGCCAAACAACAATTGGCAGACCAAAAAGCTGCAGAACAAGCGGAAAATGCCCGTCAAGCCCTTGCTGAAACAGCTGTAAAAGATTTATTTAACAGTGGCAACGTGAACGGCACGATCAAAATCGTAACGGATGCAGCCGCAATTACAGCCGCAGAAACATTGGTGAATGCGATCACGAACCCAGCGAAAAAAGCAGAATTACAAGCGAACATCGTAGAAGCAAAACGCCAATTAGCAGCGAATGAATTAGCCGCGTCAGAAGAAGCCGCGCGTCAAGCAGCAGCTACGGCAAGTGTGAAAGAACTTTTCAACAACAATGATGTGACTGGAACGATTAAAACAACAACGGATACTAAAGCCATTGCTGATGCGCAAAAATTGGTAGATGCAATCACGAATCCAACAGAAAAAGCAGCAGTACAAGCACAACTAGACGAAGCGAAGGCGCAATTGGTAGCACGTGACGCAGCAACAGCAGAAAAAGCACGCCAAGATGCAGCTGCCGCAGAAGTGAAAGCGCTTTTCAACAACAATGATGTAACTGGAACGATCAAAACAACAACAACAGATCAAACAATCGCAAGCGCGCAACAACGCATCGATGCTGTGACAGATACAGCGAAAAAAGCAGAACTACAAGCACAATTAGACGAAGCAAAACAACAATTGTCGGACCAAAAAGCCGCAGAACAAGCGGAAAATGCACGTCAAGCTCTCGCTGAAACAGCAGTAAAAGACTTATTCAACAGCGGTAACGTGAATGGCACAATCAAAATCGTAACAGATGCCGCAGCAATTACAGCCGCAGAAGCGTTGGTTAATGAAATCACAAACCCAGCGAAAAAAGCAGAATTACAAGCGAACATCGTAGAAGCAAAACGCCAATTAGCAGCGAATGAATTAGCCGCCTCAGAAGAAGTAGCGCGTCAAGAAGCAGCCGCAGCAAGCGTGAAAGAACTTTTCAACAATAATGATGTGACTGGAACGATCAAAACAACAACGGATGATAAAGCCATTGCAGATGCTCAAAAATTAGTAGACGCGATCACGAATCCAACAGAAAAAGCAACCGTACAAGCACAATTGGATGAAGCGAAACGTCAATTAGCAGAGCAAAAAGCTAATATTCAACAAGCAGAACAAGCACGTCAAGATGCGGCGACAAAAGCTGTAGACGATTTATTCCGCAGTAACGCTCACTTGGCATTGAAAGATACAACGACACAGTTGGATGTAGACCAAGCTAAAATATTAATTGAGGCAATAACCGATCCAGCAGTGAAACGTGCATTAGAAACAGAACTTGCGAAAGCTACCGATTTCTTAGCAGATCGTGCAGCAGCAGAAAAAGCAGTCAATGATCTATTCACAACAACGGATCATACGGCAATCAAAACAACGACAACGCAAACAACGATTAACCGTGCAGAAGCAGCAGTTAATAAATTACCAAGTGGCGATTTAAGAGATGCACTACTTGCAGAAATTGATAAAGCACAAGCCATGTTAGATCAAGCAGCCGCAACACTTGCTGAATCCAATGCTTATGTGACAATTAATAGTAGTAACCGTACTCTCTTAACGACAGAAAGTGTGCAACTAGACGCTATTACAACAAGTAAACTAGGCGTTACATGGACATCATCTAATCCAGCAATTGCAAGCATTGACGCGACTGGTAAAGTAGTCGGCTTAAGCGCTGGTAAAACTGTCATCACAGCGACCCTTGCAAATGGCAAAAATAGCTCGATTGAAATCCACGTTTACGTATCCGAAGCTGAAGCAACAGCAGCCGTGAACAAATTATTCGCGAATGATGCGCATACTGCTACAGCAACCGATATTACGCAACAAAAAATCAATGACGCGAAGAAATTAGTCAACGGTATCGAAGACGTTGTGACCAAACAAGCGTTACTGAAAGAAATTGAAAAAGCAGAACAAATGGTTGCAGACCAACTTGTAGCCGCAGAACAAGCACGCCAAGATGCAGCAAGCGACGCAGTCAAAAATCTTGTAGACGCAACGAATAACATCAAGCCAACGACAGATGCAGCCGCGATTGCCGATGCACAAAAACTGGTAGATGCTGTGACAGATACAGCGAAAAAAGCAGAACTACAAGCACAATTGGACGACGTAGCGAAACAATTAGCAGAACGTGAAGCAGCAGAAAAAGCAACACAAGCTGTACAAGCGCTATTTGATGCGAATGCTGTTATCAACAACACGACTGACGAAGCAGCCATTGCAGCCGCACAAGCACTTGTCAACGAAGTAAAAGACGCAGCGAAAAAAGCAGAACTACAAACACAACTAGACGAAGCAACGAAACAATTAGTAGCACGTCAAGCATCCGAAGCCGCAACACAAACGGTGGCAGACTTATTCGCTTCGGATAACACCATCAAACCAACAACAGACGAGGCAGCAATTTTAGCCGCACAAGAAGTCATCAATGCGCTAACAGACGAAATGAAAAAAGCAGAGCTACAAACGCAACTAGACGAAGCAACGAAACAACTGATAGAACGTCAAGAAGCAGAGAAAGCCGAAGCAGAACGTCTAGCCGCTGAAAAAGCAGCTAAAGAAGCAGTTAATGCGCTATTCCAAGGCAACAATCCAACCAATGATATCGCGACAACATTAACACAAGATGCGATTAACCAAGCAAAAGAATTGGTAGCTGCGGTAACAGATCCAGCAACAAAAGCAACTCTAGAAGCAAGCATTGCCAAAGCACAAACACAACTAGATGCAATCATCCCAATCGTAGGACAAGCAAAGAAATATACACTCGGTGACCTCTACATCTCAGGAACATACACAGGAGCCGCAACAGGTATGAGTGTGGACGTCAATGGTAAACGTTATTACGGCGGAACCGTGGAAAATGGCGTATTGAAATTCTACGGTTTGGATAAAATCGCAAAAGTAGGAGATGTTGTAACGGTCAACCTATACAACAGCAACAAACAAATCAAAACTTCATTCCCAGTACAAGTCGTAGAACCATTGAAAGTGACACTTGCCGACTACAAGATTGGTGATAACTATCTTCAAGCAACATACAATAATTCTGACGTTACACAAGTTGGTATTGTTGTAGATGGCAAGAAATATTGGGGTGGAGACGTTGCTAACGGTAACATCAAATTCTACGCCCTAGACAAAATCAAGTCAGCAGATTCTGTAGTTACTATGAATTACTACGATGCGAATAACAATCTACTAGCATCGAAAACGCTAAAAATTCAAGCAGCTTACACAGGTGAAGTCGCAACAGCAGACTTGAAACTAACAGACACCAACATCAAAGGTACATTAACAGGTGACGTCAAACAAGTAGCAATCTCTGTGAACGGAAAAATGTACTATGGTGGAACAATCGCAACAAACGGCACATACAAATTCTACACACTCGACAAAAAAATCACAGCGATGGACGAAGTGATCGTTTACGGCTACAGCCCAGATAATAAGAAAATCGCCGAAAAAGTGGTTACTATCTCTGAATAGGTATTTTTAGAACCACAAAAAAGATCACAATTAGCTTAGCTTAATTGTGATCTTTTTATATTATAAAACACCATTATTTTCACTGATGAAAATGACATGCTTGTTGAAAACTATACGATCTTCTGCCACTAATTGTTGCAAGTACGTTGTCAAGGTACTGAGGCTAACGCCTGCATAATTGGCAATCATTTTTCTTGAAAAACATTTGGGTAATTCCAACATGCCTTGGTTATTCACTGTTGTATTGTAGCGTGCTGCTAGCGTGTGAATGAATGCGGCAATCTTATTTTTGGTATCTAATGTGGCATGTATTTGTTTCTGCTCTAAACGGCGCTGAATCATCTGTAGCATATGGTAGTGTTCCATTTGAATAACTGGACTTTGCGCAATTTGAGTGAAAATATCCATTTGAGCAAATCTCCATACGCTGACTTTATCTGTTAATACTTTACCAGATAAATAGCTAGAGTAAGCATTGTAGTCTAGTAAATCGCCTTCACCAGCAAAGTCAATCATCGTATTTGTATTAGAGGAAATAGCAACGACACCAGATACGATAATGAAGATATAAGGCTCTTTATTTATAGATATTAGCTCGATTTTATCGTTCTTTTGTAAAATCATTTTTTGGCGAGGGATATTTGTTTCAAGTAAAGCTGCTAGTAAATGGCCTGATTGATTACGTTTATTTGTTTGCATACGTAGCTCCTCCTAATTTGCCTCTATAACCATTTAACCATGGATATAGCTAGGAGCAAATTCAATATTGTCAGAAAAGCAGACATATATGAAAAAGTGAAGAGGTATATTTGTAGCTTTGTATGGAAGGAACATGCGATTATCATAAAAGTCTAAATCTTGGACAAACATGAATATGTAAAATCCACCAGTCATGATTAAATAGAATTAACAACTGTGAGTGAAAAAAAGAGCAAAGTTCAAAAATTCGACACAAATCGCGACAAAACGTGCAAAATTGTAAAAAGGTTAATTGATTTTTAGCTGTTATTATAATTATAGGAGGCGAGCATAATGGAATTACAAGAACTGTACGCAATTGATGCCATCCAAGAAGATTTTAACCCAAAGAAGTTATTACCAATTTTACTAAATGATGCAATTTTCCCCATTCCAAAAGAGCAGCTAATTATCAAAAAATCAGAAGAATTGATGCTACAAGTGGAAGCAACCGATTTTGTTTATGCTATTGAACAAGGTGTATCAGCGCTTGTACTTAATTCGCAGATCATTGATTTCGTCAGCGAGAATGGGTTTATTGGGTTACATCATAGTAAACAATTAGAACACACAGACTTTCATGCCGTAGCATTAAGTAAAGAGCTTATCGTTTGGAAATTTGAACTTACTGATGTAATCGCAAAAATCATGAATATTCAAGAAGGATACCTGTACCATTATAATTATATGCGACTGATTTATGATCGTTATACACAGAAAATTGCATCGATGGGAGAAATGAATGTGGAAAAAGTATTATTATCCCTTCGTTCGATAGCACTCTGGTACGGTACTGGAGAAACTTGCAATGGCTTTATTAAAATACCAACGTGCTTCACAAGGAAAATACTAGCGAATTATATGGGGATAAGCAGGACGACATTAAGCACGGTGCTGACGTCGCTAGAAAAAGAAAAACAGATTTTCACCAATGAGCAACAACAACTCTTCATCAAGATAGCCTAGATATAGAATGAATTAAAAGTATTTTTAATTAAATATTTTTAATTTTTCGTTAAAAAGGGAAATCTAGAAGGAAGAAGGAAAATAGGAATATATGAAAAAATCGAACATGAAAAAAATGATGAGTACTCTGGCCATCGCATCTCTACTCGGAACGACTGTTATGACGCCGCTTCAAATACTAGTTGGAAAAGGATTAGCAGCAGAAAATCCAGAGGCTACACCAGCTGCATATGTTGTTGATAACTTGAGTTTAGTGGACCAGCGTACTGGTGTCGCCTATGCTACTGGGCCGTGGAAGTATCAAAAAGGTAAGATCATTTTAGGAAGCGCGACGCTGGCATTAGACGCTAATAATTATTTTACAGCTGGGACCGTAGTTGGGTTAGGTGGAGCGGGAACAAGTCCAACTGTGAATGGTACCTCCGTATCATTCCTTATTAATTCAGCGAACTTGTTAACAACAAACGCTAAGGAAAATAATGTGGCGTATATTGCTTATCAAGAAATTCGAACGGTTCCTGGAAAAGAGTATATATTAACTGGTAATGAGATTCGGAATAAGAGTAGTGCGACCGTAGAGCTGTTTAGTTCCACCACGGAGTTTGGCGTTACGGATAGTAATAATCAAGTTATAGCAAGCCACAAGACGACTGCGACCGATACGAATCTTGGAGCGGGAACAACGAAAACAACACCACGAGCAATTACGTTTACCGCTACATCAGATGTAACGAAAGTGTTCTATAGCATGGATGCGGGGACAGTGACGTACGCCTATGTTAACGGAAATCATAGGATGACCAGTTTAAGTCTAGTGAAATCAGTTGCCCAAGTTCAAAAAGAGACGGATGAGGAACTTGAAAAGCAAATTATTGCAGAAACAGCATTGAACAACTTCTTCGTAGATAAAAATACGGATGGCGAATTGCTACCAGAAGTCACAATGTTCATGATTGATGATGTTCAAAACCTGATTGCGGTGATACAAGATACGACTAAAAAAGCGGAGTTGCAAACAATACTGGATAGCGCAAAGGCTAAGCTTGAAGCCATAGAAACAGAGGATAGAGCTCGTCAAGAAGAGGCAGAAATCGCTTTGAACGCTCTTTTTGAAAATGGAAACTCTACGGGTACCATCAACATAGCGACAGATGCAAAAGCGATTGCAGACGTACAAGCCTTGATTGATGTGGTAGTGGATTCCGTGATTAGAGCAGAATTACAGTTGCAACTAGACGAAGCGAACCGGCAATTGGTGGAACGTGAAGCAGCAAAACTAGAGGAAATAGTACGCCAACAAGAAGCGTTAGAAGAGGCACGACTTGCAGCAGAACTTGCTACAAAAACAGCAGTAAATGAACTTTTCCAAGATGATAAACCGATAAATGATATCAAGCCAACACTCACACAAGCGGAGATCAATCGCGCGCTGGAACTTGTGGCAGACATCACAAATATTGCGTTAAAAGAGGAACTGGAAGCAAGTATTAATAAGGCTCAGACAGCATTAACTGCGATGATTCCGATTGTGGGGCAAGCCGCGACGCACCAACTTGGCGATTTATATATCACAGGGACATACACTGGCGCTGCAACAGGAATGAGCATCGATATTAATGGCAAACGCTACTACGGTGGGACAGTCGAAAATGGGACGCTCAAATTTTATGGCTTAGATAAAATAACGCAGGTCAGCGATGTGGTCATGGTGAACTTGTATGATGACGCGAAACAAATCAAACACAGTTTTCCTCTTCAAGTGAAGTCAGCATGGGAAGTTGCCTTGGCAGATTACAAACTAGGCGATAATTATATTAAAGCAACCTATACAGGTGAAGCTATTGCGCAAGTTGGTATTGTTGTGGACGGCAATAAATATTGGGGTGGCGAGGTTGCGAATGGCACCGTTAAATTCTACGCTTTGGACAAAATCACGAAGGCAGATGCCCAAGTAACGATGAATTTTTATGATGTGAAAAGCAGACTCTTAACATCCAAAACGCTGAAAATAGAAGCCCTCTACGCAGGTGATATCAAAACTGCAGATTTGAATCTGACAGACACAAATATCAAGGGAACACTGACTGGCGATATCAAGCAAATAGCGATTTCAGTCAACGGTAAGATGCATTACGGAGGCACGATTTCAGCGGGTGGCATTTACAAATTCTACGCCTTGGATAAGAAAATCAAAGCAGACGATAAAGTAATCGTTTATGGCTATGGTCCAGATAATAAGAAGCTGTCTGAAAAAGCAGTAAGCCTCTCAGAATAGACTCATTAACAAAATAACGGAGGGAAGCTGATTGTAGTTTCCCTTTTAATAATAAGGTAGGGATTATGAAAAAAATTAGCATGACAATTCTCGCGATACTGCTCCTTTCTGTGGCTTTGGTAGGCTGTGGTAATAGCGAAGAGACCGATTTGAATAAAGCATTAGGATCTAAGGAAATGACTGTAACACCAACGAAAGTGACGCGTGAAAAAGCTGCAACTGATCGCAAACGTATCTTGAAAATCGAAGTGAAAGTGAAGAACAACACGGAAAAGCCGATTGGTATTGGCGCTGGAAACTTCAGGCTAAAAGATGATGATGGCAAGGAATATGATATTTATGGTATGAAAACGGATAGTCTTGGTCAGGAAGTAGCTGCTGGCAAAACAATTACTGGAAATATCTATTTTGAAATTCCTGCGAGTCTTGAAAAAGGTTGGATGAGCTATGCTTTCCAAATGGATCAAGAACCTGTGGCTGAATGGTTGCTTTCATTCCCTAGCAAATGATGGAGGAGGAAAAATGATTGTTTTACTCATCGCAAGAAACCCAAAAACTGAAAAGCTTAGATCAAAAAGAGTGGCGCTATCGGGTATTAGATGTTTCCATCGCAACATTGGCACTCATTATTAGTGCCCCAGTTCTACTCTTCATCATGCTCATAATTAAATTAAGCGACATAAAAGCACCCGTTTTTTTCAAGCAAAGTCGTATTGGAAAAGATCAAAAGCCGTTCTACATGTACAAATTCCGGTCGATGGTTGTGGATGCGGAGAAACAAAAAGCCGACCTTTTAGCGCAGAATGAAGTGGCCGGTTGCATGTTCAAGATGAAAGAAGATCCGCGTATCACGAAAATCGGTAAAATATTACGAAAAACAAGCCTCGATGAATTTCCACAGCTGTTAAACGTATTGCAAGGTCATATGAGCGTTGTTGGCCCGCGTCCACCGTTACCAGATGAAGTAGCAGACTATACAAGCTATGACAAGTTACGTTTACTTGTGAAACCAGGCTGTACAGGATTATGGCAAGTAAGTGGTCGCAATAACTTAAGCTTCAAAGAAATGGTCGAACTAGACCTACGTTACATCAAAAATCGCTCCCTGCGCTTCAATTTCGTTATTTTAATGAAAACATGGCGCGAACTCACTGGAAAAGGAAGTGGGATATAGTGGCTAACCGCATTCAATTTTTAGAGGCTAATTTGGATACCTTGAATTTTAACGAAACGATCGATCAAATAGAAGTTTATATCAAAAATCGTACGCCGGTGCATCATACAGGTGTCAATGCGGACAAGATTAATCTGATGAAAAAAAATCCGCGGTTTAAAAGAATTATCAATGAGGCGGCGCTTATTAATCCAGACGGTATGTCCATGGTATTAGCGGCGAAAGTACTCAAGAAACCTGCGCTTGAACGTGTGGCGGGAATCGATGTGATGTTACATTTGCTCGAACAAGCAGCTATAAAAGGATATCGCGTCTATTTCCTAGGCACGAGTGAAGCCATTCTTGATAAACTGATTGCCAAAGTGAAGCGCGATTACCCGACGTTACCAATTGCAGGATACCATCATGGCTTTTTCAATGAAGCGCAGGAGGAAGATGTTGTGGCGCAGGTTAAGGCGAGCGATGCAGATCTATTATTCGTCGCGTTGCCAAGCCCACAAAAAGAATTCTTCGTGGATCAGTATATGGACGAGATGGGCGTGCCAGTTTCGATTGGCGTTGGAGGTAGTTTTGACGTCATTGCCGGTGAATTGAAACGAGCGCCGAAATGGATGCAACGCTGCAGCCTAGAATGGCTATACCGCATGATGCAAGAACCAAAACGGCTGGCAAAAAGATATGTCGTCGGCAACCTTGTATTTTTAGACCATGTGCTAAAAGAGAAACGAACGCGTAAAAGACCAGCCTAGAAATTCTTACAAATGTCTAGAGACCAGACAAACATGAATACGCAATTTTGACGATACATGGTTAAATAGAAGTAGGGGCAATACAAGTCAGCGCCTCAAAAATGAATCAATAGAATATGACAATTAGTAACGAAAAAATAGGTTGAAAAGAGAGGCTTCAAAAATGAGAATCCTAATGTTTGGTCCAGATCGGACGACGAAGGGCGGGATTGCGACGGTGATTGCAAACTTTCAAAATCATTTCAGCTCCTCAGACAACACGATATTTTATGCGGAAAGTTGGAAAGAAGGCAGCTTGTTCCGACGTACTTTTTACTCGGCACTAGGTATTTTATCGTTGCCATTTCGAATCATAGGCAAGAAAATCGACTTGGTGCATATTCACATGGCGCAAGACGGTAGCTATTTTCGTAAGGCCATCGCGACAAGGATAGCAAAACAGTGCGGGAGAAAAGTATTGTTGCACATTCATGGTTCTCACTTCGATCAGTATCATCAAATGAGTGGACCGCGGTTACAAAAGCACTTGCTGCAAACCTTGCGAAAAGCGGACAAAATCATCGTGCTAAATGAAGACGTGCAAACTTATTTTGCGGCATACGGAATATCGATGGAAATCGTCCAAAATGCGGTTCCAATTCCAGCACCTAGCGAGAAACCAGTAGAACGCACACAAATAAGCAGTTTTGGACAGCTCGGCGAACGAAAAGGCACGTACGATATTTTACAAGTAGCGGAACGTTTACAAGACGAGCATCCTGAGATTTTCATCTATCTGTACGGGGATGGAGACACCAAACAAGCACAAGCGATCATCACGCAAAAACAGCTAAACAACGTGCGCATTGGCGGTTGGATTACAGCAGAAGAAAAAGAACAGACGATGCAAAAAACGCTTATTCACCTGTTACCGTCTTATCAAGAGGGTTTACCGATGGCGATACTTGAGACAATGGCTCGCGGAATACCGAATATTAGCACGTATGTTGGTGGCATTCCAGATGTTATGGAGCAAGGTAAAGATGGCTTACTCATCGAACCTGGAGATCAAGATGCGCTTTATGATGCCATATCCTTTTTGATAGAACAAGAAGAGGAGAGGAGCAAAATGGGGGCGGCGGCTTCACACAAAATCAAGTCGGCTTTTTCGATGCCAGCTTATAACCGGAAATGGGATCAAATTTATACAGAATGGAATGAATAGCTATTGGAGCCAGTTTTGAAACGAGAAAAGCAACCCTTTGCCAGTTTTCTATTTTTTACATTCCTTACGCTCATTCTTTTTGCACCAGCAATTGAAAATATAGCCTATTTGCCAACATTAAATCTGGATAATGTGCTTACATTTCTATGTCTTATCGGGATTGTTTTATTCCAACTGAAGCAGCCAAAAGCATTGATGACGCAGGAATATATCATTATTGGACTGGTGCTCATCATCATCGGCCTCGGGTTATTCGGAAATCTGGCCTCTGGTATTCGCGGTACGTCATTTATTGTTCTCGACATTTGGAGTATCTCGAAATGTTTTGTCGCGTATTTCTTCGGTCGACTGGCTTTTCAAGAAGGCTTCTTCACCTCCCAAACCGATCGATTGGTTCTTTACGCAAAATGGATAATCGGGATTCTATTCTTGCTACTCCTCGTGAATTTAGCCTATCCAATCTGGCCTTCCACTGAATTCAGATTTGGTATCAGAACGCAATATCTGCTTTTCCCACACGCGACTTATCTAAGCGCAACCGTATTCTTCTGCATGTTATTCCTCGGTTTAAAAAATGTACGCTACCATATCCCATTCTTATTGATGGGCAGTACGCTAATCTTTTTCGCAGCTCGAAATAAAGGTCTGATTTTTATCGCGATTTATTTCTTCATGCTGTTGTTCCAATATTACGCCAAAAAGAAAAGTTTTAAAATTAGTTATCTGATCTTGCCAGGCGTCGCGCTCATCGCTATGTTTTGGGAAGTTATCGATACGCGACTGCTTTCCTCAACGACCTCTGCGCGTAGTTTGCTTTATCAAGGGGCATTTAAAATAGCCGATATGTATGCGCCATTTGGAGCTGGTTTTGCATCCTTTGGGTCGGGAAGCTCGGTGAAAAATTACTCCTCGCTTTACGATACATTGCGATTTTATGAGTACTATGGTTTTACGAGAGAAAATCCGCAGTATTTGAATGATAGTTATGTCGCGATGTTTCTAGCACAGTTCGGGTATATCGGCGTGGTGTGCTTTGGACTGATTATCGTGTTATTTCTACTCATGATTAATCGGCGGTCGGGATCGACGCAGGCCTTCACGCTCGTGCTTTTCCTGTATGCGATCACCTCTTTATTTACAGAACTCTATCTCACGACAAGCCTTGGCATCATTACTTTTTTCCTCATTGGAATTTCGTTTGGGAATGAAGGAACAAAGCCGGCTTTAGGAAAGGATGCATTATGGAAGAAACCATTTCATTAAGAGAAATCATGGAAGTCTTACGCAAAAACCTGTGGATTATCATTGCCTCTATGTGTCTTTGCGCCGCAGCCACGTTCGGCTATTTGCAATTTTTTGTAACACCGCAATACGAAGCGGTATCGCAAGTTCTTATTACACAAAACGCACAAGACCAGAACTCCGCGGTGCAAAACTCGGAAATTCAGGCGAATATTCAGATGGTAAATACGTACAGTGTCGTTATCAAGAGCCCACGTATTTTGAAAAGTGCGGCACAGGAAATCGGTCCACAGATGAGTCTTGAGGCGCTGGCTGGGAAAGTATCCGTTGATAGCGTTCAGAACTCGCAAGTGATTAACATTCATGTGGTCGATGCTAATCCAGACGAAGCGATTCGAATGGTGCGGATTGTAACGAAGCATTTCTTGAAAGAGACGCCAAGTATGATGAAAATCTCCAATGTCGAGTTGTTGGCAGACGCCTATACTGCACAAAAAATTAGCCCGAATATCAAAGTTGGGATGCTCGCGGGAATGTTTGCAGGGCTTGTGATTGGTGTTGTTGTCGGTTTTGCTAGACGGATTTTTGATGAGAGATTTAAGAAGGAAGAAGAGATCGTTGCTCGTTTGCAAATTCCAGTGATTGGAACGATTGGAAACATTACATCCACGGATACAGCAAGCCATGAAGATAATGCAGCAAGGAGGCGAAAGAAAAAATGATGTTACGCAAAAAGAAAGAAGTGCAACGCGAAGACCGCAAACTTATCGTGCAGAATAAGCCATTATCGCCATTGTCGGAACAGTTTCGGATGGTCGTAGAAAACATTGAATTAATGAGTATCGATCAGAAGTTACAATCGATTTTGATCACGTCGGCCGATCCGAGTTCTGGGAAATCGATTATTTCGAGTAACCTCGCGATTGCGTTTGCTCAGAAGGGGAAAAAGACCTTGCTGATTGATGCGGACTTGCGGAAACCAACGATTCATAAGTATTTCCGAAATGGCGTGTCGCTTGGTTTGATGGGCTTGATCAAGAAGGAATCCACGGTCGAAGGTGCGGTTTTTAAAAGTGATACGCCGAACTTGTATATTTTACAGGCGGGTATTATTCCAGTGAATCCAGCGTCCATTTTAGCGTCGGATCGGTTGAAAGAAGTGCTCGCAGAACTAGGAGAGAAGTTTGACCATATTATTATGGATACGCCGCCGATTTTGGCTGTAGCGGATGCGCAAGTTTTGTCAGGGATGACGGATGCGTCGATTCTCGTGATTCGTAACGATTATACGGTGACGGAGCGGGCGCGCAAGGCTAGTACACGATTGGAGCAGAGTTCGAAGCTGTTCCTCGGTGCAATTTTTAATAATCAAAAGCAGAAGCAGGATCACTATTATTACCAGGAGAATCAATGATGCGTGATTTAGTGAGTGTCGTGATACCGACGCGAGATCGTGTGAAGATGTTGGAACGGGCGGTAGCGAGCGTTTTGTCGCAAACGTATCCCGCTGTCGAAATCTGTATCGTGATTGATGGCGAAGATGACGTCACAAAACGGTTTGTGCAGCGTTATATGGATGGTGAGATACCGGTGAAAGTGCTCCAAACAAAAGGTGTTGGTGGTAGTACCGCTCGAAATCTCGGTGTCGGAATAGCCGCTGGAAAATGGATTGCCTTTTTGGATGATGACGATGAGTTTCTGCCGGATAAATTGGAAAAGCAACTCGCGTTATTAGATGAGAATTCAGAGGCACGGCACCTCGCGTTTACTTCTGTTGCAACATATGCACCTGGGAAACCAAAACGGACGTATCAATTGCCGTATATACCTTGGAAGGAAGGCGCATACTCTGTTGGTGATTACTTGTTTTCTCGCAAAAGTTGGAAAACGATTGGCTTTATGCAAACCTCTACTTTATTAATTCCTCGAAAAATTCTGCTCGAAATACCATTCACAGAGGGCCTCAAAAAACATCAAGATTGGGATTTATTGTTGCGGATGGAGCAGGCAGGCGTTGAGATGAAACATTTAGCAAGCGCCGAAACGGTTTACCATCAAAATGTTGCGACGGCGGGGCGTGTGGGGCAACTAAATGCATGGACTTTCTCAGAAAAATGGATGGAAACAGCGCCATTAACAAGAACGGCGCGCGATTCTTTTTTGTTATCGATTGTGAATCGCGGGATTGCAACGGATACAAGTTTAACGAAATGGCAGCGGCAAAAAGCAATTGTAGCACGCGGTCGAAAGGTACATTGGAATATCAGGTATAGCGGCAGTTATCTGTATATGCTATTGATCAATCTAATCAGAGTTTATTCTAAATAGAAGTGAGGATGGAAATATATGAAAATTGCTGTAGCGGGAACAGGATATGTAGGCTTAGTGACGGGAACTTGTTTGGCAGGTGTTGGGCATACGGTCGTTTGTGTCGACAAAAACGAGGCGAAGATTGAGATGTTGCATCGAGGAGAGTCCCCGATTTATGAGCCGGGTTTAGAAACAGAAGTGAAAGCGGCGCAAAAGGCTGGGAAGCTATCTTTTACGATTGATTATAAAAAGGCCTACCTTGACGCGGATGTCATTATTGTTGGTGTTGCGACACCAGAAAATGCGGATGGATCTGCGAGTTTACAAGCGCTGTATACCGTTTGTGGAGAAATTGCGGATTCGATTGAGAAGCCAACCTTAGTTGTGATAAAATCGACAGTTCCAATCGGGACGAATGACAAATTAGCGAACCATTTTAAGCGAATACTTGGCGAGGAACGTCAAGGGCTTGTCGAAATTGCATCGAATCCAGAGTTTTTATCACAGGGTACGGCGCTTCGAGATACATTACATGCAGAGCGGATTGTCATTGGGACAGAAAGCGCAGTGGCAACGGAAACGTTAACAGCGATGTATGCCCCTTTTGGACAGCCGATTTTAACGATGAACCGTCGAAGCGCAGAAATGGTGAAGTACGCCTCGAATGATTTTTTAGCGCTCAAAATTTCTTTTGTGAATGATATTGCGAATCTATGTGAGGTTGTTGGCGCGGATATTGAAGAAGTAACACGCGGTATGGGAACAGATTCGCGGATTGGTAAGCAGTTTTTATCACCAGGAATCGGTTATGGTGGCTCGTGTTTTCCGAAAGATACGAAGGCGCTTCACTGGCTCTCGGAGGAAGAAGGGTACACGTTGCGGACGGTTCAAGCGGCGATTGCAGTCAACGAGAAGCAGCGGTTTAAGTTGATTCAAGCGGCGCGCAAAGATATACCGCAATTTACGGGTAAAAAAATCGCGGTGTTAGGAGCAACGTTCAAACCGGGAACGGATGATTTACGTGAGGCGCCGTCGATTCCGAATTTACAGTTATTGTTGAATCAGGGCGCGGATGTTCATGTCTATGATCCGGTTGGATTGCCGAATTTAGAGAATGTTTTTGGAGATAGTTTAACATATGGAGATTCGATTGCGAATGTGCTAGAAAATGCGGATGCCTGTTTTATTTTCACCGAATGGCAGGAAATCAAAGAGATGGATTTAGCGTTATTTCAGACGATGGCAGAGCCGCTCGTATATGACGGACGGAATTGTTTTTCTTTACAAGCTGCGCGTGATGCGGGACTGAGTTATTATTCCATCGGTCGTGCGAAAATAGGAGGGACCGTGCTTGCCTAGTATCTCGATTATTTTACCAGTGTATAATGTGGCGCCATATTTGGAGGCTTGCTTAGACAGTCTGGTGGCGCAAACGTATCAAGATTTTGATGTGATTGCAGTGAATGATGGCAGTCAGGATGGTAGTTTAGCGATTTTGGAGGCTTATCAAGCAAAATTACCGCAACTTCGTATTATTTCACAGCGAAATCAGGGGTTGTCGGCTGCTCGGAATACGGGGTTAAAACACGTGACTGGGAAATATCTTTATTTTCTAGATTCTGATGATTATTTGCAACATGATATGCTGGCGAGTTGCTTTGCTCTTGCGGAACAGGAGCAGCTCGATATGGTCAAATTTGATGCGGAGCCGTTCACAGAAGATGGTGTGATGTCGATAAATTCATATGATTCAAGCGCAGTTTTGCAAGAAGGAAAGATCTATACGCAGAAAGAATGGTTGAGAGCGCAATGTAGGCATTACAATTCACCAGTTTGGCTGTTCTTCGTTCGTGCTGAGTTAGTCAAGATGACATTCGTTGATGGGCTATTACATGAAGATGAGATTTTCACACCGCAATTGTTTACGAAAGTGAAGCGAGTGATGTATATTCGCCAAACGTTTTTTAAAAGAAGGTATCGTAAGGGTTCGATTATGAAGAATAATATTTACTATAGTCGTGCCTCGTATGACTCGAAAAAACGTGTTATTCGCTTGTTAGAGAAGGAAAAATCTATGGCTAAAACGAGTGCTGCCAAACGGTTTTTAAGTCAGCGCCGAAATATTTTATACATGGACAGTCTGAGTTATGATAAAGCGCTCCAAGTGAAAATAACGATGCATCCATTCGTTCGATGGCCCTTGGCGGCACGTGTTTGGATAAGGAAAAGGAGAAGATAAGACATGAAGGACACGAAAAAAAAGCGGCTGCTACACAATACATTATTCCTCTATGCGCTTACCTTTTCAGGCTACTTTTTCAGCCTTATTACAGTACCATATCAAACGCGAATATTAGGACCCGAATTTTACGGGAAAGTCGGTTTTGCGATTGCGATGATGACTTATTTCCGGCTCGTCATTGATTTTGGCTTTATTTTATCGGCCACTGCTGACATCTCGCAACATCGGGAGAATAAACAGGAGGTCGCAAAAATTTATACGGCGGTAATGCGCGCAAAAATGCTCTTTACAGGTTTGAGTTTTGCAGTACTGGTCAGTATTTGTTACTTTGTCCCGATGTTTCGACAAGATATGTTTTTATATCTCCTAACGTTCGCTTCGGTTGCAGTGAGTGCTTTCTTGCCAGATTTTCTCTATCGTGGGTTGGAAACAATGAAACGGATCACGATTCGAACTGTGGCGATTCAAGGTTTCTTTGTAGTCATGATTTTTTTATTTTTAAAAACTCCCCAACAATATTACTTCGTGCCACTTTTTACGCTGATCGGTAATGCAGTGGCCCTCATTTTAGCCCAGCGACATGTCTCGCAAAAGCTGGGAATCAAGTTTGTACGACTAGATAAAGGCTATCTTCGCGAAACGATTCGAAAGTCTAGCCCGTTCTTTTTTTCACGGATTGCGGCGACGATGTATCAAGTCACCAACACGTTTTTCCTTGGTTTAATGTATTCGCCGGGAAGCGTGAAAGTGGGAATGTATGTGGCATCAGATCGTCTGGTCGGTACCGCAAAATCTGCATTTTCACCAATTGCGGACAGTTTGTACCCTTACATGGTAAAAAATCGCGATTTCCGCCTACTGAAAAAAATCATTTGGATGATCATGCCACCAGTCACGATTGGCTGTATCGTGCTTGGTATCTATGCAAACGAATTTATGGCGCTATTTCTCGGCGCTGCTTTCTACGATGCGGGATCAATTTTGCGGATACTACTCCCAATCGTTGCCATCACACCACTCGTCTACATGTTAGGTTTTCCGACTTTATCACCGATGGGGCTTGCGAAACATGCCAATGCATCTACCATTGTTTCAGCTATCGTCCAACTCATTGGTTTAACGGTACTGTTCCTAACAGGCATGTTCACAATCACCACGCTATGCGCCATCACCGTCGTGTCTCAATTCACCGTATTACTCTATCGCGTGATCATCGTCTGGAAAAACCGCCATATTTTCTCAGAAAAGGAGCTAATTAAGGATGTTTCAAAAAAGTAAACGAACACTACGCCTACTAAAACAACGCTGGCATTACGGCAATTTCGCCTACCATTACTGGTTTTTACCGATACAAAAAAATAAAATCGTCGTATCCACACATTACGGTCGTGGCTACGGAGACAACCCAAAATATATCGTCGCGGAACTACTAAATCAAGGTTTTGATATCGTTTGGCTAGTTACACAGAATCAAGAATCCACACTTCCAGAAGGCGTGCGTCCGGTAAGATATGGCTCCAATCAAGCCCTCCAAGAGCTCGCGACCGCTAAAATATGGCTCGATAACTGCCGCCAAAAATACAGCCCACCAAAACGCAGACCGCAAGTATATATTCAAACGTGGCATAGCCCGCTGCGCCTCAAAAAAATAGAACAAGATGCAGAAAAACAGTTGCCAGTAGCTTATCTTGACCGTGCGAAACGAGACGCCCAAAAATGCAATTACATGCTCGCAGGTTCTGATTTTAGCCGCAAAATGTATCAACATTCTTTCTGGTTTGACGGAGAAGTTTTACCAACTGGAACCCCACGATGCGATTTACTTATAAATGAAGATACAACAGTTCATGGACGCGTCACACAGTTTTTTGAAACAAAGCCAACCACGAAATTCGCACTATACGCCCCAACATTTCGAAAAGATGCCAGTCTATCGGTGTATTTACAAGAATTTTCGGATGTGAAACAAGCGTTGGAAGGAAGATTTTTTGGTGAGTGGACAATCCTTGTTCGCCTGCATCCGAATATCGCTAACCTTGCGGGTGGCATGTCCTATCGCAAAGGCGCCATCAATGCCACGGATTATCCTGATATGCAGGAATTGCTCGCAGCGGCGGATTTACTCATCACTGATTACTCTTCTAGCATGTTTGATATGGCGATGGCAGGTAAAAAAACGATTCTCTATACACCAGATGTGACGGAATACATTGCAAATGAACGCGCGATGTACTTCGATCTACAGGACCTACCATTCCCAATCGCGACCAGTCCAGCCACACTTCTTACTCAAATTTGTCAGTTTGATGCTACAAACTATCAACATAAATTAGCCCTTTTCAACCAAAAAATAGGTTCCTATGAGAAGGGGAATGCAGCGCTCACCGTCGCCAACCAAATCAAGGCATTTTGCCATTAAAGGAGTAAAAGAAAACCATGAAAAAATATAAAATCGGCTATACAACAGGCGTTTATGATATGTTTCACATCGGGCATCTTAACTTACTAAAAAAAGCGAAAGAACAAT
This sequence comes from Listeria grandensis, assembly GCF_014322885.1. Taxonomy (NCBI): domain Bacteria; kingdom Bacillati; phylum Bacillota; class Bacilli; order Caryophanales; family Listeriaceae; genus Listeria; species Listeria grandensis. Next base: position 255,935 of record NZ_JAASUG010000003.1, on the reverse strand, counting down.
GCGAGTATCTAATTGTTGGTGTCACCATCGATGAACTTGTCTCCTACAAAAATAAAGAAGCTATCATCCCTTTTGAAGAGCGGATGGAGATTGTGAACCAGATTAGTTATGTGGATCAAGTCGTACCACAAAAAAATATGAATAAAATGGAGGCTTATGAGGCGCATCCTTTTGACGTCATGTTTGTCGGAAGCGATTGGCAGGGAAGTGATACGTGGAATCAGTTGGAACAAACCTTTGCGCAAGTCGGCGTGGCGATTCAATATCTACCTTATACAACGGGGACATCCTCCACAGCTCTGCGGTCAGCGATACAACGAATAAACAGCAAGGAGACAGTGAAGTGAAACGCCTCGAGTGGCTAGACGTCGCCAAAGGACTGGGTATTTTTCTCGTTGTATGGGGACATTTCTATGCCACAGATAACGTGAAAATTTGGATTTATGGTTTTCATATGCCACTGTTCTTCTTTCTTTCCGGCTACACGTTTCAAGTAAAGCCGAGTAGTCTAGGCACGTACATCCGGAAAAAAAGCCACAGCTTACTTGTTCCTTTCTTCGTTTTTCAAGCAATAACAGCATTAATCATGTTCGGATTCCAGTTTATTTATGAAAAAACAGCGTATCCTTTTTCCTGGATGGAGTTCTTCTTTTTAAATGGAGAAGTTGGTTTTAATAGTCCACTATGGTTTTTAGTCGTCTTATTTGAAGTCGAAATCCTATTCTTTTGTTTTAAAAAATATCTGCCAAAATGGTCGTGGCTTGTGCTTATTATCGTTGTCGGTCTAACAGTCTTGAGCACATTCGATCAAGGTATTCGCTGGCCACTTGGTATTAAAATTATTCCCGTTGCCTTTTTATTTTACTGGGTAGGACTCATAAGCCGGGAACGAAAACTATTCCAAAGAAAATGGTTCCTATCATGGTGGACGCTCGCTAGCTGTGTTGTTCTCTATATTCTAACACTCATGTACGCGAATGATTATAAAATTGTCACCCTGCGCAGTATGGATATCGGTCAACCGTTCGCTTTCTTTGCTGGCGCATTACTCGGTATTTTTGCGCTGTGCCTTCTGGCTATACGCTTGCAGCACATTCGTATCTTTTCTTTTTATGGGAAAAATAGTCTTGTCATTTTATGTACACATTACTATTTTCTTATTCTATTTGCGAATGCGATTCATCTGATAACGGGTCAACCAGCTATAGGTAGTTATCCAATAAGCATGACACTTGGTTTGACGCTACTCACATTTTTCCTATATGGAGGTATATTCGTCTTTTTACGAAAGCGAAGTATAGCTCGGTATATTTGGATTAGATAAAAGGTTAAAAAGTGCCATTAGTGAATTTAAGAGTCGCTTTTGGCCTTTTTTTGTGCTCTTTTTTAATAAATAGGTATTTAAGTATAGGAATCTGGACTAGAAGTAAAATAAAATGATACAATTTCATTAAGGAGAATTCTATATTTGGAATCTAGTAAAGGGAATGATGATAATGAACCATTTTTATTTACAAATTATTGCAGATAAGAAAATTAAGCGACAAGTAAGCCTGCTTCAACGCATTCATGACGCCGATTATGCAATTACACTAGAAGAAATTGCAGAAGAGTTTAATGTGTCCCAGAAGACGTTGGAACGAGACATCAGGGAGTTAGAGCGAGCTTTTCCAGAACGAAAATTTTTTTCCACATTGAAGGTACAGGGTTATCGAATTAACGACAAATTGGCGATTGATGAATTGTTGATGGTCGTGTCTAAGCAATCACCGCTGTTTCAAATTATTTCGAACGTTTATGAAGAAATATTCTTATCGATTGATGAATGGGCAGATGAACTATTTTTATCAACGTCTACCTTATATCGTTACTTGCAGCATTTAAGGAGTTTGCTAGCGGAGTTCAAATTAACATTGACGACGAACCCTGTTAATATCCATGGGAAAGAGGAGAATATTCGCTATTTTTATTACTATTTTTTCTATAATATTAATGATATGTCCATGGAACATCGCCCAAGACAAGAGCAATATGATATCTTTGAAAAAAACTACCTCTTTTTTATGAATGAGGTGGGGTATGATGTTTATATACAGCATCGTAGTATATTATATTGGATTAAAGTGATTAGTCACCGAATCGAGCAGGGTCATTTTGTTGAGATAGATGCAGCGTTTAAAGCAGAGCAAATGAAAACGCCTAGATATCATTATGTGCATCAGCTGGCGAGGGAAACGCTGGATACAGTATTGAATCACGCGATGCCAGAAGATGAAGTTATTTATATTGACCTGCTACTACTGGAGAATTACCTTTATAAAGAAAGAGACGAAATAGTGATGCAGCGATTGTATGAGTCCATGACTTGGCATGAAGGCTTGCGTGAATTTATTGAACTTTTCTTTAGTAGTAGTGATATGGAGAAGCTAGATCAATCTAACCTGAGTATTTTCATGTTTTATTTGGAGAACGTGCTTTTACTGTCAAGACTAACGTCGCTTTTCCAGAAAAATTTTTATGAAATCAATCAGTTTGTGAAGCTAAATCATCCTATCTTGTATGAACGCTGGTTAAATCAACTGGTGACTAGTGATATCCCAGAGATTAAATCGCTGGAATATAAAGAGGACGTGGCTGTTAATTTGGCCATGTTTACGTACTATGTAACGCATCAAAGTTATCAAACGAAGAAGCATATTTTATTTGCACTGGATGGTAAAAAAGCGTACATGAATTATATGCAGGTCTTTGTCAACGAGTTTATTAGCAGGCATGCAAAAGTAACTTTTATTTCTAATAAGCGGGTTACCAATGAATTGATACACGAACTGGGCGTTGATATACTAGTACAAAATTATCGGGACGAGACAGTGATAACAGAGTGTATTCAGTACCGGACGTCACGCTTACCAAACATGCATGAGTGGGAGAAAATTAACAGTTTATTGCTGAATCTTTGAATGGATTTTCCTCAAAACGGGTAGTACTATAATATGCCCGCAAAAATGAGAGTAGCTATGAAAATCTCTCATAAATTTCATCGAATTCTTATCTTTTTTTGATACAATGCGAGCATGATAAAAGGCATATAGAGGCTATTCTAAAGCGAAAAGGATCTGGTGAGATGGAAAATAAAACGAAAACACCAGCAGGGTTAACTTCCAACGAGGTAGCCGAGCGAGTAAAGCACGGACAGGTTAATCATGCACTCAAGCCGTTAACGCGTAGTGTGCTTGGAATTATACGGGATAATACATTTACGCTTTTTAATATGATAAATGTCGTCATCGCGAGCTTTATTATTCTCGTGGGAAGCTATCAAAATCTGCTGTTCCTCGGTGTCGCGCTCTGCAATACATCAATGGGGATTTTTCAGGAGATCCGGGCGAAGCGAAACATCGATAAGCTGACGATTTTGACACAGGCGAAGGTCAAGGTTATGCGCGATGGCGAACTTTGTGAAATGGAACAGGACGAGCTTGTACTTGGTGATGTGATGGTTCTGAATCGCGAAGACCAAATTTGTGCGGATGGGATGATTTTTCAGACGGATGGTTTGGAAGTCGATGAATCACAGCTAACGGGTGAAGCAGAGCCTGTTGTTAAAGGCGCGGATGATTACGTGATGTCTGGAAGCTATATCGTCAGTGGGCAAGCGTACGTGAAGGTTTCCGCTGTCGGAGAACATAGTTTTGTGTCAAAAATTTCGATGGAAGTCAAGCAGGAGAAACGCCCAGATAGCGAGTTAATCCGCTCGATTAAGAAAATTATCAAAGTATTGACGTTTATCATTATTCCGATTGGGCTAGCGCTATTTTTCTCGAAGTATTTCCAAGGATTACCACTGAGGGAATCGGTACTCGGAACGGCAGCCGCGATGATTGGGATGATTCCAGAAGGGCTTGTACTTTTGACGAGTATCGCGCTTGCGGTTGGGGTTATCAACTTGGCGAAGCAGAAAGTGCTCGTGAAATCGATGCCGTGTATTGAGACATTGGCGCGTGTGGACGTGCTCTGTTTGGATAAAACGGGGACGATTACAGATGGAAAACTAGATGTGACGGATATCGTGTTGAAGCATCCGCGAGTGACGTCTTCGCAGATTGATGCTAGTGTTGGCGCGATTGTTGGCTCGCTTTCGGATAATAACGCGACCAGTATTGCGCTCGGGAAGCATTTCACAGAGAATCCAGAATGGCAAATTGAGAAGCGTATTCCCTTCTCCTCCGCGCGTAAATGGAGCGGTTGTAGTTTTACCGAAAAAGGAACGTTTTTGATCGGTGCGCCGGAGTTTATTTTCAGAGATTTATCTGCGGAAAATCGGCAGGAATTAGATGATTATGCGAATCAAGGTTTTCGGGTTTTGGCGGTGGCGCATTCTTTGGAAACCCTAACAGAAAGCGTTTTGCCGGAGCAATGTGAGTTGTTAGCCTTCATTTTGATTGCGGATAATATTCGTGTGGAGGCGCCAGATACGTTTGCATTTTTCGCCGCAGAAGGTGTGTCGATTAAGGTTATTTCGGGAGACAATCCGGTGACGGTTTCAAATGTCGCGGTTCGGGCGGGGATTGCGAATGGTGATAAATATATTGATATGAGTGAAGTTGCTGAGGATGCTGATTTGTTGCCGATTATCGAAGCTTATACGGTTTTTGGCCGCGTAACGCCGCATCAAAAGAAAGATTTGATTAACACCTATAAAAATCAGGGACATACCGTTGCCATGACTGGTGATGGTGTCAATGATGTGCTTGCTTTAAAAGAAGCCAATTGTAGCATCGCGATGGCAGAAGGTAGTGACGCCGCGCGTAGCGTTTCTGATTTTGTCTTGCTATCGAATAATTTTGACTCGATGATTGGCGTGATGCGCGAAGGTCGGCGTGTTGTCAACAATATTGAGCGTGTGGCATCACTGTACCTTATCAAAACGATGTATTCGACGGTACTCGCGCTCGCCTTCATTTTCCTAGCAGGGGCGTATCCGTTCCAACCGATTCAACTTAGCCCAATCTCGGCGCTAACCGTTGGAATCCCGTCGTTCTTCTTAGCATTAAAACCGAACTACGACCGCATCAAGGGACAGTTCCTACACAAAGTATTGCAAACTTCCGTGCCAGCTGCGACCTGCGTTATCACCTATATCATGCTTATTCTAGGTTTTGGAAACATGCTAGGATTAAGCTTCGCACAAACATCGACCATGAACGTCATGCTAACAGGGGCTACATGTTTCGTCGCTTTGATTAGTGTTGGACATCCATTCGGACGCAAAACGAAAGTACTCGTAGCAACAATGATGGCCGCATTTGTCTGTCTGTTCTTATTCGGTGGCAAGTTTTTCTCACTCGTATCGATTTTCGATTGGCACATGATGCTGATTTATGTACCGCTACTCGTGTCATGTGGACCGTTATACTGGTTCATCCGTCACATGATTATGCGATTCAGCTGGGCTGGAGCTAGAGATTAGCAATATACGAAAAAATGGATCGACTCATCAATTTTCGAGTCGATCCATTCTTTATTCTGCGTCAAAAAACTCGTTATACAACGCGCGTACCGCTTTTTTCTCCTCCTCTTCCTTCACGCCAAACATAATGCTGACCTCAGAAGACCCTTGATTAATCATCTCAATGTTGACATGCGCTTCCGATAAGGCTTTTGAAGCGCGCGCGGTAGTTCCGACATTGTGCTTCATTGCTTCACCAACGACCATGACAAGCGCGATGCCATGCTCTATCATGACTTCATCAGATGACAACTCATTTTTCAAGCGATCTAGCACGGTTGTTTCTGTTTGTCGATCCATCTGATTCTCTCGCAAAATAATCGTCAAATCATCGATCCCAGAAGGCATATGCTCATACGTCAAGCCAACATCTTCTAAAATTTCTAGCACTTTGCGACCAAATCCGATTTCACGGTTCATCAAGTATTTCGTAATATAAATACTGCAAAAACCGCCATCACTCGCGATTCCCACAACTGGACCATTCGTATTTTCCCGGTGGTGAATCACGCGTGTACCGGGTAATTGTGGTCGGTTCGTATTTTTAATTTGAACAGGGATTCCTGCTTGGAAGGCGGGAACAAGCGCTTCATCATGGAACACAGAAAAACCAGCATAAGACAACTCACGCATTTCCCGATATGTCAGCTCGACAATCGCGCGGGGCTTATGTACGATAGAAGGATTCACCGCATAAACCGCATCGACATCTGTAAAGTTCTCATAGACCTCCGCTTTCACGCCATTCGCCACAATCGCCCCCGTGATATCCGAGCCACTGCGCGAAAACGTACTGATTTCGCCATCCTTCGTATAACCAAAGAACCCAGGGAAAACAACAATCCCGTCACGTTCCAGTAATTTATACAAATTATCATAACTTTCCGGCAAAACTTGCGCATTTCCAGGCTCATCTGTCACAAATAACCCCGCATCTTTCGGATTCACGTAGTGCGCTTCTGTTCCTTGACTTCGGAAAAATGCCGCGATCAATTTCGCATTATTATCCTCACCACTCGCCTTAATCCGGTCCATGTAGCGGTCGGGATTCGCCTTATCAGAAGCCAAAAGCTCCTCAAAATCTCGGGTGATTCGGGCCATAACTTCCGCACCAAGACCTAGTTCATCCGCAATCGACGCATAGCGAGCCAGCACTTCCTGCTCCAAATCCACCGCCGTTTCCCCTAACAGATGTTTTGCGCCACAATCAATTAATAAATCCGTCACCTTCACATCATCTGCAAAACGTTTACCAGGAGCTGATACAACAACGAACTTTCGCTTCGAATCCTCTACCACGATTTTGTATACTTTTTGTAGTTGCGTAGCCGAAGCCAGCGAACTTCCGCCGAATTTAATAACTTTCATCTTTCACACTCCTGATCCATTCAATTAACCATGCAAAATTTAAATTCAATTTTCTGAATCTAGTATGCATAGGCTCGTACTCTATTTATCCATTATGAACGTTTTCGGTAGAAAAAACAATATGTTTTTTGAATATTGAATCGGGCAGGTGAAAAAGCGATGCTGTGCACTCCGTTTCGAAGCGTCATACAGCATCACTTTACCCTGTTAAAAAGGTAATGCGATTCTTACTTTAGGCGCATGTACATATTTTTTAATGTCGTTCTTTAATTAAGCCTTGTCGGTATGCACGGAGTAAGCATTTGAGTTCGTCGATTTGCTGCAATAATTCTTGACCGATATCGGTATCGCGAACCAACTTCCGTTCGGTTTCTGTCTCAATCACTTGGCGCGTCGAGAGAATGTCGGTTTCTTTTTGAATGGCGTCTTCTGTGGAGGTGAATGGCTGATGGGAGACCAGCTGCAAGCCAAAGGAGTTGTACAGTAGCGTATATCCCGCAAGACCTGTTGTTTTTTGATAAGCAGGGGAGAAGCCGCCATCGATGACTAGCATCTTGCCACCAGCTTTAATCGGACTTTCGCCTTTCCCTTCTTTTACAGGTGTGTGCCCATTAATAATATGACCACTCGTATCCAAATCAAATTCTGCTAAGATCTGATGGCAGGTGGCTTCTTCGTTTCGCAGTTTATAATAGGCATTCTTCTTCTCGACATGGGTTTCTTTATCCGCGACAAAGTACCGTTCAAAAGTTGTCATCTCACTTTTTCCAAATAGAGAAGATGCGGCGCCCGTCCATAAATACCAGACGATATCAAGCGCATATTTTTTCTCAGGGGTGCCACTTGTCCGAAAATAACCTTCCCGTGCGATTTGCTCAAACTGATTCAAAAGGGCGCGTCCAGAAAAACGTTGACCTTTTAGCGTCATCTCCATGAAACTGCCATCTTCGTTTAGCGGAATGCAACCATGATACAGCAAGTTGTTATTATAAGTCAGCACCATGCTACCCTTGGCGTAAAGAAAGGAGACGTGGCGTTGCAATTTTTCACAGTTTTTAAAAGAAGCGGTGAGTTTATCGATCAGCTCATGCTCGCTATCCGTTAGTGCATAAGGATTATCGGGGTCAATCGTCGGGAAATGCGTATCTGTTAACGGATACGTTTTCCCTTTTATTGTCACCGTCCCAGCCGCATAATCGACCATATCAAGTAGTAAACGATGCTCCATCTCAAACTCAGGATGACGTGCAATAATCTCGCCTTCCAGTTTAAACTGAATAACCGCAATCGCCTTATGCATCCGTGCAATCTGATTAATTTCCGTCGTGCTCTGCTCCGTTATCGCCGTCTGCTGCGGTAAAAAGGCAGTACAAGGATCATCCCTATAATTTTCCTCCGCAAAAAGTGCTAATGGCCGAATCGAGATGCCATAACTATCCTCAATAATATCCAAATTTAGATAACGACTCGAAATGCGTAATACATTCGCCAGACAAACACGCGATCCACTCGCAGCGCCCATCCAGAGCATATCGTGATTGCCCCACTGAAAATCAAGTGAATGATATGCCATCAACGAATCCATAATCTTATCAGGATAAGGTCCACGATCATAAACATCGCCAACGATATGTAAATGATCGACAACAAGACGCTGAATGAGGCGTGCAAGGGCGCCGATAAATTCCCCAGCTCGATCAAGCGAAATAATACTCGCAATAATTTCTTGATAATAAAGCGACTTATCCATCACCAAATGGTTTTCATGCAACAATTCTTGCAAAATATATTCAAAATCTGCCGGCATTGCTTTGCGGACTTTCGAACGTGTATACTTAGACGAAACATGCACAGAAAGCTCAATCAATTGAAAAAGTGTACTCTTATACCAAAAATCTAAATGCTCCGTTGTCTCTAGAATCAAATCTAGCTTTTGTTCGGGATAATAAATCAATGTCGCCAGGCCATTCATTTCCTCATCGGTCAAACGATCGCCGAAAACATCATGGATTTTACGTTTGACGACACCTGAACCGTTACGAATCACTTGTTCAAACGCTTCATATTCCCCGTGCAGGTCACTCAAAAAATGTTCGGTCCCTTTTGGGAGATTGAGAATGGCTTCTAAATTAATAATTTCAGTGGCTGTACTTGCAATGGTCGGATAATTACGAGATAACAAACTTAAATATTTGAATTGGTCTGTTTGCATAAATATAAATCCTCCTTTTAATAGAGCCGTTATTTAATAATTGGTATAGTTCATTATAAATAACTGTACAAATATTCGCAAGGCAGATGATTCGAATTTTGAAAAACGGTTATGTAGTATAATAGAGAAGTGCTTAGAATAAATTTTAATCGAAGAAGCTTACAAATATTTTTAAGTAGGTTGTGTGGCAGACTAGTGGAGGAGATGGTTAGCGATGACAGTTATCATTGGAATTTCAGGAACGCTCCGCAGTATGGAGTTTCCACAAAATATTTTTGAGCCGCGCGCGACAGTAAATGATACGTACGTGAAGGCGATCGCAAAAGCAGGGGGTGCGCCGATTATTTTACCAGTGACGCAAGGTGGTTATGCGAAGGAGATTGTGGCGCGCATTGACGGCTTAGTGCTTACAGGAGGCGATGATATTTCGCCATTCTTATATGGAGAAGAACCGCTCGCAGAACTCAGCGCAACGCTACCCGAACGGGATATTTATGAAATCGAATTATTGAAAGAGACGCTGGCACAAAATAAGCCAGTACTAGCGATTTGTCGTGGTGTGCAGTTGATGAATGTGGCTTTTGGTGGGACATTGTATCAAGATATCAGCTATGCACAGGGGATTGAACGCCAGCATTTACAACGCACAGATCCGGTTTTTCCAATTCACTCGATTACGACGAAAGCAGCATCGGAACTCCGTGCTATTTTTGGTGAGAAGACCATGGTTAACTCGCTACACCACCAAGTAATTCGGGATATAGCCGATGAATTTCATGCGACGGCTTGGGCGTCAGACGGTGTGATCGAAGGCCTTGAGCGAGAAGGCAATCTCTTTGTTGTCGGCGTGCAGTGGCATCCAGAAATCATGGTGAAACAGGACGACGAAATGTGTCCTTTATTCGAAACCTTCGTTCAAAAAGTAGAAGAAAACACCGACGCACCATCTTAACCAAAAAGCTGTGCCCGTATCGTGTTTTGTAAGCGATGCGGGTACAGCTTTTTAGTGAGGACCATCAGAAATGAATTGTAGGCTAAAATCTGGTACAATAGAGAACACATGAGAGGAGTTGTGAGCAGATGGATTTTATTAAAAGATGGTCAGACAGAACACCACGGTTGTTGCGAGCGGCACTTAATTTAGCCTTAATCTTAGTCGCGATCACACTCGTTATTTCGTTGTTTAAAGAAGTATGGGAGATTTTTTATAGTATCTTTTACGATGCTTCGGAAAATTTTTATCAGATCACAGAAGAAATATTAGTTTTCTTTCTTTATTTTGAGTTTTTAGCTTTGATTATTAAATACTTTGAGATGGGTTATCATTTTCCGTTACGGTACTTTATTTATATCGGAATTACTGCCATTGTGCGCTATATCATTCTCGATCATAAAAGTGCAGCATCGACATTATTTTTGTCCAGTGCCATTCTGGTACTATTAGTTTCACTTTTTGTCGCTAATACTAAAACGATGCGACGGAACTCGGATTAGTTTTAAGGGGGAATTTTTGTTGAAAATAGTATTAGTTGGAGCGACTGGAACGATTGGAAAAGCAATTATTGCAAAGCTTGAAAAGGAACATACAATTATAACAGCAAGTCGTAAAGGCGCCGATGTGATGCTTGACATGACATCGGTTGCGAGCATTCAAGCAATGTATGCGCATGTTGGGAAAGTAGACGCGGTTATTGTTGCAGCAGGAGCGGCTTATTTTGGTCCACTTGAAACAATGACGCCGGAAGACAATCAACAATCTATTGACAGTAAGCTAAAAGGTCAGATGAATCTTGTTCTGCTTGGTTTGGATCATATCCAAGATGGCGGTAGCTTCACTTTGGTGACTGGGATTATGATGGATGATCCAATCAAGCAAGGAGCTTCAGCGGCAATGGTGAACGGTGGCATCCGCGCCTTTGTTAAATCGGCAGCGATTGAGACACCGCGTGGGATTCGGATAAATAGTGTAAGCCCCAACGTATTGCAGGAATCTTGGGATAAGTATGCTGACTTCTTCGTCGGTTTTAACCCAGTTCCCGCAGAAAAAGTGGCCCAAGCTTTTGTTAAAAGTGTTTTAGGCGGACAAACAGGCCAGAATTATGAAGTGTATTAGGAGGAATGAGAGAATGGATTTAGTAAGAGGCGCGAATGGGTTTGATGTGATCCATGAGAATGGAAATTGGCAGTTAAATCGCGATACTGGTTTTTCACCAACACAAGCAACGGTGGCAGCAGTAGCAGCGTGTAGCGGATATGTATACGACGCTATTCTAGAAAAGAAGCGAATTGATTATACGATCGAAAATATTCATGTGACATTTGAGCAAGATCAGGAAGCAGTTGTGCGTGTTTTAAAGAAAATTGAGGTTACCTTCACATTGAAAGTAGGCGACGCAGATCAAGCGAAAGCTGAAAAGGCGCTCCACCTTGTTAAAAAATCGTGTCCTGTTGCGATGTCACTTGATCCCAAAATAGAGATCATCGAAAAAGTTATCTTTGTATAAAAGGACGTAAGAATGAGGAAAAATCAAACCATAGGCCTAGGTAAATTGTTGAAGATTGTTGCATAATAGAGTTAGATATGGTTGCGTTACAGAAATATTGAAAAATAAAATGATTTTTTATCTGGATTTTTGTTATAATAAGGATGGATGACTTTAAGCTTAAAATAAAAACAGGCTTTGGCAAAGGCACGATGGTACTTTATCATGGTGTGGAGGGAAGGCGAAAACAGTGAACATAGGCATTTTTACAGATACTTTTTTTCCGCAGATTAGCGGTGTGGCAACATCAATTAAGACGATGGAAAAAGAGTTAACAAAACGAGGACATAATGTATATATATTTACAACCTCAGATCCACAGGCTGACTTGGAGGCGGAGCAAGGGAAAGTATTCCGTTTTTCAAGCATTCCGTTTGTGTTTTTTCCTGAGCGCCGAATTGCGGTTGCTGGAACACAGAAGGTAGCCCATTTGATCAGACGTTTAGAAATTGATGTTATTCATACCCATACCGAGTTTTCGATGGGGCTAATCGGGAAAAAAATGGCGAAAAAATTCGACCTACCTGTTTTGCATACGTATCACACGATGTATGAGGATTACTTGCATTATATCGGCAAGGGTAAACTGATTACTCAAGGCGTTGTACAGCGACTAAGCCGTGCTTTTTGTGAGTCGATGGATACGGTTATTGTCCCAACAGAGAAGGTACAAACGTCGCTACGTCGTTATGGTATTCCGAATCATATTCGCATTATCCCAACAGGAACGGAATTTCAATCGTTTAAAGCCGACCGTTTTGATAAAACGAATTTGCAACATACGAGGGCTGCTCTTGGCATTGCGCCAAATGATAAAGTGGTGGTCTCAGTTGGTCGTGTCGCGCAAGAAAAAGGCATTGATATTATCGTGAAGGCCTTTCCGAGTGTGCTTGCGAAGATACCGAATGCGAAATTACTCATCGTCGGGGATGGCCCAGCTCGCAAGGAGTTGGAAGAACTGGCGTTTACAGAAGATATTTCGAAATCAGTCATTTTTGCAGGAGAGCAGGATTGGGAAACGATTGGTCGTTTTTATCAATTAGGAGATGTGTTTGTCAGTGCTTCTACATCAGAAACGCAAGGCATGACCTACATTGAGGCGATGGCTTCGGGCATTCCTGTGATTGCCAAAACGGATCGGAGTAACGAAGGCCTTGTGTTGGACCGCATAACGGGTCGAAGTTTTAGAACAGATGCAGAATTGCCAGAAATGATTTGTGGATTGTTGCAGGAGAAGGATATGGCAGGTCGCTTGGTCACAAACGCATTGCACCATATTCAAAGCTTTTCAGCAGAACAATTCGGCGCCAACATTGAACAATTATACATGGAAACGTGTGAGAATTATGGCTGGATCGATGGAGAAAGAACTTATGAGCCGTTAGATCAGTATACGGTGAGCAATTATGTGTTAAGCATTCCAGCAGCAGTACTCCAAAAACGTGAAAAGAAAGTGAGAAAATACCATGAATAGAATTACGATGCTATCCTCTGCAGAAAAAGTGAAGGGACAGGGGGTAGCTTCTGCGTATCGCGAGCTCATTAACTTAATGACAACGCATCATGCGGATAAGTATGACATCGCCATTAATACATATCGCAAATCTGACATCACACACTATCACACGATCGATTTTCCGTTTTTCTTATCCACTTTTAGGAGGAAGCGGCGTGGTGTGATGGTTGGATATGTGCATTTTTTACCGGAAACTTTGGACGAGAGTCTGAAACTACCTTGGATTGCAAAAAAGATTTTTTATAAATACGTTATTCTATTTTATAAACGGATGGACGTGCTCGTTGTTGTGAACCCGTCATTTATTCCGCAATTAGTAGCGTACGGCATTCCAAAAGAGAAAATTAAATATATACCGAATTTTGTGTCAGCGAAAACATTCTATCCAATGTCTGGCGCAGAAAAGTTAGCATTGCGCCGAGAACATGGTATTGCACCGGATGCTTTCGTCGCGATTGGTGTGGGGCAAGTGCAGCATCGTAAAGGCGTTCTCGATTTTATTGAAGTCGCCAAAAAGTTACCAGAGATGCAATTTATTTGGGCTGGCGGTTTTTCTTTTGGGAAAATTACGGCTGGGTATAAAGAGCTGAAGGAAATTTATGATCATCCGCCGAAAAACGTTCAGTTTCCAGGGATTGTGGAGCGTGCGGATATGAATGCATATTATAATATGGCGGATGTGCTTTTCTTGCCGTCATTTAATGAGCTGTTTCCGATGGCGATTTTAGAAGGTATGAGCAGTGGGCTTGCTGTGTTGTTGCGGGATTTGGAGCTGTATGAGGGCATTCTTGCGGGCAATTATATGCAGGCCTCTGATGTTGCTTTATTTCAGGGCGAGTTGGAGCGGATGGCAAAGGATCCAGCATATATGCAAACGGCGAAAGATGGTGCTAAAAAAGGAGCGGACTATTATTCAGAAGCTAGACTCACTGGATTATGGCAGGAATTTTATGACGGGCTTTTGAAGGGATAGAAGCAGATGAATAAAAATACAAGCCGGCATGTAATCAGTATTTTACTTGTTGTTGCGATTAGTGTTGGGTTTATTTTTTTCCAATTTCGTAATGTCAAATGGAATGTTGTTCTGGACGTTTTAAAAAATGTGAATTTAGGTTATATCGGGATTGCTTGTTTGGCAATGTTTTTATACTGGTGGCTGGAGTCGGTTGTTTTGCAGCGATTTGGAAAACTTGCAGATCCGACATTAAAGTTACGAACGTCCTTTCGAATTACGATGATTGGGCAGTTTTTCAACTCTGTGACGCCGTTTGCAAGTGGTGGTCAGCCGGCTCAGCTTTACTTGTTGACACGACGAAAAATAGATATTGGGCTTGGGAGTTCTGTGCTCTTAATCAAGTTTATTATTTACCAAGCGGTGATCGTGGGGACCTTCGTATTTTTCTTGATTTTCGGTTTTCCGTTATTGGGGCATACGACATTCGAGATTAAATATTTAATACTGATTGGCTTCGTCATCAATTTGGCGGTCATTGTCGGCTTGATTACAGTGGCTAAAAGTGAGCGTGTGGCATCAGCGATCGTGCATATTCTGTTAAAACCAGCGCTATTATTTGTGAAAAAGGAACGTCGTGCGGGCATTCGCGAAAATGCGGATAGTAAAATTACATCGTTCCATGAGGAAAGTGTGCGTTTTAGCGGGAACCGGCGGCTGATTTGGGAATGTACGCTTTACACAGTTGTCCAGTTGCTCTTTTATTTAAGCATTCCTTATTTTGTGTTGCTGAGTATGGGTGTGACGGATGTTGGCTTGATGACTGTGATGACGTATCACGCTTTTGTTATGAAATTGTCGTCTTCGATTCCGACGCCTGGTGGTAGTGGTGGTGCGGAATATAGCTTTACCTCGTTTTTTGGTATGGTACTCAGCCCGGAAAAACTAGTAATGGGTCTCATTTTATGGCGTTTGATTACGTACTATAGCTGCACGATTTTCGGTGCGATTGCGATGATTCCATTTGGACGTAGGAAAAACCGTCAATTGGGCGGGAATAGATAAGAAAAAGGAAGTTCCTATTGAAATGGGAACTTTTTTTGATTGAGAATCAATCTCAATTAGGCAAGCGTGTATTTTTTTGTTATAATGGAATTTCCGTGAGAAGAAGGGGGAGAATTGGGTGTTAAAACGATTTTTTAGTTATTATAAGCCATACAAGCTTTTATTTATAATCGATTTTGGGTGTGCGGTAATTGCGGCATTACTTGAGTTAGCGTTTCCGGTAGCTGTGAATCAGGTGATCGATAAGTTGTTGCCTAACAAGGATTGGGGACTTATTGTGACGGCAGCTTTGGCGCTGTTGTTCTTTTATTTCTTGAATATGTTTATGCAATATATTGTGACGTATTGGGGGCATATGTTGGGGCTCAATATTGAGACGGATATGCGTCGGGATTTGTTCGCGCATTTGCAGAAGCAACCGTTTGAGTATTACGACAACCAGAAAACGGGGAAATTGATGTCGCGGATGACCACCGATCTGTTTGAAATTGGTGAGGTCGCGCATCATGGTCCAGAGGATATTTTTATCTCGATTATGTCGCTTGTTGGAGCGTTCTTGTTGATGATGACGATTAATGTGAAGCTGGCGGTGATGACGATTGTACTCGTACCGATTTTGACGGTGCTGATTATTTTTTTCAACAAGAAGATGACGGGTGTGAATACGCAGATTTTCAAGGATTTGGGGAGCTTTAATGCAGGTGTAGAAAATGCGATTAGTGGTGTGCGTGTTGTGCAGGCGTTTGCGAATGAGGGGTTTGAGCGGGAGCGTTTCGGCAAGTTGAATCAGACGTATCGCAAATCAAAATTGATGTTTTACAAGGTGATGGGATTTAGTTTTTCGTTTAACTACTTTTTAATGCGCTTGATTACGCTGTTTGCTTTGTTTTTCGGCTCCTATTTCGTGATTAATGATGGGATTTCGTATGGGCAGTTTGTGAGCTTTATTTTGTTGACGAATGTCTTTATGCGGCCAATTGAGAAGATTAACGCGGTGATTGAGAGTTATCCGAAAGGGATTGCTGGATTTAAGCGGTTCATCGAAGTTATGGATACAGAACCATCGATTTTAGATAAACCTGGAGCGGTTGATGCGGGACATTTACGAGGAGATATTCGCTATGAAAATGTGTCATTTCAATACGATTCTGGAAAAAAAGTACTGGATGGGGTCGATTTGACGGTGAAAGCTGGGGAAACGATCGCGTTCGTGGGTCCTTCTGGTGCTGGGAAAACGACGATTTGTAACTTGTTACCGCGTTTTTATGATGTGACAGATGGTGCGATTACAATTGACGGTGTGCATATTGGGGCGATGACATTGGCGTCTTTGCGCGCTCAGATTGGGGTCGTGCAACAGGATGTGTTCTTGTTTTCTGGAACGATCCGTGAGAATATCGCTTATGGGAAATTGGATGCAACCGATGAGGAAATTTGGTACGTGGTGCGGTTAGCGCATTTGGAAAAAGTGGTGAACGAGATGCCAAATGGTTTGGATACTATGATTGGAGAACGTGGCGTGAAACTTTCTGGAGGTCAAAAACAACGGCTTGCGATTGCTCGGATGTTCTTGAAAAATCCGCCAATTTTAATTTTGGATGAGGCGACTTCTGCACTCGATACGGAGACGGAGCTTGTGATCCAACAATCACTAGATGAATTGGCAAAGGGAAGGACGACATTGATTATCGCGCATCGCTTGGCAACGATTAAACATGCGGACCGGATCATTGTGGTGAACGAGTCGGGAATCGCGGAGCAAGGAACACACGCGGAATTAATGATGAAGAAGGGGGCGTATCGTCAGTTGCACGATGCTCAGTTTTCGAGGAACGAATAGAGATAAGGATGGGACTGGCATTATTGTGCCGAGCGCCCATCCTTCTTTTATTTTTGATATTTTTTGCGGTATTCCCGAGCAAGTATACTCATCGTGATGGAGTCATGGTAGGTATGGTTGTAAAATAGTGCTTCACGCTGAATGCCTTCCACTATGAAACCGACTTTTTCATAGGCACGGGTGGCTTGTTTGTTGTAATCAAAGACATTCAATTCAATTCTGTGTAGGTTCAAAATGCCGAATCCATAATCAAGCATTAACCGCATGGCCTCAGAACCGTAGCCTTTACTTTGATGTTCCGTTTTGCTGATCGCAATGCGTAAATTGGCATGGCGATTGGTCGTATCGATATCTTGAATTGCGATGTCTCCAATGACTTCTTCTGTATCTTGCAAACAAATCAGTAACAAGATAGCGTCGCTTTCCTGCCATTTTGTCGCGATATATTGCTCGATTTGAGGGTAGGTGAACGCTTGTTTTGTTCCAGTTAAACGGCGAACATCCTCGTTAAAAAACATCGTATAATACGCATCCAGATCGTTCGGATGTAGTGGACGTAAAAAAATGAATTCTCCTTGTAAAAGCTTATCTTGACGCATATTCCATCACCTTTCTTTATTCATGTCAAGCAGTTTTTCAGCACCGGCAATAATGACATCGAGTCCAAACGAAAAATTCAAATCAAATCGGCTCTCAGACTGGGCGTGTTTTTTCATGACAGGTAGTACGCGCAAGTCTTGCGTATCCTCGCGCTCAAACATCGAGGCAAACAAATCATGAATCTTTTCTGGGCCGACTTCGTTTAGGGTGCGTTCTTGAGAGGCCTCATCGATCGCGATCCCCGTCACGTAGTTGTCGATTAGATTGCATAACGCCAGTGTCTGATCATCATCGAAACCGGCTTCCAAGAAAGCGACGAACAGGCAATCAATCATTTTCAAACGGTAAATGTCGATCGGAATTGTTTTCATCATGATTTCGGCACCGTCAGGAACTGCACACATGGCATGATGACTTCGCATTGCAAGCCAGCGTGTTTTCTCCTGCCACGAAAGCGCCGGATCAGGTAGCTCAATCTGAGCGGAGATGTAACTCGCCAAACCTTGAAGCAAGTCCTGTTTATTTTTGAAATGCCAATAGAGCGCGGGGGCTTGTACATTCATCGCTTCGGCCACTTTGCGCATCGATAAACTTTGGATACCGTTCTTCTGTAAAACTTCTAATGAGGCTAGAATTATCTTTTCTTTTGTTAGATTTCTTTTTTTGCTCACTAAAAATACTCCTTTAGACTGATTTTATTTTAAAGGGAATAAGGATATAATTTAACAGTGTTAAATTAAAAGGATAAGCCGTGATAGTTCTATTATACATGGTTACGATCAAGAAGGGTGAGAAAAATGGCGAAAACAGAAACGAAAATAGTTCCGGTATTAGTCGCGTTAATGCTTGGAATCTTTGTTTCTTCTCTTGACAACACAATTGTTGCAGCGAGTATGGGAACAATTGTAGGGGATTTAGGGGGACTTGATAAGTATGTTTGGATTACGTCAGCGTACTTAGTTGCGGAGATGGCAGGGATGCCGATTTTCGGAAAATTATCGGATATGTATGGACGGAAACGGTTCTATGTGTTCGGGATTACCTTATTTTTAATTGGTTCGATTCTTTGCGGAACGGCGGAAACGATGACGCAACTGGCCATTTATCGTGCGATTCAAGGCGTTGGTGGTAGTGCGTTAATGCCGATCGCGTTCACGATTATTTGGGACGTGTTACCGCTAGAAAAAAGAGCGAGTGTGGGCGGTTGGTTCGGCGCTGTATTCGGCCTATCAAGCGTTGTTGGACCGCTACTTGGCGCATTTATTACGGATCACATTAGCTGGCATTGGATTTTCTATATCAACGTGCCGATTGGGATTGTGGCCTTATTCTTAATTAGTATTTTTTATAAAGAATCGCCGAAACATAATAAAGCTAAAATTGATTGGCTGGGCGCGTTCTTCCTCGTTGGCGGGACGGTTGCTTTAATGTTTGGACTCGAGCTTGGTGGCCAAACGTATGCATGGGACTCAGTACAGATTTTAGGATTGTTTGCTCTGTTTGTCATCGCGATGATTGTGCTGATTTTTGTGGAGCGTCGCGCATCAGATCCGATTTTACCGTTTTATTTGTTTAAGCGTCATGTCTATTTAGGGACGGTGCTGACGGGGATGCTGTACGGTGGAGTCTTCATGGTTGCGACGATTTATATCCCGCTGTATGTGCAAGGTGTCGATGGTGGAACGGCGACGAATTCAGGCTTGTTACTCCTGCCGATGATGGTTGGGACAAGCGTGATGGCGGCTGTTTCGGGGAACTTGGCGAATCGTTTTAGTTTTCGCGCGATCATGATTTGTGCAGGGATTTTGACGTTTGTGACGACGATCCTGTTTGGGACGCTGACGCCGGATACGCCGCGTTACATGTTGACGATTTACATGGTGATGCTAGGTGTAGGAATCGGGCCTTCGTTCTCGATTCTTGGAACGGCGAGTCTGTATAAAATTAATCCGAGTGAGCGCGGGACAGCGAGTGCGACGAATAATTTTATTCGCTCGTTTGGGATGACTGTTGGGATTACGATTTATGGCGTAGTACAGCGAAACCTGTTTGCGGATGGCGTTCCTGAGATGTTCAAACATGTGGATAGCCGTGCGATTTTATCACCAGAATTGCGCGCGAAAATTCCGACCGAAATTTTGGATAAAGTGACCGAAGTGTTGTGTAGCTCAATCGCACAAACTTTCCTTTGGACGCTGATTCCGCTAAGTTTGGCATTCTTCACGATGCTTTTGATGGGGAAAGCAAAGATGTCGGATTTAAAAGAATAGTTCAGCGCACCGATACAGATATATTTTTTCTTAAAATAATACGCATGCGAAAACGCGAAATCTTTTAGAGGATTTCGCGTTTTTTTGATTTAAAGATGAGATTTTTCGGGTATAATGGATAGTATATTGTAAAAAAAGAGGTGTTTTGGGAATGGCGAGGTATCAGGAAGAGGCAGAAAAAGTATTAGAAGAGTTAGAAACTTCTGCGAAAACTGGTTTGACAGCGACGGAAGTGGCGAATCGGTTGGAGCGGGATGGTTATAATGAATTGAAAGACAAGTTGAAAGATCCTCTATGGAAACTGTTTTTAGAGACGTTTAAGGATCCGATGGTTATTGTGCTACTTGCCGCAGCGCTTGTGCAAATTTTGCTGGGTGAGGTTGTGGAGTCGCTTATCATTTTTGCGGTGCTACTTTTGAATTCGGTTATTAGTGTGGTGCAGACGCGGAAGGCGGAGGGTTCGCTTGATGCGCTCAAGGAGATGTCGGCGCCTCTGGCAAAGGTGATCAGGAACGGAGAAAAGCTGACGATAGCTGCGCGGGAACTTGTGAAGGGTGATATCGTATTGCTTGATGCTGGTGATTTCATTCCGGCGGACGGACGAGTTTTTGAAAGTGGTTCGTTGAAAGTCGACGAGGGGATGTTGACGGGTGAATCAGAAGCGGTAGAAAAACATGTACGGGCAATTTCGGATGAGGTGGCCTTAGGTGATCGGAAAAACATGGTGTTTAGCGGGGCATTAGTCGTTTATGGACGAGGAGCTTTTGTCGTAACGGAAACGGGCGGTGGCACGGAGATCGGGAAGATCGCAGGCTTGTTGGAAAGCGCCGAAGCAAAGCAAACCCCTTTACAGCAAAAATTGGAGAGCTTTAGTAAAAAACTCGGTATCGGGATTTTGCTTCTTTGTATCTTGATTTTTGCCATTGAGGCGGGGCGTGTTTGGTTTGGCGGCGGAAGTGGCGACATGACGAAGGCGATTTTGAATGCGTTTATGTTCGCAGTGGCAGTGGCTGTTGCGGCGATTCCGGAGGCGTTGTCTTCGATTGTGACGATTGTGTTGTCGGTCGGAACGAATAAGATGGCAAAAAGGCATGCGATTATTCGGAAACTGCCGGCTGTCGAGACGCTCGGTTCAACGAGTGTGATTTGTACGGATAAGACGGGGACGTTGACGCAAAACAAGATGACCGTGGTGGATTATTATTTGCCGGACGGGACGCAAGAAGTTTTCCCGGATACACCGGATACATGGTCGGAGGGTGAGCGTCGGTTGATTCATATCGCGGTGCTTTGTAATGACTCGAACATCAATGAGGAGGGGCTTGAACTTGGAGACCCAACGGAGGTTGCGCTGATCGCGTTTAGTAATAAGAACAATAAGAATTACAACGAGATTCGTGAGCGTTATTTACGGGAAGCGGAGATTCCGTTTGACTCGGAGCGGAAGTTGATGTCGACGATGCACACGTTCGACGGGCAAAAAGCGATGCTGACCAAAGGTGGACCGGATGTCGTGTTCGCGCGCTGTAGCCAGGTATTCTTGGATGGCAAAGAACAGCCGCTTACGGAGGAATTGAAGGCCAGTTTGATGCAGGCGAATGAGGACTTTTCGAATCAGGCGTTACGGGTTCTAGCTTATGCGTATAAGCGTTTGGACGGCTCGCAGTCGGATGTTGATTTGGACGATGAGCATGATTTGGTGCTCGTTGGTTTGACGGCGATGATTGACCCGCCACGTGAAGCGGTTTATTCCGCGATTGAAGAGTCGAAAAAAGCCGGAATTCGAACGGTGATGATTACCGGGGATCACAAGACGACAGCACAAGCGATTGGACGTGATATTGGTTTGATGGAACCGGATGATATCGCGCTGACAGGCCAAGAGCTCGATGCCTTATCAGAGCAAGAGCTAGATGAAAAGCTGGAACATATTTCGGTGTACGCACGTGTCTCTCCTGAAAATAAAATTCGGATCGTCAAAGCATGGCAGAAAAAAGGCAAGGTAACTTCGATGACGGGTGACGGTGTAAATGATGCACCAGCCTTGAAACAAGCGGATATTGGTGTTGCGATGGGAAGCGGGACAGACGTTGCCAAAGATGCGTCGGCGATGGTGTTAACGGATGATAATTTCGTATCGATTGTAAGCGCGGTGGAAGTTGGCCGTACCGTTTTTGATAACATAAAAAAAGCGATTGCCTATTTGTTTGCGGGAAATTTAGGTGCGATTATTGCGATTCTGTTTGCTTTGGTATTTGACTGGATCAATCCATTTACAGCACTTCAATTGCTGTTTATCAACTTGGTCAACGATTCATTACCAGCGATAGCGCTTGGCATGGAAAAAGCAGAGCCAGACGTGATGGAACGGAAGCCACGAGATATTAAAGAAGGTATTTTTGCAGGTGGAACGATGCAGGCTGTTGTCACGCGTGGCCTATTAATCGGGGTAGCGGTTATTATTTCGCAATACATCGGGTTACAGCATTCTCCTGAAATCAGTGTTGCGATGGCGTTTACAACCTTGATTCTAGCGCGGACATTGCAAACATTTGCAGCTCGTTCGAATAAGCTGACTGCATTTGAAGCAGGATTTTTTAGTAATAAATACGTTATCTATGCAGTGCTTGTATGTTTCGTCTTGTATGGCGTGACAGTGCTCCCAGGTGCACGCGAGATCTTCTCCATCCCAGAGACGTTTGGCTTAAGCGAGTGGGGAATTGCAGCGGGACTAGCACTAGCCGCCGTTATTTTAATGGAACTTGGAAAAATTGTAAGTCGTCTTTGGAAAAAATAAGTACCTAGGAAAAGCTGGTATGAAGTCATTATTATTATGGCTCCTATCAGTTTTTTTTTGATGCATCTATAGACGTGTACTTATACGTCACGTATGCGCTAATTTTACAAAAATAGATTGTGTCTTGCATGTAAAAACAAGAGAATAGATGTAACGCCGTTAATAAATTAAAAAGGAGAGTAATAAAATGAAACCGATAGAAAATTTTGGGAAAAAGCTACTTGCCATAACAGCAGTTGCTACAATGGCTATGAGCACGCTTATACCCCCAACTGCAATCTATGCAGAGGAACTAACAAAGAAAGCGGAACAAAAAATTCAAAAGTCAACAAATGTAAGGGATAAGAACGTGAATTCAAGTACAAGACAACAAGCGAAGGGCGCTTATGATCAATTACTAAATAATACGACATTTTTTGGTGATGGCTTAGGAGTGAATCGTTATTCTAGTTGGCAGGCTTATTTTATTGAAAGAAGTATTAATTCTTATGAACCGATCTATTATTCGCCACGGTCGACGTTCGGGGCGCCAAGTGGTTATGTGCCTGGGTATCATGTAATTAATGGTGGCAGTGAAGCGCCAGCCGAAAAATATGTTCGTGTAGACAATAATGTGATGAAATTTCTTACAGATGCTAGATTTACTCCTCGTGAAGCAGGGTTTAGACAAACTTTTTACACGACAAAAGGTAGAAGTTATACAGCGTCTGTAGACTTAGAGAAAAAAGATGTTAGTTTAGCGACTTATGCAGCGTTTGTGGGCCTATTTGATGTTAGTAAAAATACGTTTCCTCTTAATGAAGATAATCAATTTACAACTAGGGAAAGCTTGACTATCGATTCAAAGAAAACGATAACTAAAACATATATTGCAGAATCAGAAGAAACTTCCTTCATCGTTGGAAAATCAGCGTACAATGGGGGTAATGCCAGATTTAAAGAAAATATGGAAATTTCTAATCCAAGGGTTACCCTTACACATCCTGAAATTTGGTCGCGGATTGAGGGGTTATTTGGGAATGATACTTATGGGTATTTAAGCACGGGTGTAGATAAAGCTGATATTGATGCGGTATATGATTCTATTTCTGATGAGGAATACAGAGAAGAGTACCATGTTATGCGCGATTTGCTACTTCGTGCATATACGCTATTAGCAGATCAATCGGTCGCAAAGTTATTTAGTGACGAAGAACGCACACAAATCAACAACACAGATGTTACCCATATCCAATCTGCAGAAGAGGAAGTCAAGGCACTTACCGATTCAGAAATGAAAACGAAGATGTTAAAAGATATTGAAATTGCGTACTCTTTATTACCAAGCCAATATGACCGTGATAATTTGCTTCGTAATATCTCATTCTATAACAACGGGACTTTTGAACCGAGTCGTTATGGAAATTGGAGCACATTTACGGATCACGTGAAAGATCCAAGTGTAAGACCACTTATTAAATATGGCGAAATAGATATCTATATGAACACCCCACTTATTTTTATGAATAACAGCGAGAGTTTCAAGAGCCGTCCAGAGTCGGCTGGTATGGTATTTGAATTGCCAAGTGTTAATGAGACCGAGTTCTTTGTTGGTATGCGGCAACAAATCTATGGCATCGAAGGGCGCACATATATAACTACTGCAGAAGTGGTTAAAAATGGTTTTGGTGGAAAAGCAACTGCCAAACTAGGCTTTGTGGACTTGAAGGACGAGGTGTATTCCAATGAGGTTGTTGTTGGTGAAGGGACTCCAAAAAAGTTGATACAAGAATTTCATTTGAGTAATGCAGATAATTTGAATATCGATAGGCGTTCAGCAGAAGTACGTTTTGCATTCAGCAATAAAGAATACCAAATATCAAGAGCAAGCATTTACTCTTTAAATGTGACAGAAAAGTATAAGCAACACTGGGAACCGATTGATAACCTGTTTGTAGATACAAATTTTGATGCACTAAAACAAGGTGTCAGCTATATGCAATTACAAGAAATGCAAGCCAAAGTAGCAAGTTTACAAGGGCAAATTAATGATTCCGATTATTACGCAATGGTTGAATTAGTAAAAAAAGCGTTCAGACTTTTGGACTCCATAACACCAGATGATTTCATGTTGGTACGGGATTCCTACGTGACAGGTACTGCGATGCAAGGTGTACATCATATAAAATTAAAGGTTGGGGATAAAGTACACTCTGGTGGAGAAGTAAAGGACGGGAATTTCCGTTTTTATGCTAAGGACAAGATTAAGTCTAAAACAGAACAAGCAGAAATCATTGCATTTGACGCAAAGGATACAGTCATTGGTACGAAAACAGTAAACGTCAAGGATTACCTTGGTCAAGGAAGTGTCACTCCTGACAATTACAGCCTTATAAGCAGCAAATATATCACAGGTAAGTATACTGGAGATGTTGTGAAAATGAAGTTAAGAGTGGACGGGAAAACCTATTTTCGTGGAGAGGTTATCGATGGCAAAATTAAGGCTTATGCACACGATATAATCAAAGCGGATACTCAGAAAGTAGAAGTTTTGGTATATGATGTGAAAGATAATTTATTGGATACAGAGGAAGTTGTTGTAAATCCATTCAGCCAAGGAAGTGTCACTCCTGACAATTACAGCCTTATAAGCAGCAAATATATCACAGGTAAGTATACCGGAGATGTTGTGAAAATGAAGTTAAGAGTGGACGGGAAAACCTATTTTCGTGGAGAGGTTATCGATGGCAAAATTAAGGCATATGCACACGATATAATCAAAGCGGATACTGAGAAAGTAGAAGTTTTAGTATATGATGTGAAAGATAATTTATTGGATACAGAGGAAGTTGTTGTAAATCCATTCAGCCAAGGAAGTGTCACTCCTGACAATTACAGCCTTATAAGCAGCAAATATATCACAGGTAAGTATACCGGAGATGTTGTGAAAATGAAGTTAAGAGTGGACGGGAAAACCTATTTTCGTGGAGAGGTTATCGATGGCAAAATTAAGGCATATGCACACGATATAATCAAAGCGGATACTGAGAAAGTAGAAGTTTTAGTATATGATGTGAAAGATAATTTATTGGATACAGAGGAAGTTGTTGTAAATCCATTCAGCCAAGGAAGTGTCACTCCTGACAATTACAGCCTTATAAGCAGCAAATATATCACAGGTAAGTATACTGGAGATGTTGTGAAAATGAAGTTAAGAGTGGACGGGAAAACCTATTTTCGTGGAGAGGTTATCGATGGCACAATTAAATCTTATGCAAGCGATATAATCAAAGCGGATACTCAGAAAGTAGAAGTTTTAGTATATGATGTGAAAGATAATTTATTAGATACAGAGGAAGTTGTTGTCACGCCGTAGCGTGATGACTTTCTAAAAACGATGAAAATAGCTCGAAACAAGTAATAATCTTGTAACGAGCTATTTTTTTAGCTTTCTAACCAAGCATTCATACCGCCAATCACATTCTCACACTGAAACCCGCGAGCATTCAGGTATTCGCAAGCTTGCATCGAACGGTTGCCAGAATAGCAAATCACGCTATAAATCGTATTTGGATCTAGCTCATCCACAAAATTTGGTAAGCCTATAAGTGGAATATTGCGTACACCCTCGATATGGATTGCATTAAAATCAGCAGTATCTCGCACATCAATAATATTAGCTACAGAACGATTCTCTAGCTCCTCTACAGAAATAAGATTAAAACTCATATCAAAAACCCCTCTCGAATATCTCTATTTTAATGCATCATCTAGGATGAAAACAACTTCTTAGCTTGAGATGAAGCTATTTAAAATAGGTAATGAGATAAAAAATAATGCCGATATGAAGCACAATCGAAAGCGGAACGAACAATTGGAATTTCCGTTTGTGCGTTTTATGATGGAAAATAGACATACCGAGCCATGATCCAACCCCTCCACCTAAAAAGGCACAAAGCAATAATGTCGCTTCAGGGATACGCCATTGGTGCTTGACTGCTCTATTTTTATCGATCCCCATCATAGCAAAGCCGATCACATTGATCATACTATAATACGCCGACGCGAGTAAAAGTAGCATAAAATTCTCCTTGTCTTTAAAAGTGCTAAATAATTAGGAACAGGCTATAATTATAACATATTAAAATGAAAGGGAGGTTTTACAACATGATTCGGGAGTATGCTACTTTTTTTGGTATGACGATAGTAAGGCCAGTAAAGACGAGTATGCAAGCAGAGAAAAAGCGGCACGGTGCATTTGGATTAATACATATTTCCTTATTTGTACTATGTTTGACGTTTCAATACGCTTGGAATATGCGGGACCTAATTTTAAATTCGTTACAAGGTTATCCGATTTTTCAGCGTATTATTACAACAATTTTTGTGTCATCTGGGCAAGTTCTGCTCTATATTTTGGTGATGATGCTACTAAATGTAACGGTCGTTTGGCTCGCTGTGCGCTATGTTATGGGGATTAAAGAAGTTTCCTTTCTAAAATGTGCGGCTGGAATTGGTGGAATGATGACTTTTCCACTCGTTATCATGATTCTTTCACTCTTTGCTACATGGTATATTTCGACACTCGTTTCGGTGATTTTGTGCATGGTTGCGTTATTATTTTTACCATTCTCGATGATGTATTTTATTATCGGACATTACGAAAAATCAAGAGTCGACGTTTATTGGATTAGTTTACTAGTGTTTGTCGTCGTTGCGTTGATCACCATCGAGGGCATGGTTTTACTCGTACAAATTTTTACATCGAACGTGCATGAGCTGACACAAGAGATCCACCAAGCGGTTGTCGATTGGCTTGAGGCCCTAAAATCAAGGCTCCGACGCTAAAAATTGCAAAACTGTCTGAATTGACATACAATACTAACATAACCAACTATTAGGAGGATTTGAACATGACAAAAGAAATAATTCACACAGATCAAGCACCAAAAGCGTTAGGACCATATTCGCAAGCGGTGAAAGTAAATGGCTTTATTTATGCTTCGGGACAACTGGGCATTGATCCAGCAACTGGCGAAATGGTGGTAGGTGTTGAGGCGCAAACAAAGCAAGCGTTTGCGAACATTCAAGCGGTTTTAGAAGCTGGCGGTTCAAGCCTTGATAAAATCGTCAAAACAACGGTTCTTTTCAAAGATCTTGGTAATTTTATCGCGGTCAATGAAATTTATGCGTCATTTTTCGAAGGGGATTATCCGGCACGTAGCGCGTTTCAAGTAGCGAAATTACCTAACGACGCGGATATTGAAATTGAAGTAATCGCAGAAGCATAGAATAAAAAAGCTGAGCCTCGTAAAATAGGTTCGGTTTTTTCAAATTGGATGATTGGAGTGGGGAGTATGGTAAAAGGACCATTTAGAGCAGATCAAGTCGGGAGTATTTTGAGGACGGAAGCGATTAAGCAGGCGAGGTTAGATAAAGCGGCAGGCAAGATCGATGCCGGTGAATTGCGCGCGATTGAAGATGAAGAAATTAAATACATTGTGGCGAAACAAAAAGAAGCAGGGTTAACCGCGGTGACAGATGGCGAATTCCGCCGCGCTTGGTGGCATTTTGATTTTCTGGAAGGTCTAGATGGCGTGGAAGGCTACGATGCGGATACGGGGATTCAGTTTGCTAACGTCCAAACCAAGACCCATTCCGTCAAAATTGTAGCGCCAATCCGGTTTGGAAATCATCCGATGCTTGCGGATTACCGTTTTTTACATAGCATCGCGGGAGAAGAGGCCGTTGCTAAAATGACGATTCCGAGCCCAGCGATGTTGCATTATCGCGGTGATATTGACTACGCGCCGTATATCGCGGACAAAGCGCTATTCTTGCAAGATTTGGCGGATGCCTATAAACAGGCGATTCAAGCGTTCTATGATGAGGGATGTCGTTATTTGCAACTCGATGATACGTCTTGGAGCTATTTATGTTCCGATGAGCAAAGAGAAGTTGTGCGGTCGCGTGGATTTGATCCCGACGAACTACAAACGATTTATAAAGATCTCATCAACGAGGCTATTTCTGAAAAAACAGCTGACATGGTCATTACGATGCATATCTGTCGCGGTAATTTCCGTTCGACATGGATCGCATCTGGCGGCTATGAGCCAGTAGCAGAGACCTTATTTGGCGGACTCCATATCGATGGCTTTTTCCTTGAGTATGATAACGATCGTTCCGGAGATTTCGCGCCATTACGCTATGTGAAACGCCCAGATTTAAAAATTATTCTTGGTCTTATCACATCGAAAAATGGTATTTTAGAAGATCCAGACGCTATTAAAGCGAGAATAAAAGAAGCATCGGAATTCGTGCCACTTTCTCAACTATGTCTAAGCCCCCAATGCGGTTTTGCTTCTACAGAAGAAGGAAACGTCTTAACGGAAAACGAACAATGGGCGAAGCTTGCGCACGTTGTAACGATAGCAAAAGATATTTGGAACGAAAAATAATTGCCATAAAAAAACCTTGAAATGAACCGCTGTTTTAAGGTTTTTTTATGCCTTCTGGTAAGCTTATCTGAATTAGGTATTTTCAATAAGGTTACATTATGATAAAATCGAGAATGTGTTATCTTTTTTACAGCATCGAAAGTAAAGAATATTCTATATACATATCGTACAAATGGGGAGGAAACAATGAAAAAAACCAAAATACTATTTTTACTCTTGTCGTTTATGGCTGTTTTCGCAATGGTTGCGGGCAGCTTTGTACCAGTTGCGCATGCTGAGAAACAGAAAGTTTACGAGATCGGAACCGATGAAACCTTTGCGCCATTTGAGTTTCAGAACAATAAAGGTGAGCTAATCGGCATCGATATGGATATCTTGAAGGCAATTGCGAAAGATCAAGATTTCCAATACAAAGTAAAGCCACTCGGTTTTAACGCTGCAGTTCAGGCGCTTGCGAGCAATCAAGTCGACGGTGTTATTGCCGGTATGAGCATCACCGACGAACGCAAGCAAAAATTTGATTTTTCTGATCCATACTTCGAATCAGGAATTGTTATGGCCATCAAAAAAGGCGACGATACCATCAAGTCATACGAAGATTTACGAGGTAAAAAAGTTGCTGTTAAAACAGGTACGGAAGGTTACGCGTTTGCAGAAGCTAACAAAGCTAAATATGGCTATACACTCGTGCCGTTTGATGATTCCGCGAGTATGTACGCCGATGTTAGAACAGGCAATTCCGCTGCATGTTTTGACGACTATCCCGTCCTTGCTTACGGTGTGAAACAAGGCAACGGTCTGGATATTGTAACCGAGAAAGAAAAAGGAAATTCCTATGGATTTGCCGTGAACAAAGGGAAGAATCAGGAGCTACTAAAAAAATTCAACGCTGGGCTTATCAACATCAAAGCAAGCGGTGAATATCAAGAGATTATTAATACGTATATCGGTAGTGACGTGCAGCAGAAATCATTTTGGGATCTGCTAATAGAAAGCGCACCAGCCTTACTGTTAGGTCTATGGTATACAATTAAATTAACACTTATTTCTCTTATTTTTGCAGCTGTTTTAGGCCTTGTTTTCGGATTTTTGAAAGTGAGTCGCAACAAATTTTTACGAGGAATTGCTACGGTTTACGTCGACATTTTCCGAGGTATCCCGCTGATCGTTCTCGCGTTCTTTATCTATTTCGGGATTCCAGAGGCGTTGGGCTTCAAAATGGATGCCACAGTCGCGGCTGTTATCACGCTTAGCTTGAACGCCGGTGCCTATATTACGGAGATTATCCGCGGTGGAATCCAGGCAGTCGATAAAGGTCAAATGGAGGCAGGGCGCTCGCTCGGACTACCATATGGCAAAACGATGATCAAAATCATTCTGCCACAAGCGATTCGCGTCATGATCCCGTCTTTCATCAACCAATTTGTCATCACACTAAAAGATACATCCATTATGAGCGTCATCGGCCTTGTCGAGTTGACACAATCCGGTAAAATCATCATCGCCCGTACATTTGAGTCATCCACCATTTGGTTGATCGTCGCAATCATGTACTTGATCGTTATCACGGCATTAACGAAACTATCCAACGTGATGGAACGGAGGGTCAATAATGACTAAACTAAAAGTAACAGATTTAAAGAAAAGTTTTGGCACCAATGAAGTTTTAAAAGGAATCAATTTAGAAGTGGCAGAAGGCGAAGTAGTCTGCGTTATCGGCCCATCTGGTTCCGGCAAAAGTACGTTCTTGCGCTGTATGAATCACTTGGAGGAAATCACGGCTGGCTCTGTTATCGTCGATGATTTCAACATTACCGATAAAAAAACGGACATCAATAAAGTACGCGAAAATATCGGCATGGTTTTTCAACATTTTAACCTATTTCCACACATGTCCGTTCTTAAAAATATCATGTTAGCACCGACAGAGCTTAGCAAACAATCGAAGGAAGAAGCGCGCAAGGCGGCCCTCGCACTCCTCACACGTGTCGGACTCGCAGATAAAGCAGATGCGTTTCCAAGCCAACTATCCGGTGGTCAAAAACAGCGTGTCGCGATTGCCCGAGCACTCGCAATGAATCCTGATATCATGCTATTTGATGAACCGACTTCCGCGCTCGATCCAGAAATGGTTGGCGAAGTGCTTGGCGTTATGAAGGATTTGGCCAAAGAAGGCATGACGATGATGGTCGTGACACATGAGATGGGCTTTGCCAAAGAAGTAGGCGATCGAGTTATCTTCATGGACGGCGGCTATATCGTCGAAGAAGGCACACCAGAGCAAGTATTCGATACGCCGAAACACGAACGAACGATCAGTTTCTTAGAAAAAGTACTGTAACTCAAAAAATACAAGCCATCTTGTCCGTCCTTCGGATAAAATGGCTTGTATTTTTGTTGATCCTGTTTCTCTCGTTTTGTCTTCGTTCGTTTTGTCCGTAAATCAAGTGTTGCAAAAGCGCTCCGATGCATTGTCGGATCGAGCCTACCTTCGCGGATACGTTTTAATCGCTGTTTCTTTGCATGTGAGTTCGCCATTTCTTATCATACCTCCTGTTTCAGCCAATTATAACAAAAGTTCGTTAAAAACGCATCTATTCGCCGCATTATTCGTCTTTAAACCGTTTTCAAGACGCAAATATAAAAAATAATTCGTAAATACCTTATATTTTTTTGAAAAAGGACTGTTTTTGTCAAGCGTTTTGTGTTAAAGTGAACCTATAGAGAAAATAACAAGCGGGATAGTTTTTGAAAAGCGATTGGAGTGATACCATTTGCAAGAAAATAAAGATGTATTGAATAAAGTAATCCAACAATTAGAGAAAAAAGGTATTTTTGTAGAGAAGACGAAATCAAGAAACGACATCTGGCGCAATTTGCAAAAAAATCATTTAAACATTGTGAAGCTAGGCGTACGTTAAAACTACATAAGACACATCTTTCGCATCGATATCAACAGGTATCGATGTTTTTTATTATAAAATTTGCCGGCAAAAAAACTCTAAATAGTATAAATAATACAGATTAATACAATAAAAGCTCATTTTGTCATGAATTAGTAACTAAGATTTGAATCAATTGACACATACAATTAGGGCTAAGTGTTGTATGATAAGAATAGAGATGTGTGAGATAAGAGAGGAATTGGGTGAGTAGGGCAATGAAAAAAGAGATATTGAAGCAGCAGACGATTTATGTACACATGGACAATGTGATAAATAATGTTGTAACGAGCGGTATTACTTTCTGTGACTTTATGAATGGTGTGATGACACCACCGCAAAATATGTTATTGCTAAAACACCAGTTTCCAGAAGCTTCTTTCAATGCGCATACATCGTTTCATTATACTGATGTTAAGGATTTACCGGAGCTTATCAAAGCACCAGTGACGCAATATGGTGATTTTTGTTGGATTGATTTTGAGGAAACGGATCTAGTGAATCAGCTGACAGCACAAGAAGTGGCAGAATTACTTTATTTGGCGCATACCGGTAGACACTTACGCTCACCATTTTATTACAAGTTACAGAATAATTTTGTATATTTGACAAAAAATGACGGTCGCTACAACAAAGTCTACTATCGCAATCTAGACCAGTTTTATAATGTATTAGGTTACGCAATTTGGAAAAATATGATGCAAATGACAACGGAAAAAATCGTTCTGCCGTTCATCAAACGTAAAAAAATTGCAGATATTCCAGTGGAGTTGCTTAAGAAGTTTGCCAGTTATTTCCGTGAGGGCGCATGTATCTCTTTTGACGACGCCGTGAAGTCGCGCAATCAGATCGAAGTGCCCATTGGTTTGAATCTCAAAGATGATATGCAAGAGTTGTTGCGTTCCAATGAATTAATCGCGTATGAACACGTGGTCGCGCACTTGATTTATGATATGAGACAAAATGAATGGTCGGTTATTGACGGCTAATTGGAAGATATCAAGAAAATCACGAAACATAAGGCTTTACGTTTTGTGATTTTTTTGATAGAATGAAACTAATGATCGTTAGTTAGGAGAAGTTTTTATGTCGGGTCAACGATTGAAAGAAGCCGCATTACCACTTTTTGCGGAGCAGGGATACGATGGCACAGCCTTATCCGAAATAGCGAAGGCTGTTGGGATTAAGACGCCATCCATTTACGCCCATTTTGCCTCGAAAGAAGCCTTGTTTTTGGAAATTTATCGCGATGTGATGCGACATGAGTTGGTTGTGCTTGGAGAGATCGCACAAGAAACACATGCAACGGTGGAAGACGAGCTACACGCTTTTTTCTACAAGGTCACCGATTTCAACAGTGATCCAGAAGTAAAGCGTTTTTTTCAGCGCGCCATCTTTTTTCCACCGCAATCACTCGCGACACAAATGAGGGAAGAGATGACAACGTATGAAGCGCTGACCTCGGAATCCATTGGGAACATTCTACTAAGGAAGTTAGATGAGGCGCAGAAGGAAAAATGGATTTATGTATTTTATTGTTTACTAGATGGCCTCAGTTTGGAACATGAGATTTATAGCGCGGCAGATTTCGCGAAACGACGCGATGCTGCGTGGGAAGCGTTGGCGGCGCTTTTGTAGGAACGAGCAGAGAGGATGGCCTTTCGGATGCGGTTAGCCGTATTTTCAGCAATTTTGGGACAGCCCGATAAATTTAGGAGGAAAAAGTGATGGCATGGATTTATTTAGTGCTCGCTGGGTTGTCTGAAATCGTTTGGGCGTTCGGTTTAAAAGAAGCACATGGCTTTAGTAGGTTAGGGTGGAGTTTATTAACGGTTGCGTTTTTGATTGTTAGTTTCTATTTATTCGCAAGAGCGATGCGCAAAATTCCAATTGGCACAGCATACGCGGTGTTTACGGGAATTGGCGCGGCTGGAACAGCGATTATCGGGATGCTATTTTTGAATGAATCAACAGGTATTTGGAAAATTGTTTCGCTCGCAGTACTGATTTGCGGGATTATCGGTTTGAAGTTGGTCGATAGCGGTGCAAAATCGGATGAAAAGGCGGGTGATGCATGATGGCTTGGATATTTTTATTAGTAGCAGGATTATGTGAAATGGTTTTTGTCGTGATGATGAAACTCTCTGAAGGATTCAAAAAACTAAAATTCTCACTGCTAACAGTCCTTTTTATGACTGCTAGTTTCTTCTTATTGTCCTTGTCGTTGAAAACTATTCCGATTGGGACCGGCTATGCTATCTGGACTGGAATTGGAGCGGTTGGATCGGTTGTTATGGGGATGATCTTGTTTAAGGAGAAGAAGAGCGTCTTAAAATTACTATTTATCGCGATGATTTTGGCGGGGGTTATTGGCCTCAAACTCACTTCTGGCGCCTAGCGGAGCGCTGAACGCTCATCTGCGTCGTTAAAGCCTGTGCTCCGATGCTCACGTACAAATCGTACGCTCCGCTTCGGTGCTCGGCTTTGCCTAGCATCTAAGCATTCAGCACTCCGCTAGGGTTTGGCGGCTGTTTCATGTATTCTGTAAATCATGTTTGTGATTTTGTCCTATTTTTTGTCACGGATTTATCTGCGTCGTTAAAGCCTGTGCTCCGATGCTCACGTACAAATCGTACGCTCCGCTTCGGTGC
The DNA here is from genome assembly GCF_014322885.1 of Listeria grandensis. NCBI lineage: Bacteria > Bacillati > Bacillota > Bacilli > Caryophanales > Listeriaceae > Listeria > Listeria grandensis. The sequence continues at coordinate 221,230 of NZ_JAASUG010000003.1, read as the reverse complement.
TCGGCTTTGCCTAGCATCTAAGCATTCAGCGCTCCGCTAGATTTTGGCGGCTATTTCATGTATTCTGTAAATCATGTTTGTGATTTTGTCCTATTTTTTGTCACGGATTTATCTGCGTCGTTAAAGCCTGTGCTCCGATGCTCACGTACAAATCTTACGCTCCGCTTCGGTGCTCGGCTTTGCCTAGCATCTAAGCATTCAGCACTCCGCTAGAGTTTGGCGGCTATTTCATGTATTCTGTAAATCGTGTTTGTGATTTTGGCATGATTTTTGGCATCTTAAAAATAATGAGGTGCTTTTTTTGTGTTTTGCTTTCATTCGGGGGAAAACGTGTTAAAATAGATTGTATTGATTTAGGTAGGATAACGGAGGGGTACGATGAAAACAAAATTAGTATTGCTTTATGGTGGGAAATCCGCGGAACATGAGATTTCTTTGCAAACGGCTTTTTCAGTCATTAATGCTTTGTCTTTTGATAAATTTGAGGTTAAACCGATTTACATAACGAATGATGGTGACTGGGTGCAAGGCCCAGCTTTGACGCAAAAAATGGATTTTGTCGAGCAGCTTCGTTTTGAACAGCGCGATGGCTTGAAATTGACGCAAGATAAGGATACGGCTTCTCATGGTTTAGCGATTAGTCCGGCCTCTATTCGGGAGGATGGCGACGCGGAGCAATTGGTTGTTTTTCCGTTGCTGCATGGTCCTAACGGTGAGGACGGGACGGTGCAAGGTTTGCTCGAAGTTCTGAACTTACCATATGTCGGGGCTGGTGTTCTAGCGTCGGCCGCTGCGATGGACAAGATCGTGATGAAAATGGTGTTCGCGGATGCTGGTATTCCGCAAGTTGCGGATGTGTCTATACGCGCCATTGACTGGCAAGAAAAGCAAACCGAGATGATTGCAAAAGTGGAGGCAGAACTTGTTTACCCTGTCTTTGTGAAGCCTGCAAATCTTGGCTCGAGTGTGGGAATCAGTAAAGCAACGGATCGGGAATCACTGATTGCTGCTATGGTGGAGGCGCTACGTTATGATCGCCGAATCGTGGTGGAGCAAGGCGTCGTAGCCCGTGAAATTGAGGTTGCGGTACTTGGAAATGATACACCGGAATGCTCCGTGGCTGGTGAAATTATCCCCAAAGGCGAAGTAGCTGTATTTTATGACTATAAGGCGAAATATCAGGATAATGATACGGTGATGGCCATTCCAGCTGAGCTCGATGCGGGGATTTACGAGCAGCTTGTGGATTATGCGAAGCGCGCTTTCCTAGGGCTCGACTGTAGTGGTCTTGTGCGTGCGGACTTCTTTGTTACGAAAGATAATCAGATTTTCCTAAATGAAGTAAATACGATGCCAGGTTTCACGCCATTTAGCATGTATCCGTTACTATGGCAAGAAAGTGGTTTGCCGTATGCTGATTTAATTATCAAACTCGTCGAACTTGCTAAAGAACGACATACCGCAAAAAATAGTTTAAAATATACATTAGAAGACTAATCATGACGGGAAAGCAGTGCCAAACACGGGCTGCTTTTTTGTCGGAATTTTGGAAGGAGTAATATTTTGAAAAGAACAGTTGGAGAAATTGCAGAAATGATACCGGTTATAAATGACATAGAGGCGTGGAAAGACATTGCGATCACAGGTGTTTGCTTTGATACACGCCAAATAAAGGATGGAGATCTGTTTGTCCCGTTTGTTGGTGAATCCCGTGACGGTCATGCTTTCGTAGTGCAGGCACACGCGGCAGGAGCGGCAGCAGCTTTATGGCAAAAGGGTAGCCCGAACCCACCGATCGGCGTCCCGATTTTGATGGTAGAAGATACGCTCATCGCATTACAACAGCTCGCACAAGCCTATCTGAAACAAGTTGCTCCGAAAACAATCGCAATTACCGGAAGTAACGGAAAAACGACGACGAAAGATATCATGGCAGCGATTGCTTCGGTGAAATACCGTGTCCATAAAACAGGTGGTAATTTTAATAATCATATCGGCTTGCCGTACACGATTTTGACGATGCCTGAGGATACGGAGGTTGCGGTTCTTGAAATGGGGATGAATCATCGCCACGAAATCGAGACCTTAACGAAGATTGTGGAGCCAGACTTGGCGATCATTACAAATGTTGGTGAGGCGCACTTAGAACACCTCGGTTCTAGAGCTGAAATTGCCAATGCCAAAATGGAAATAACGCAAGGTTTGGTGCCGGAAAGTTTACTGATTTATCCGAGCGATGAACCGTTATTGACGCCGCTCGTAACGAATGCGTACAGAACCGCGACATTTGGCATGACTGGTGATCTTCGCCCAGAGACAATGCAGACCGAAATGGAAGGCACGACCTTCACGACCAATTTTGCGCCGGAGACAGAAATTTTCGTTCCGATCGTTGGCGAGCATAACGTCTTTAACACGATGGCCGCGATGTTAGCCGCGCGCGAACTTGAGATCACGCCAATCGAAGTAAAAGAAGCTCTGGCAAATATGGAACGCTCGAATAGCCGCCTCGAATGGCTTGTTGGTGCAAAAGGCAGTGACATCCTAAACGACGCTTACAACTCAAGCCCAACCGCATTGACTGCCGTTTTAAAAACTTTCATGAACTTAGAAGCCCCCGGCAAAAAGAAATTTGTTGTGGTGGCCGATATGTTAGAGCTTGGCGATGATGCTGATAAGTTCCACGCTGAAGCCGGAAGCAAGATCACAAAAGGAAGCGTGGATGCCGTGTTTGCATATGGAACCCACATCGAAGCCTTCACAAAAGCAGCTGCAAAGAATATCGGTGCAGAAAATGTGTATTACTTCCGCGAAAAAGCCGATTTGCAAGCCGCGCTGTTGGATCAGGTGACGGGCGAGGAGTATATCATGGTGAAGGGGTCTTATGGGATGGGGTTGAAGGATGTAGTCTCTGAATTAGTTAATCCAGGTATATAGTGAGGAGGGTCTTGAGGTTAGATAGGAATCCAATTTCAAGACCTTTATCTATACTAATATTATTGCACGAATAAAGGTTTATGTTTAATTAGAACGGGCTTGCTTTTCTAGTAGTCTTCGGATAGACTCTTTAGTGTAGGAGAGGGTTTAATTAGCTGATTTAATCTTTGTTCCTACAAGAATTATTGTAAAAGTTGGGTAATTCATTTTTTAGTCCATATAAGGGGGTAGCTATGTATTTTAAATATTTTTATGTCAGTGGAATTATAGGTCTGATTTTAGTGTTTGTTGTTCAAGTTATTAATTTTATAAAGAAAGTTGCTATTCAAGGAGGGCTTCTGGATGGTGATGCATACCAAGGTGTGTTTAATACTGGTTTAATGGCTATTCCTATTATCTTTTTTTGTATTAGTTTTGTATTTTTAATGTTGTATGTATACAAAGATTTAAAAATACAATGATTGATTTTCAATCATAAGGTATACACATATCATTTTTTCAGGAAACTATGAAAGACTATTGCGCTGTTGGGTGGTCTCTTGAGCTTCTCCAAATTAAAATCTATGCCATTGTTTTTCTTCTCTATGATTATACTTAATTTCCGTGTAAAAAGCTTCATGATTGCGCTATTTTTTTCTAACTGCTATACTCATTGTGAATGACAAATAAAGGGATGTGTATAGTAGTGAAAAAAATATTAGTTCGCAGTGGGATGCGGCCAATAGACGCCTTTTCAGCTGAAGAGATACTCACGAAAGATCGCACAGGTTATAATAATGGAAACTTGGCATACCAATACAGTATTTTCCGAACATTATGGCAAGATGATGTGGAATTATTCTCCGACGGGTACTTCGCCAATCCTAATTTAGCAGATGGAATAAATGATACATATGACGCGTATATTATTCCACTTGCAGATGCATTTCGTGAGGATTTTCGGTGGATGTTGCGGGCGTATACGCAGTTAATTAAACGTTTGAAGATTCCGGTATATGTGATTGGAGTTGGGCTAAGAGCGCCATATGAAGCGCAACTTGGAAAAGGTTTTATTTTTGATGAGGATGTAAAAGCATTTGTAAGCGCAGTCTTGGAGAAATCTGGGCAAATCGGTCTGAGGGGGAGTATTACTGCTGATTATTTAACAAAGCTGGGCTTTAAAGAAGGCGTCGATCATCGTGTCATTGGTTGCCCTTCACTTTATACATTTGGTAGAGAGCTGAAAATTAGGCCGCTTAATTTGCACAAAAACTCTCCAATTGCAATTAATGCTTCCCCTGTAGCTTTAGAGAGTTCTATTGATTTCTTAAACAAAGTGACAGCACAATATAATAATTATAATTTTATACCGCAATTATACGACGAACTATTTTTGACCTATGCAGGTGGGCCAAAGGTTGTTAGTGAAATTCCTAATTATCCAACAGATATCAAGTCCAATTATTATAAAGAGGGAAAGGTGAAATATTTCACAAGTATGCAAGCGTGGCTTGATGAGATGAGGCAAACCAGCTTCACTATTGGTTCTAGGCTACATGGAAATGTTATCGCGACCATCACAGGAACACCAAATATCTCCTTTGTTCAAGATGCGCGGATGCGTGAACTAGCGGCATATCATAAATTGCCACACATTGTTGCTGAAGAATTAGCAGGGTATAACAATCTGGAGGAGCTGCTTGAAAAAATAGATCTGTACTCCGCAGAAACAGTCCAGACTAGGAACTTTGACACATATTTGGATTTTTTAAACTATAATGAAATTCCACATATTTATACAACTGATAAAAACCGTAAAGATGCACCGCTAGATCAATTGTTGGCTAACGTAGATTTTCCAACAGGGGTTTTACCAATAACTGCGTGTCGTTCAGATGTTATCATTGATCGTTTAAATAAAGCTACTGAAATTGTTAAGGAGCGGGCTACAAGCAAAGTGAATCTCGAAATCAACAAGCGTGAACAACAGATTGGGATGCTCAAAAAAAATGTGAGTGAAGAGCAACAAAGGTTACAAGAAGAGCGACGGAAATTGGCAACTGCAGAGCAAAAAATAAATGAGCAAGAAAAACAATTGCAAATAAAGTCAAAAAGACTAGCAGAAACAACTATTCAGTTACAGGAAAAAGGAAAAGAAGCAGATTACTATAAACGCACAACTGAACGAAAAGCGGCTCGAATGGCATTAAAAGTGGCGGATGTTTTTGCAAAGAAAGGATAATAGGCGACAAGAGGATATGATTCCTTAATTTTAAGGTGTTATATCTTCTTTTCATAATGTTTGCGATGAGAATAGATGGAAACGCCACCATCTTCATCTACTAAAAATAATTCACCTAATCCAAGTTAAATCATTGAAAACACAAGGGATTCATGTTATGATGATTTGTGGAAGTTAATTAGGTTTTTACGATAAGCCTACATTATTATTAGAGGGCTTTTTTATTTTTTGCGTAAGAGACTGTGGACTGAATCGATCGCTTGTCGGCGTTGATGTTTGCTCCCAGCCTCCATTATGTCGTGAATCATATGCTTGGTTTATCCAAGCTTTTCTATTGCAGAAAAATGAAATATGCGGGCGTTATTTTCAAAGATATGAAGAACAACGAGCTGCATTAACCAGATGAATTAAAACGATGAGTAAAGATGATGAAGATGAGAAAGTGCTCTCCCAAAAAAACTTATTTTTAAAGGAGAAATGACATTGACAAAGTTTTCGGAGTTCGGTTTAGATCCGCTAATTGTTAAATCAGTAAACAGAATGGGATTTGAGGAAGCTACCCCAATCCAAGAAAAAACAATTCCACTAGGTCTTTTAGGTAAAGACATTATTGGACAAGCACAAACAGGTACAGGTAAGACGGCAGCTTTTGGTTTGCCACTTATCAACAAAATTGATGCGAAGAAGCAAGGTGTACAATCGCTAATTATCGCTCCAACACGGGAGCTTGCAATCCAGGTTTCAGAGGAGCTATATCGTTTAGCATCTGACAAACGCCTTCATGTTTTAGCAGTATACGGTGGTTCTGACATCAGCCGTCAAATCCGTTCATTGAAGAAAAATCCACAAATCGTTGTTGGTACGCCAGGACGTATTCTAGATCATATCAACCGTAAAACGTTGCGCCTAGAAAATGTGGAAACATTAGTATTGGATGAAGCGGATGAAATGCTAAACATGGGATTCATCGATGATATCGAGTCGATCCTAAAAACAGTTCCAGATGAGCGCCAAACATTGCTATTCTCAGCAACAATGCCAAAACCAATCCAACGCATCGCAGAACGTTTCATGAAAAACCCGGAATTGGTACAAGTAAAAACAAAAGAAATGACAGCTCTACTAATCGAGCAATTCTTCGTGAAAGTAAACGAAAGAGAGAAATTCGATGTGCTTTCTAGACTTTTAGATGTACAAGCACCTGAACTTGCGATCGTATTTGGTCGTACAAAACGCCGTGTTGACGAAGTATCTCGCGCGCTTGACATGCGTGGCTATGTTGCAGAAGGTATTCATGGTGATTTGACGCAAGCGAAACGTATGAGCGTATTGCGTAAGTTTAAAGAAGGAAAAATCGATATCCTTGTTGCCACAGACGTAGCAGCACGTGGTCTAGATATTTCTGGTGTAACACATGTTTATAACTTCGATATTCCACAAGATCCAGAGTCTTATGTCCATCGTGTTGGACGTACTGGTCGTGCCGGTAAAGAAGGTATGGCAGTAACATTCGTATCACCGCGTGAAATGGGTTACCTAAAGATCGTGGAAGATACAACGAAAAAACGCATGACACCTCTTCAACCACCAACATGGGACGAAGCATTCGAAGGTCAATTGCGCGTAGCTACTGAAAAAATTAGCGATATCGTTCGCGAAGACAGCCTAGCTGACTATAAAGTAGTAGCAACGAAATTACTTGAAGAATACGATCCAACAGATATCGCAGCAGCAATGTTGAAGCTGTTATCGAAAGAACCAGACCAAACACCAGTCCATATTTCCGAAGAACGCCCATTACCTCATCGTGGAGGAAAAGGCGGAGGCGGTAAAGGCAAAGGTGGCGGCGGCGGCTATCGCGGAGGCGGTAAAGGCGGCTATCGTGGTGGCTCTGGCGGTGGAGATCGCAAAGGCGGTGGCGGCGGTTATCGCGGCGGAAGCGGCAAAGGCGGATCTGGCGGCGGCGGACGTCGTTACAGTAACGAACGCAAAGGTTCTGGCGGCGGAAACAAAGGCGGCAGCGCTAAATAATAAGTAAACCAAAAGCTCCGAATTAGTTGTATAGACTGATTCGGAGCTTTTTTATTGTTTCAAACTATACATGCATTGTCCGGCTGGCCATCCAGCGAATCATTTCTGGGTCAGCGTGAGAGAAGAATTGGCTTTCTCCCTCGTTTAACATTGTGATTTCCTTCTTATCATCATCCGTTAATTCAAAATCAAACACATCAAGGTTTTCCTGCATTCGTTCAGGTTGCACCGACTTCGCCAATACGATGACCCCTTGCTCCACCAACCAGCGAGTAATCACTTGTGCGACGGATTTGTTGTATTTCCCTCCGATTTTGACGAGGGTTGGGTTGTGGAAGATATCATTTTTACCTTCCGCGAATGGTGCCCAAGCTTCTGGCATGATGCCTTCTGCTTTTAGCGCGGCGATGTTTGCTGTTTGTTGTTGGAATGGATTGATTTCAATTTGATTGACTTGCGGTGTAACTGTGTTGAATACAGCTAAGTCCACAGCTCTGTCCACTGCAAAATTGGATATACCGATCGCCCGGATTTTTCCTTGCTCTTGCAACGCTTCCATAGCACGCCAAGCACCGTAAATATCGCCGTACGGTTGGTGAATCAATAGTAAATCAACATAGTCTAGGTCAAGGCGTTTCAGTGAACGTTCAAATGACGCTAACACACCATCATAGCTAGCGTTTTCGACCCAAATTTTCGTCGTGATAAATAACTCTTTGCGTGCGACGCCAGATTTAGCTAGGCCACGGCCGACCGCTTCTTCGTTCATGTAGCTCTGTGCGGTGTCAATATGGCGATAACCAGCTTTGAGCGCCTCCTGCACAGCTGTTTCTGCTTGCTCTGGATCCGTGATTTGAAACGTCCCAAATCCTAAAATCGGTATTTCGACGCCATTGTTTAATGTGACAGTTTTCATGTATATATCCTCCTAGATTTTATTGATATTCTCAATTCTAACTATAAACCTTGAAGTTGGCTCCATAGCAAGTCATTCAATCATGTTTTCGTTCCCAGAGTTTTTCGACGTTTTCCGCGTTCATTTTACCCGTCTTAAATTTTGCGATATGTTCGTCGTATGTTTCGATTTTATAGACTAGTAAATTGCGTACTTGGTTCATTTCTGCTAGTTTATCGTCGAGTTCTTTCAGCTGATCTCGCAAAACTTGTTTTTGTGCCTCCTCGACATTTTGTGTTTCTCGCAGTTGAGCGAGCGTCGCAAACTCGATGAGAGATTCCACGGAAAGACCAGCTTTTCGCAAATTTTTCGCAAGGTAAATCCAGTTTAAATCGCCTGTTGCATAATCCCGGTAGCCACTCGAATTGCGATGAACGGGTGGAATAACACCAACTCGTTCGTAATAACGCAACGTATCAACGGTTAGCTCAAACATGTCCGCCGCTTGTTTGATATTCATCTTTGTTCACCTCCATATTGTGTTGTCCCTTCATTATAAACATTGGAGTTAGCACTAAGGCAAGAAAAAACGCTATTTGCAAAAAAATACCGCGAAATCTAGAGCTTTGGATAGCCAGGTTTTCGCGGTATTTCGAGTTATACGGTTTGTTCTTGTAATGTTGTCACTGGAAATCGTTTGTTTTTTCTAATGGAGAGTGTCAGGATGAGTAGGGCGTTGAAGAGAATGATCAAGCCTACTAGAATCCATGCGCTGACAACGAAAAGGTGATTTCCCAGTCCTGATGAGATCGCTTGACGGAAGCCGTAAACGGTGTGTGTCATCGGTAGATATGGATTAATCGCATTGAAGAATCCGTCTGTAAGTGGCATTGGGAAGGTACCACCGCTTGCGCCGAGTTGTAATACGAGAATAACCATGGCGACGAAACGGCCGGGATTTCCGAATGCTGTGGCAAGGAGCATCACGAGGAACATAAAGGTGAGTGATGTCAAAATGGAGATTAGGAAAAAGTCTCCCATATGCGCGACATCAAGACCTAATACCAGCATGACGAAATCAAGGATTAAGGCTTGCAAGACTGCTGCAACGAAGCCAATCGAGAATTTACTTAACCACCATGAGACGCCAGATGTTGGTGTCATCGATGGACGGCGGATTGGGAAGATAAAGTTGAATACCAATGCGCCGACATAAAGACCAAGGGATAGGACATATGGTGCTAAACCGTGACCGTAGTTTGGTACGTTGCTTAGTTTTTTCTCGGTTAAATCGGTTGGTTGTGCGATCATGTCGTAGGTTTTAGATGATGGGTCAATTTTGCCAACTTCTGTAGCGCCATCTTTTAGTTTCGTTGCGAGTTCGCCTGTGCCATCACTTAGAGTGGCAAGACCTGTTCCGAGTTTGGTTGATCCTGCTGCTAGTTTGCCAGTGCCATCTATGAGTCCTGGAACTTGTGCTGCCAGCTGATTTGTACCATTTGCGAGTGCACTAGAGCCGTCTAGTAGAGCTGGGCTGTTTTGTGCTAATTTGCTTGCACCAACAGATGCTTGGCTAATACCGTTATGCACGTCGCCAACGCCATTTGTGTATGTTGTGATCCCGTTATTTAAGTCTGTAGAACCATCTGCGAGTTGGGAAACGCCACCAACGAGTGCTGGAATGCTATTCGTTAGCTGCGACGTACCTGCGGCAAGTTGATTGCTACCAGTTGTTAATTGTGTGATACCCGCCGTTAATTGATTGGAACCAGCTAACAGACTATCTGTACCCGTTTGGATAGCTGAAAAACCATGGACCGCTGTCTTCGTTGCTGGTAAAAGTTTCGCCGCGTTCGTGTGGAGGGTATTGATCGCTGTTTTTAAGTCGCCCATCTGAGTGGCAATGGGTTTTAAATCTTCTTGTAAAGTCGTTGCGGTGCTTGTCAAACTAGTGCCCAGCTGCGTTGCGATTTGTGCTTGTTTGGTTGCTTGTTGTGTTAATTCTGTGTTTAGTGCGTCTGCCATTTCTTTTTGTTCGGCGGGTGTTAGGTTTTTAAAGGCGTTCGTGTTTGTGATCGCGGTTGTTGTGCCCTTGCCGTTTGTTTGAATTGTTGCGCCTAGGTCTTTTAGTGCGGTGGACATGGTTGTCATTTGTTTGGTGATATTTGTAAGCATTGCGTTCGTGTCTGCACCGTTATTTAGTTGGCTGTTGATTTGTGCGATTCCAGATTGCATCGCCGTTAATCCGCTAGAAAGTTGTTTCACTTGGTCGTCGGATGGAAGCCCATTATTTAATGTTTTTAAGCCAGCGTTTAGTTTGTTGCTACCGACTTGTAGTTGTTTTAAGCCATTGTTTAATTGTTGTTGGCCGTTGTTTAGTTCGGGTACTTTCGCGGCGAGTGTAGCTGTTTTGCCGTTTAGTGTGTTTAATCCGTCTGCGAGTTTATTGCTTCCTGCGACAAGTGCGGGTGAGTTTTGAGCAAGTTGTGATGTACCGCTTTCGATTTTTGTTAGCCCAGATTGCAAGCCAGAAGCGCCTGTTGTATATTTTTCCAAACCGACGTTTAGTTTCACGGCACCGTTATCCAGTTTTGTGACACCGTCTGCGAGTTTCGGTGTGCTTGATGCTAGTTCGTTAAGCTTGGATGTCAATGTTTTGCTACCATCTTTTAATTGAATCGTGCCGTGGTCGAGTTTCTTAGAACCGTCTGCGGCTGTTTGGAAACCATCGCCAACTTTAGAAATCTGTGAAAAAATGGCTTTCGCATAGCTTTCCGTTACTTTTTTGGAGATTTTGGCGTTGACTGCGGAAGCGCCTTGGCCAGTCACGACTTCTCCGATATAATTTTGTGCGGGATTGATTTCATAAGAAAGGTTCATTTTTTTGGGTGTCGTATCAAGAACGGTTGAAGCATTTTTGGAAAAGTCTTTGGGAATCGTGATGACCATGTAGTACTTGCCGTCTTTTAGTCCTTGTTCAGCCGTCTTTGAATCTGTGAAATTCCAACCAAGGTCATTATTTTTCTTCAGTTCACCGACGAGTTCGTTACCGACATCAAGCGTTTGGCCTTCATAGTCGGCCGCCTGATCTTGATTGACAACAGCGACGGGGAGCTGGCTGGTTTTACCGTACGGATCCCACACGGATTTAAGGAAAACACCGCCGTATAAAATAGGGATAAATAAAATCACGATGGACGCGATCAGCAGTATTTTGTTGTTTAAAAGTCGTTTCCATTCTTGTTTTAACATATTCATAAAACTCACTCTTTCTCATTTTGATTGCTTAGATTTGTGATATTCCAATTAAGTACCGGTATTTCGGGCTGCTCCATGGTACGTTTCAGTAAGTCTGCGGCTGTTTGCTTCGATAAGTAGTCTCGGATAAGCTCGTTTGCGCCATTAAAAACGTCATGTAACACTGCTTCCCCTTTAGAAGTGTGTGCGCCATCGCGGAAAACCTTGTTGATTAAGCCTGTATCTGGATAGATCGATATTTCGCCTTCCATCGATTCCACGACTTCTAGCAAGGTGATTTTTTCAGGACTTTTCGCAAGTGAAAAACCACCGTTATTGCCAGGCACAGAGCGAATGATGTTCTGGACGACAAGTTTGCGCATAATCTTCTTTAAATAAGAAGGGGATACTTGCAAATGCTCACTGATCGTATCCGATGCCAGCGGATTGTGGGTGTCTTGTGTGGAGAGTAGCACGATAATGCAGATCGCCTGCTCCACGCCTTTTGTCAGTTGCATCAAATTTCACCTCGATTTCATTGTGGATATTTATTATCCCTGATAAAGCTGAAAAAGAACCTTTATCATCGTGGATAAATAAAGTCTATAATTGAATTTACACCCATTTGCGAAAAAAAGCAAGTATTTTTTATAAGAAACCGTTTACTTTGCAAGAAAGAAGATTTAAATGAAATAGTACTTGATGTAGCAAGGCTTTTGAGGTAACATGAAGAAGAAAACGTAGTTCGAAACCATCCTACGTAAAAAAACTAAGGGAGTAAATTAAGAAATGAAAATAAAAACGTTAACGATAAATGCGATCGTTGCGGCGCTTTATGTTGTCGTGACTATGGTTGTAGCACCTTTCGGATTCACGAATATTCAATTTCGGCTGTCCGAGATGTTCAACCATTTAATCGTATTTGATAAAAAGTACTTTTTTGGAGTTGTGATCGGTGTCTTCATTGCTAACTTCTTCTCACCGCTCGGGTGGTATGATTTGGTATTTGGCGTGGGGCAGTCGGTGATTTCGCTTGGGATACTTATTTTTTTGAATCGCTTTGTGACTAATGTGAAAATCAGGATGGTACTAACTACCATTGTTTTCTCAATTACATCATTTTTGGTGGCATGGGAATTAATGTTGGTATTAGATTTTCCGTTCCTATACACATGGCTAACAGTTGCCATCAGCGAATTCATCGTGTTGGCAGTCGGTGCGCCGATTATGTACTACATCAATAAGCGAGTGGATTTCAAGAAAATGATTAATTAAGCCACAAAAAAGCATGATGACAAGTCGATTTTACGCGACTGTTATCATGCTTTTTTTATGATCCGCCTAGTTTTTCGACAAACCAATCTTTTTGTCCGTCGAGTAGGCTAGTCAACGGATCTGTTACATCTTCTACAGTGGTTGCTTCTATATAATTGGTTTTTAGTTTACTGGCCGCATCTTTTACTTCTGGTTGTGTGAGCAAAATGCTAATTCCAAGTGCGACTAGGAAGCATACGGCGCCGAATGCAATTTTCTTTTTCAAGGTGAGAATCCCTCCAGTAGTTGTTACTAACCATACTACAGGGAAAATGTGAAGTGAAAATGAAAATAGCGGGAGATTTCTCTAAGAATCGATTCTTCTTGAGGAACTGAGCGATGTTTCCGCGATTTTCGGTAAAACTTGATGCTTTGGTTTTGGCTCTGTTTTCACCGTTATGGGATAGGAAGTGCTGACGCCAGCTTCGGTTGTGACGGTTAAAATCAGCTGGTTCGATTCTTTTAATCGGCTTAGCGTCAACTCTTGATCCATAGCGTAATCGGTCGTTTTCACGTAAGTGGCGCTACCCCGGATGCTTACTTTGGCATTTTCGTCAGTGGAAAACATCACGGTTGCGGTATTTCCGGAAACTAAAATATATGGGTTTGCTGCTGTATAATTGGCTATTTCGAACATTTCCACGAAGTCATCGGCTGTTTCAGTTGAAGTAGTAGGACTCGTTGTTGCCGCGCTGGCAGGGATATGTAGGGTTGTTGAAAAGAGAAGTGTCATTAATAAAAATCCATAAAATCGTTTTTTCATGTTTACTACCACCTTCCTGACTTCATTATAAAAGCTAAAAATGAACAAACTATGAACGAAAAACGACAAGAGTAAGAAGTTTTATGAAGGACTAAAGTATACACGAAACAACGAAGTAAGGGTATAATTTTGCTTGAGCACTGTGTAAAAAAGCAGGGGATAAAGCTTTATTTTTCAGGCTGTTTCAAGTATCATTAAAAGAAAAGGGAGGGCGTTTCATGGAGCTTGAGAATTTAGCGCAGAAATTACCAGAGGAAATCAAAACGGTGTGGAGGCAGGAGAATTTAATTGCTGCGATTTTATTCTTATTGGTATCAATTGGATTAACTATCTTATTTTACGCAATGGATGTTTCTTTGTGGTGGAGTGCGATTGGTTTTGGTGTTACGCTTTTATATTTTATTATCATGCTATTCGTCGTTGTCCCATTCCGTTGGGCTAGGTGGAGTTATCAGATTAGACATGACGAAATTGAGATTCAGCACGGCATCATTTTCAAAAGTCGTGTATTGATTCCGATGATTCGTGTGCAACATGTGGAGACGGATCAAGGACCGCTTCTTAGACGAAAGAAACTGGTGAGTGTGTCGATTTCTACTGCGGCAACTGTGCACAAAATTGAGGCCGTGCGTGCAGCGGAATCCGATGCGTTGAGGCACCACATCTTAGAACTTGTAAAGGTGGCGAAGGAAGATGTATGAGGATAGACGCCTGCATCCGATTGCGCTGATTAAAGAATTGATTGTTAGCATTAGACAGAGTATTATTCCAATTGCCGTCGTTATTTTCACACTCTTTAGGAATTTAAGTGGGAAAGGGATTTTGTCTTGGTGGATGTATCCGCTTCTCGTGATTGCTTTAATTGTACTGCTTTTAGCGCCGGCTTTGATTAAGTATTTTACATATCGCTACCGCATGGATGATAAAGGCATTCGCGTGAAATACGGCCTGTTCTTCAAGAAGAATATTTTTATTCCGTATGAGCGGATTCAGACGGTGCAACAGAAGCAATGGTTTTTCTACATGCCATTTCATGTGGTTCAAATTTTGATTGAGACAGCGGGCGGTGGGAAGGCGGAGGCTGATTTAAGCGCTGTGCCTGCAAGCGTTGCGCAAGAATTAAAAGATCTGCGCGCGGGCAAAATCGCCGAACTCGTGGAAGGTCCTGTCGAACCGCTGGATACGGAGCAGGTTCCCATAGAGGTTGAGAAAAACGAAAAGCCATTATTAACATTTCAGTTAGAGGTGAAGGAATTATTGCTGATGGCTGTGACGTCGGGTGGCGTATTCGGGATTTTCTTAATTATATTGGCGTTTGGACAGCAATTTCGTGATGTGATTCCAACAGACTTCGTGGAGGAGCAATTCAATACGATTGTGCATTACGGAGTCTTGATTATCGTGATCGTGATTTTGATTGTGCTACTGATTTTGTGGGGAATTGCGATTGTAACGACGCTATTCCAGTATTTCCAATTCAAGTTGATGAAGTTTGATGATCACATTGAAATCGAGAAGGGACTGCTACAACGTGAGCATACATCGATATCTTTCGAACGTATCCAATCGGTTAAACTGATTGAATCCCCACTGCGTCAGATGCTGAAATTGGCTTCCGTTCGGGTTGTGACGGCGGGAAGTTCTGGGGATAAAGAACATTCTGGAGATATTTTGATCTTACCAATCGTGAAGAAAGCGAAGGCATTGGAAATTTTACCGCAGTTTTTAGAAGATTACGATTTCCCAGTGGAGCAGCTAGAACGAGCACCGAAAACGAGTTTGAGACGATTTTTCTTTATTCATTTGATTTGGACGTTGCCGATCATACTTATTGTGAGCATTCTTTTCTTCCCGTGGGGGCTTTTTAGTTTAGTGCTCGTGCCGATTTTTGCGGGGATTGCTTATGGGGCTTATCGTGCGACCGGTTTTTATACGACGGAAACGGAACTTGTGATGCAGGGGCGTGCGTTTATTTCGAAGCAGACCAATTTTATGTTGAAGCGCCGTATTCAATCTGTGGCGCATTCCCAGAGCATCTGGATGGAGAAGGGGAATGTTGTGCATTTCTCGGTACTGCTAAAATCAGGACAAACTCACTTGAACGCGAATGTCCGCTATATTGCTAGGCAAGATGCGACCAAATTATATCGTTGGTATCAACCATCCAATAAGTAACATTAAAACAGAGAGAAGGATTCTAATGAAAAAGATCGTAATTATCGGTGGCGGATTGACTGGATTGACTGCTGCCTATCACGTTAATAAACAGGTAAAAGAAGAGGCCGTGGATTGGCAGCTTTTTGAAGCGGATGATCATTTCGGTGGTAAATTCAATACGGTTCATCGTGACGGTTTTATTATTGAGAAAGGTCCGGATTCTTTTTTGGCGCGTAAACCGGCGGGGATGGCGCTTGTTGAGGAGTTAGGACTCAGTGATCAGCTCATTACGAATGCGACGGGAAAATCTTATATTTATCACGAAGGAGCGCTTCATCCAATTCCAGAAGGTTCTGTGATGGGCATTCCGACAGATATTCGAGCGCTCCTAGAAAGTGACTTACTCACCTCAGATGGGAAAATTCGAGCGCTAGAAGAGCTGATGCTAGAAGCTAGCGTGACGGAGGAAGATCAGTCGATTGGCGACTTCTTTGAATTCAGGTTCGGAAAAGAGATGGTTGTGCGCTTGATTGAGCCGTTACTTGCAGGAATCTATGCGGGAAATATTTATGAGATGAGTTTGCGCGCGACTTTTCCGCAGTTTGAGAAGACGGCGAAAGAGCATCGGAGCTTAATGTATGGCCTGAAGCGTCACCGACCAGAAACGATAAGTACGACAGGAACAGCGAAGACAATGGGAGCTTTTCGTACGCTTGCGGGAGGTTTGTCGACATTAACAGATGCGTTGGTTGCCGCCTTGCCAAAAGAGCGACTGCACGCGAGTACAAAAGTGAAGGCGATCGAGAATACAACGGTTGTCCTAGATAATGGAGAAAGAATTGTGGCAGACGCGATTGTGATTGCCGCAACGCATGATGTTGTGTTGTCGTTATTAGATGCCCCTGCGATCAAGCCACTGTTGGCGCAACCGATGACGAGCCTAGCTACAATCTCACTTGCGTTTGATAAGGAAGCCGTGCCGGAAATCCCAGAAGGCACGGGATTTTTAGTGGCGAGAACAGGGGAATACACTATAACGGCTTGTACGTGGGTACACGAGAAATGGCCACATATGGTACCTGCAGGTAAAATTTTGCTTCGTGGATTCCTTGGAAAAGCCGGACAAGTTGGGCTACTTGAGCAATCGGACGAAGAAATGGCGAAGAAGGTTCAGGCGGATTTGAAGGAAATGATCGGATTGCAAGGTGATCCGCTATTTTATGAAGTAAGCCGGATGAAAGCGGCGATGCCACAATATACGGTTGGGCATCAAGAACGTTTGGAGCTAGTTGAGAAGGATCTGGAGCAAAGCCATCCGACTATTTTTCTTGCGGGAATGTCTTATCGTGGTGTGGGGATTCCTGATTGTATTCAAGCTGGGAAGGACGCAGCGCTTGGGGCGTGCAAACTTTTGGAGCAGGTGAGGTAATGATAAAAGGTGTTGGATTAGATATGATTGATCTGGACCGGGTGCAGAAGGTGTTGGAGCAGAATCCGCGTTTCGTCGAGCGTATTTTGACGGAAGAGGAGCAGGCTTTACTCGGGAAATACAGCGGTTCGCGGAAAGTCGAATTTTTGGCGGGGCGGTTTTCTGCGAAAGAAGCGTATGCTAAAGCGAATGGTACGGGATTCGGCAAGGAGCTCAGCTTTACGGATGTAGAGATTTTGACATTGCCGAATGGGCGGCCTATTTTAACGAAACCGAAACGATTGGATGAGCGGGTTTTTGTGAGTATTACGCATACTGGGCGGAGTGCGGCGGCTCAGGTCATTATTGAAGAAGTGGATCGGGGGCGGAAGGAATGGCAGTAACAGGGTGGCATCGCCCGACATGGGTGGAGATTGACCGATCGGCAATTACGTCGAATATTAAGCAAGAACAGAACCATTTGCCAGATCATGTTGCTTTACTTGCTGTAGTGAAGGCCGATGCTTATGGACACGGGATGTTGGAAGTTGCTAAAATTGCGAAAGAGGCTGGTGCCCAAGGTTTTTGCGTGGCGATTCTTGATGAGGCACTGGCACTTCGAGAGGCAGGATTCGAGGATTTTATTTTAGTGATGGGCGCCGTCTCGGTGGAATTTGCAGCGCTGGCCGCACAGAATAACATTGCGCTTACGCTGTTTGATGTAGAATGGCTCACAGCGTTTTCCACAATGAAAACCGCAGAACTTCCGTTACACGTGCATTTGAAAGTGGATACGGGTATGGGAAGGCTCGGCTTGCGTTCGATGGAAGCTGTGAAGGAAATAGAAGCGGCCATTGCAAAACGTGATGATGTCGTGATGGAAGGTATTTTTACACATTTTGCGACGGCGGATCAACAAGAAACGTCTTATTTCGAGCAGCAATTAGCTTGTTTTCGTGAGGTGGTGGACTCACTCCAGGAACGCCCGGCGATGGTACATTGTGCAAATAGCGCCACCGCATTGCTACATGAGCAGGGAGATTTTGATGCGGTTCGATTTGGCATTTCGATGTATGGATTGACGCCTTCGCCAGAAATTTTGCCGATTTTGCCGTTTAAATTGCAGCCAGCGCTTGCTTTTTACACGGAAATGGTGCAGGTGAAGGAGTTGCAGCCTGGTGATCATGTCAGTTATGGCGCGACTTATGAAGCAACGGCGCAGGAATGGGTGGCGACATTGCCGGTCGGTTATGCGGATGGCTTTATTCGAGCGTATTCGGGATTCCATGTATCGGTGGATGGTATTTTGATGCCGGTCATCGGTCGGGTTTGCATGGATCAGTGCATCATTCAGTTACCACAAAAATATCCGGTCGGTACAAAAGTGACACTGATTGGCGGACCAAACTCGGCAGATGAGGCGGCGCAACATGTAGGAACGATAAATTATGAAATTACGTGCCTTCTTTCTGAAAGGGTTCCAAAAAAATACATCCATTGAGGTTTTTTACGTGCATAGTTTCTAATTAGGAATTATAATGAGAAAGTACACAACATATTTCCTAACTATTAGGTATTCAGTCTAGCTCAATAAGTAGGAAATCGGGTCTAATAGCGTATTTTTGTAGGAAATCACTCCGAAAAGCCTTTCAATCCCGCGTCTATAGTGTTACGATATACATGTTATGGAGTAATACACAGCTGGGGGTGTGACGCGTGATAGAAAAACCAGAAACGACCGAAATCTGGATAGAAATGACGCAGCAGGTACTGGAAGATTTAGATGAGGCTCGGGCAAAAGAAAAAATGGGGCGGAGTGAAATGATTATGGAGGCAACTCAACAGTTTTTACGTCAAAGAAAAGCGCGCGATTTGCGTGACGAAATGGAACGTGGTTACACGGAAATGGCTTCTATTAATTTCTCGATTGCGTGTGAATGTACGCATGTAGAATCGGAAGCTGAGGATAAAAATTTACAAGTTTTAGGAGGATGAATGAGCCAATGGTGAAGCGTGGGGATGTTTACTACGCGGACTTGTCTCCTGTTGTTGGAAGTGAACAAGGGGGAATACGGCCTGTTCTCATCATTCAAAACGATATTGGCAATCGATTTAGTCCTACTGTCATCGTGGCGGCAATTACGGCGAAGATTTCTAAAGCCAAATTGCCGACTCACGTTGAGGCAGCTAGAAAACATGGTTTTGACCGCGACTCCGTTATTTTGTTGGAGCAGGTTAGAACGATTGATAAACAACGTCTGACGGACAAGATTACACATTTGGATGACAATTTGATGCATAAAGTGAATCAGGCGCTGGAAATTAGTATGGGCTTAGTAGATTTCTAAAATTGCGAATATTTATTAGTAGAGCTGACGTATCATTTACATAATTGATTATAAGAGGAGCTTTACTTTTCTGATGATGAGTAGCAAGGCTGTGAAAGTTTCGCGGGAAGTGTTAAGACGAACAAAAAGGATTACATATTAATATGATACTTGAGTTTAGAATAGTAATGTCTGGCTTGAAAGTACCCGACATAAGAGAAGCTTCTTAGGCTGTGGCAAACCCCATTTGCTCCCCCCCTTGCTTTTCTTGTGTCTCTTTTTTTTTAGAAAGAATGGCTGTGTTTCAATCGACAAGAAAGGTTGGAAAGATAAACATGTATAGAGATTTTGCGAATTTTATCCATACGAACAAAGATATTTTGCTGAGCAAATGGATGGAACAGATGAAAGAGCAGGCAGATCCAGCTATTCTCCAAGTGACGAGTGATATTTTATACGAGGATACAAGTCGCGAATTTGTCGATTTAATTGTCGCGAATGTGTTAGGAACGCCAGACGGTTCATTTAGTGAGAAGCTTGATGATTTTGCGCAGAAAGTGGTACATCTTGGCTGGTCCGTTCATTTTGTGACGAGGGGCTTGCGAACATTCGGCTTGCTCGTGTACAGCGAGATGAAGCGTCAAAACTTATTTATTGCATCGAAGGAAAAAGCGGATGAGGATATTTACTATCATTTTGAAAATTGGTTGTCATCGATGTACGGTGTGGTCGTGAATGCGTACGCTGATTCCTGGGAGAGGACAGTATCGGTTCAAAAAACAGCGCTACAAGAACTATCGGCTCCGTTATTGCCCATTTTTGATGGTATTTCGGTGATGCC
This sequence comes from Listeria grandensis, assembly GCF_014322885.1. Taxonomy (NCBI): domain Bacteria; kingdom Bacillati; phylum Bacillota; class Bacilli; order Caryophanales; family Listeriaceae; genus Listeria; species Listeria grandensis. The sequence continues at coordinate 201,099 of NZ_JAASUG010000003.1, read as the reverse complement.
GCTAATTGGAACGATTGACACGGAGCGGGCGAAGCTGATTATGGAAAATTTGCTGATCGGTGTAGTGAGGAACCGCTCGGACGTTGTGTTGATTGATATTACTGGTGTTCCAATTGTCGACACGATGGTAGCGCATCACATTATTCAAGCATCGGATGCGGTCAGGTTAGTCGGTTGTCAGGCGATGCTCGTTGGAATAAGACCGGAAATTGCACAGACCATTGTCAACTTAGGAATTGAATTAGATCAAGTCATCACCACAAGCACGATGAAAAAAGGCATGGAGAAAGCACTCGAGATGACGAATAGAGAGATCGTAGAAAAAGAGGAGTGAAAGCATGGGAATTCCGATTCTGAAATTGGGAGAATGTTTATTAATTTCGATCCAGAGTGAACTCGATGACCATACGGCAGTAGAATTTCAGGAAGATCTACTTGCTAAAATTCATGCAACATCGGCAAGAGGTGTCGTGATCGATATTACATCGATTGATTTTATCGACTCCTTCATCGCTAAAATATTAGGTGATGTTGTCAGCATGTCCAGATTGATGGGAGCAAAGGTTGTTGTGACGGGAATCCAACCGGCAGTTGCTATTACATTAATCGAACTTGGTATTACATTTGAGGGTGTCCTTTCCGCGATGGATCTAGAAAGCGGTTTGGACAAATTAAAACAGGAATTGGGGGAATAGAGATGGAATTCCAATCCTGTGTCAAGATTATCAATGAGTGGGACATAGTCGCCGCTCGCCAGTTAGGAAGAAAAGTATCGAAGGAAATCGGCTTTGGAACCGTGGACCAAGCAAGAATTACGACAGCAATAAGTGAACTTGCACGAAATATTTTTCTCTACGCGGGAACTGGAGAGATATGTATTGAGAAATTAGTAGAAGCAGGAAGAGATGGACTGAAAATTATCGCAAAAGATAAAGGTCCAGGGATACAAGATGTCAGGCAGGTTATGCAAGATGGATACACGACATCAGGAGGACTTGGAGCAGGTTTACCTGGCGTCAAAAGGTTGATGGATAGCTTTGATTTAGTATCTAGCGTAGAAGAAGGTGCGCAAGGAACCATTATTACCACACAAAAATGGGTCCGCTAGGGGAGGGACGCGAAGAGTGGAGTCGAGAGAGATCAGGGAGTTTAAGGAACGTTACCGAAATATCATCTTGAAATACTTGGAACAACAGGATGAGGAGATACTTTATTCCTGTGAAAGACTGACGCGTGAAGCGATGGAGAAACAGGTTTCGCCGGAAGAAGTGGTGAATTTACATCGGGCTATTTTAGAAGAATATGATGCGGATTTACCGGAATACGTTTCTTCGTCGTTTGATGTGTTGCTAGAAATGATGGTTGGCTATGGGCTCGCGCACATGGAGCATATTAGTTTGCGAACCGAACAGCAGGCGCTGAGGCGTGAGATTGCCCAAGCGGAAGATATGCAAAAAACGATGATGAAATCAGATATTCCGAATGTGGTGGGGATTGAGGTTGGTGCGGTAAGCGTGCCGATGCGTCAAATGAGCGGTGATTTTTACAGTTTTACAAATGAAGGGGACAATAAAATCAGCGTGACGTTGGCGGATGTGATTGGTAAAGGCATCCCGGCGGCATTTAGTATGTCGATGCTGAAATATGCGTCAGATAACTACGGCCGGGGTGCATTGGCGCCGAGTGAGATGTTGCGCAATTTGAATGAGGTTGCTGAGGCGAACATCGATGATAACATGTTTATCACTATGTTTTACGGCTTGTATGATACGTCCAATCACCTGTTTGAATATGCGTCGGCGGGTCATGAGGTAGGGCTTTATTTTAGCGCGAAGACGCAGCAGTTTTCCGATTTGTATGCACGTGGTTTACCGCTTGGCATCGATCGCAACGCCACATATCGGGCTTTTGAGAAGGAAGTGGAGCCAGATGATATGATTTTTATTATGTCCGATGGTGTGACAGAAACGAGGACAGCGGATGGCTTTATGGAGCGTGAGCATTTAATCGCCGTTTTCCAAGAGCGAATCCACCTTCCGCCACAAAAGTTGGTCAAGGATGTGTATGATCATTTGTGTAAAGTGCAGGATTATGAATTGCGCGACGATTTCACGTTAATTTGTTTAAAACGAGTTTAAGGAAATGATATTCAGGGAATACACTCTGGGTATACAAAAATGGGCGAGGTGAAATGATGAATATCAAAGTAGAGATCAGAGAAACTGATAGTAATCATGCGAAAGTAGTTGTGGGTGGCGAAATAGATGCCTATACGGCGCCGAAATTAAAAGAGGGCTTGAGCCAGTTTATGGATCAAGAAAATGTTAAGTTACAGATCGATTTGGCGGATGTGAGCTATATGGATAGCACTGGCTTGGGCGTTTTTGTAGGTCTTTTTAAGAACTTGCGCGCTCGGAACAGCGAATTAGAATTAGTCGGTTTATCAGACCGTATTTTCCGTCTATTCGAAATTACCGGTTTGACAGATATTATTGAAATCAAAAATGTAGAGGGTGAAATGAATGGCAACAATGTATGACAAAATTGAGCTTAAAATTCCGGCGAAACCCGAATTTGTAAGCTTAGGGCGTTTAACGGTTTCAGGCATTGCGAGCCGAAGTGGTTTTTCTTTTGAAGCAATTGAGGATTTGAAAATTGCGATCAGTGAAGCGATTACGAACTCGGTGAAACACGCATTTAGTGAAGATGATAGTGGTGAAATTCAGATCACTTTCTGCGTTTATGAAGATAAGTTAGAAGTACGTGTAGCAGACGAAGGCAAGAGTTTTGATGCGGAGAAGCGCAAGGCAGAAATCGGACCTTACGAAGAAAATACGGATGCAGACATGTTACGCGTTGGAGGGTTAGGTTTATTTTTAATAGAGGCATTGATGGATGATGTAGAACTGCAGTATGATGACGGAGTTTCGGTAGTCATGACTAAATATATAGAGGAAAAGCAGGTGGAGGGGAATGCCAAAATTATCTCGACCTGAGGAACTAGCGGCAAGAGAAGAAGCCCGTGAAAAAGCCAAAGAAAAAGTCTATAAATGGATTAGTGATTACCAAGAAACCGGCGATGAGGAAGCGCAATATGAGCTTGTTGTTCACTATAAAAATCTGGTGGAATCCATTGCCCGCAAGTATTCTCAAGGAAAATCATTTCATGAAGATTTAGTGCAAGTCGGAAATATTGGCTTATTAGGAGCGATTCGCAGATATGATGCGACGTTCGGCAAGAGTTTTGAAGCATTTGCGGTACCGACAATTGTCGGCGAAATCAAGCGTTTTTTGCGTGATAAAACGTGGAGTGTTCACGTGCCACGCAGGATTAAAGAGCTCGGACCGAAGATTAAGAATGCTGTAGAGGAATTGACGCGAGAACTGCAACGCTCTCCGCAAATTAGTGATATCGCTGAATTTATCGGTGCCACAGAAGAAGAAATTTTAGAAGCGATGGAGATGGGAAAAAGTTACCAAGCTTTATCGGTGGATCATTCGATCGAGGCCGATTCGGATGGAAGTACCATTACGTTGCTGGATGTGGTTGGCGGTGATGATGGCGGTTTTGAGCGCGTGAATCAACGGATGCTACTAGAAAAAGTCTTGCCGGTGCTTGACGAGCGGGAGCAGAAAATTTTGCAATATACCTTCATTGAAAACCGTAGCCAAAAGGAGACGGGCGATTTGTTGGATATTTCGCAGATGCATGTTTCGCGAATTCAGCGACAAGCGATTAAAAAATTGCGCGCGGCACTCCAAGACGAGGATATGGAATAGATGGATGTAATGGGGCAATCGGATGTCAGCATTGAATTATATCTTTTCCAGCGTGCAAAGCATTTGCAGTACCATTGTGGCGATCAAGTTTTTTTGAAGGAAGATGAGACTGGTTTTTTATGCGCCATCGTGGATGGTTTAGGAAGTGGCAAAGAGGCAGAAAAAGCGGCCAAGGCAGTTGTCGAGGCTATTGCGGCTAACAGTGCGCTTCCAAATATAGGCGATATCGTAGCACGCGCGAACGAGGCTTTGATCGGTTTGCGCGGGGCTGCGATGGCCATATGGCGGGGCGATTGGAATGAGCAGAGCATTACTTATTGCGGGATTGGAAATATCCGATTTTATTTACTCGGTACGGATGATGCGCTTGTTTTTCCGATCTCCTCTACAGGATTTCTTTCTGGAAGAAGACAAAAAATTCGGACACAAAAATTTCAGTACAAGCCAGGTTCCAAGTTTCTGATGCATTCAGACGGATTAACACTCGCTGGCGTGAAACGCTATTTATTCACGACAAATTCTGTAGAATCGACAGGTCATTGTATTGAAGGCAACGTTATGGATATTCCTGAGGACGATGTAACCTTCCTTGTAGGAGAATTTAAATGAAAAGCAAGAGTAGTCGCTAAAAAAGCCGCTCTTGCTTTTTTTATGGGCACAAAACGTCATTTTTTATACTTTATCTTACAGAAAGTCCATCGGTAACGCTTGTCTTACAAAAAATCAGATCATTTCTTTAAACTTTACTTAAACTTTCTTAGCTTAGCATTTAATATCCTCCTCTATACTTAAGCTATATCAAAGGAGGAGTCTAAAAATGAAAATTACTAAACTATGTGTTATCGTGCTGTTTACACTGACAGCGGGCGCGTCCCTTTCGGCATGTACAGATAACGAAACGGTAACCCCGATGAAAGAGAACGCTACACTACCAGCCCCAGAAAAAACGGTGAAAGAAAAGCCAGCTCCTGTCCCTTCACCTGATCTCGGTATTTCAGCGGAATCAGCAGCCCTGTACGACATTACCAAAAAAACACCATTATACGAAAAAAGCCCACAAATCGTAACACCAATCGCAAGTGTCACCAAGCTGATGACGACGTATTTAGTTTTACAGGCCATACATAATAAAACGTTGTCTTGGGATGAAAAACTATCATTAGAGCCACTGGACGATAAAGCTGCAGTATCTCTTTACATGACTACGAGCAAAAAGGAATGGACCGTCAAAGATCTCTACGCAGCGATGATTGTTATGTCTGCCAATGACGCCGCAGAAGCTCTTGGAAAGCGTCTAGACGGCAGTGATTTTCCCGCAAAAATGAACAAGACAGCAAAAAAATTAGGGCTCTCCGATCAGAGTAATTTTGTCAGTGCCAGTGGTTTAGACAAGGATGGAAAGGAAAATGTATCGACGAGTAAAGACTTATTTTTGCTTGCATCTGGGCTTATCAATAAATTTCCCGAAGTGCTCGATATGACCTCGAAAGCCAAGCATGTGACGAGTAATGACTACACACTGAAATCCACGGATGCGCTTTTAGCAAATCAAGAAATCGACGGTTTAGATGGTTTGAAAACTGGATTCACAGATGGTGCAGGTTACTGTTTTGTTGGGACTGCGAAGCAAAATGGGAAGCGTCTCATCTCGATTGTACTAAAAGCGCACACAACGGATATTCGTTTCCAAGATACGAAAAAATTGATGCAATACGGGTTCGCGAAATAAACAGAATGAAGGAGGAGAAACGATGAAAAGACAAATTGCTGTTTTCTTCGGTGGGGAATCACCAGAGTATGAGGTATCCATGCAATCAGCGACGGCTGTTATGCAAGCGATCGATGTAAACAAAAATGACATTATTTTAATCGGCATCACGAAACAAGGCAAATGGTGTCTGTATGAAGGCTCGATTGAAGGCATTATCAAAAATAACTGGGAGCAGCACCCATCATGCACCGTTGTTTCTCCCATTATGGATAAATCTGAGAGTGGTGTTTATATTCATCGAGCGTTTTCTGTAGAAACATGCAAAATCGATGTCGCAATTCCTGTATTGCACGGCAAAAATGGAGAAGATGGCACGATTCAAGGTGTTTTCGAGTTAGCAGGTATCAACTATGTTGGGTGCGGTGTTTTTACTTCTGCCTTATGCACGGATAAAGTACAGGTTCAAAAACTTGTTCACCACTTAGATATCCCAATTACGCCATCCATTCATTTTGAAAGTGATCAAATTCCGCATCAACTTATCCGAGAATTTATAGCTACTAACGGTTTTCCACTGTTTATTAAGCCAGTTCGAGCTGGTTCATCGATCGGTATCTCTATGGTGTCGAGTAAAGAGGCTCTTATACCAGCGATAAAATATGCCGCGCAATTTGATACCGAAATCACGATGGAAAAAGCTATCCAAGGTGTGGAAGTGGGGTGCGGGATTATTGGAAATGAGGCTCCGATTATCGGTGGTGTGGATGAAATAGAGCTTGACAGCGGTTTTTTCAGTTTCATTGAAAAATATGAACTGATTTCCTCTCAAATCCATATGCCAGCGCGCATTTCTAAAAAAGCGAAGTCACAGATTCAACAAGCAGCGAGGAGAATTTACAAAGCTGTTCATTGTGAAGGCTTATCACGTATTGATTTTTTCTTGCAGGAGGATGGGCAACTCGTATTTAATGAGGTGAACACGATGCCAGGATTCACAGAACATTCCCGTTTTCCAGCGCTGATGCGGGAGGCTGGCTATTCGTATGAGAAGTTGATTCAAACGCTGATTGAACTTGCGGAAGAAAAACGAGGAGCGGCGCACTATGAGACAACTAAAAAATAACTTATTGTTGATCAATAGTAGTCATCCCATCAGCAAAAAATACGTGCCGAGTTCGCTTGTAGCCATTAATAAGGAAGTGTATTTAGCAAAGTCTGCTACAGAGAATATCAGAAAGCTTTTGCGAACTATCCAAGTAAAGGATGAAATTATCCCGGTGAGCGGTTACCGAAGTTACGAGGAACAGGAGCAGATCTATCAAGAAAGCCTTCTAACCAATGGCGAAGAATATACGCAAAAATACGTGGCGAAGCCTGGTTGTAGTGAGCATCAGGCAGGCCTCGCGATAGACGTTGCCTTAAAGAAGGAGAATATCGACTTTATTTGCCCGGATTTTGCGGGCAGTCCTATTTGCGAATCTTTTCGAGAAAACATGGCCGCGTATGGTTTTATATTGCGCTACCCAGCGGATAAAACGCAGCTAACAGGTATCGCGTATGAACCTTGGCATTTTCGATATGTTGGCTTCCCTCATAGTGAAATAATGAAAGAAAGAGAATATGTTTTAGAAGAATACATTGACTATCTGAAAAATTTCACTTCATTTCATGAGCCATTTCATTGGCAAGATGGGAATCGTTGTTACTATATCGTCACTGTCAAGATGGATGAGTGGTTTTTAGGCATTGTGGAGATGCCGTGTAAGGTTGTTATTTGTGAAATGAGTTTTAGTAATTGCGAGGAATTAATAATCACCTATCGAACAGATTAACAAAAATGGAGGTGTGTTCTATACATGATGAAAACACGACCATATCAGGCTTTAGGTAGACTTTCTATGCTTTGTCGTGGCTGTTCCCAGCCATTAAAATGGTATAAAAAGCCACGACGTGCTTGGAAGGAATGTTCCAAAGAGGCGTTGCTTCATAATGTCACAACAATTCAGTCACAACTTTCTAGTAAAACAGCATTGATGGCAGTTGTAAAAGCAGATGCGTACGGTCATGGAGCGACGTATTGCAGCAGATTATTGGAGAAAAATGGCGTAACGATCTTTGCTGTGGCGACGCTGGACGAAGGGATAGAATTACGAAAAGCAGGAATCCGCGGTGATATCTTGATTTTTGGGTACACGGCACCGGAAGACGTAGACAAGATTCAGCATTTTGATCTCATCCAAACAATAATTAGTGAACAATATGGCTTGGCTTTAGAACAAACGGGAATAAGGATTCGCTGCCATTTAAAAATAGATACAGGGATGCATCGAGTTGGTATTCCCCAAAAAAAGCTTGGCACGATGATTCATTTTTATAGATCCGCCATTTTGGCAGTGGAAGGAATTTATAGTCATCTTGGTTCAGCAGACAGCCTAGATGAGTTTGCAATTGAAAGAACGGAGGCGCAAATCACAGCTTATAATGAGGTACTGGCGCAACTAAGAAAGGCCGGCATCGATCCTTTGAGAACGCATTTACAGAGTAGCTATGGTTTGCAGAATTATAAAGATTTGCAATATGATTACGTTCGGATTGGCATCTCGCTTTACGGTTGTCAAAGTGAGGTCTCGGATATGCCATTTCCATTACGACCTGTTTTGTCATTAAAAAGTCGAATTGCTTTGATAGAATACGTGGCTGAAGATGATTTTATTGGATACGGCAATGATGTGATGGCGCCACATAAAATGAAAATCGCGATGATTCCAATCGGTTATGCGGATGGGATTCCCCGAGACCTATCTTCTGCGGATCTAAAGGTGAGCATATCAGGTGTGGCGGTTCCTGCGGTTGGCCGAATTTGCATGGATATGATGATGCTTGACGTGACCAACTTACCGAACACAAAAGTAGGGACAGAGGTTACGCTTATCGATCGGATGGATGCTTCTTTCTCAGCTGAAATTTTGGCGAGTAAGGCGGGAACGATTACTAACGAAGTGCTCAGTAGATTAGGAAAAAGATTGCCAGTCATCTATAAGTAAGCTACTTTATTCAGGGCGGGCCTCATGAGTAGAGTAGCTTATTCATTTTGGTTTTACGCCTTATTTTATGGTACACTAGTCCAAGAGATGAATTATTTGGAGGCAGAAAACATGGAAGAAATTTTGAAGTTAGTACATAAATCATTACCTTATCGACCGAATCAAATTAATGCGGTGATTGAATTGCTGAATGGAGGCAATACAGTGCCGTTTATCGCGCGTTACCGGAAGGAAATGACGGGTAGTCTGGATGAAGTCGAAATCCGTCATATCGAAGAACGCTATGCTTACGTGGAAAAATTAGAACAGCGAAAAGAAGAAATTTTGCGGTTGATTGAGGAACAAGGAAAATTGACGGAGGAGCTCCGGATTGCGATTATGAAATCAGAGAAGCATCAGGCGCTGGAGGATTTATACCGTCCTTATAAACAAAAGAAACGCACGAAAGCAACGATTGCCAAGGAAAAAGGATTGGAGCCGTTCGCGACATGGTTACTTGGCCTCCCGGAAAATGGTGATGTGCATGCAGAAGCCGCCAACTATGTTTCAGCAGAGCTAGAGGTAGCGACAATCGAGGAAGTACTCCTAGGTGCGCATGAAATTATCGCGGAAGTTATTTCAGATGAACCTGCTTATCGTAATTGGATTCGCGAATTTACTCGAAAGTTCGGCATGATGCAGTCCGTCGGTAAAAAGATTGAGCTAGACGAGAAATCGGTGTATGAAATGTACTACGATTACCAAGAACTCATTGGAAAAGTAGCGAGTCACCGTGTATTAGCCTTTAATCGTGGCGAGAAAGAGGATATTTTGCGTGTGGCAGTGGTTGTCGACGCTACGAAGATTGGGGAGTATTTGCGCAAACAGGTGATTAAAAAGTCTAGATCGATCGCAGAAAGCTATGTTGTTGCGGCCATTGACGACGCTTATAAACGCTTCATTGGACCGGCGATTGAACGGGAAATCCGCGCAGAATTAACGGAAGCTGCCGAAGAACAAGCGATTCATATTTTTGCGGAAAACTTGCGGAAGTTACTCTTGCAACCACCATTAAAGGGCAAGATCATTCTCGGCCTCGATCCAGCTTACCGAACAGGCTGCAAACTAGCGCTACTCGATAAAACTGGAAAAGTGCTAACGATTGATGTGATCTATCCACATCCACCGCAAAATAAGAAAGCGGATGCTAAGCAAAAGGTTTTAAAATTAATACAGGAATATGGTGTAGAAGTGGTAGCGATTGGAAATGGAACAGCATCACGTGAGTCCGAACAATTCATCGCGGAACTGATTAAAGAAGAGCATCTAAATGCCTATTATTGTATCGTTAATGAGGCTGGCGCTAGTGTTTATTCGGCCAGTGACATTGCTCGTGAAGAGTTTCCAGATTATCAAGTCGAGCAACGAAGTGCCGTTTCGATCGGACGCCGCCTGCAAGATCCGCTTGCCGAACTGGTGAAAATTGATCCGAAATCCGTCGGTGTTGGGCAATACCAACATGATGTTGCACAAAAACAGCTCAATGATACGCTAACATTTGTCGTTGAAACTGCCGTAAACCAAGTCGGTGTGAATGTAAACACAGCTTCTGCGTCCCTGCTGCAATATGTCGCTGGTTTAAACAAAACCGTTGCCGGCAACATTCGCAAATATCGCGAGGAAAACGGACCATTCGCATCGCGCAAAGAATTGAAAAAAGTACCGCGTCTCGGCGCTAAATCATACGAACAAAGCATCGGCTTCTTGCGTATTTTGGAAGGAAAGCACCCGCTCGATCAGACCGCGATCCACCCAGAAAGCTATGCAACAGCGGAGAAAATCGTTGTTTCTGCCGGGTTCCAATTAACCGATCTCGGAACGCTCGAGCTAAAACAAGCCTTGCAACAGTTCAATTTGACCGATATGGCAGCGGAACTTGAAGTCGGAAAAGAAACATTGCAAGATATCGTGGATTCCCTCGTGGCACCAGGACGCGACTTGCGTGATGAGCTAGATGCGCCGCTTCTAAAACAAGACGTCATCTCCATGGAAGACTTAAAAAGTGGAATGGAGCTACAAGGAACGGTCCGTAACGTCGTTGATTTCGGAGCATTTGTAGATATCGGCGTGAAGCAGGATGGCCTCGTGCATATTTCGAAGCTGAGCAATTCCTTCGTCAAGAAACCAATGGACGTTGTGTCTGTAGGTGATATCGTTACCGTCTGGGTAGATGACGTCGATCAGAAAAAAGGGCGAATTTCGCTAACGATGCGCAGCCCAGAACAAGGGAAGTAAGACGATGATGACCGAACAAGAACTGCAGCGGCACATGGAAAGCGTGTCGTTGCAATTTTTTCATAAGCCGTTTTTGCATCGAGCCACGTTCAACACGCGTTTACGGACGACAGGAGGGCGCTATTTGCTACGAAGTCATGATATTGAGATGAATCCACGCTACCTCGATAACTTCGGTCTCGCGTACTTCATCGGCATTATGAAGCATGAACTGTGCCACTATCATCTACACTTGGAAGGTAAAGGATATCAACATCGGGACGCTGATTTTCGCGCATTGCTCACCAAAGTAGATGCCCCGCGATTTTGCCAAGCCATTCCGAACACCCAAAAAATGCATCGTTATACATGTATCACATGCGACACAACCTTCCTTCGCAAACGCCGTTTTGACGTAAAAAAATACCGTTGCGGGCGCTGTAACGGACAGATAAAATATATACAAGAAGAAGTTCTAGAAACCTAAGTAGCTATTTTCAGAAAATAACCAGATAAAGCTTGATTTTTTCTAGATACCTGCTTATAATGTAAAGAGTCAGCAGAAATAAATGATGCTATTCCACAGTAGCTCAGTTGGTAGAGCAATCGGCTGTTAACCGATCGGTCGCAAGTTCGAGTCTTGCCTGTGGAGTTCTTTTATGTTCATTTCTGGCAGGTTTAAACAAATATGGGGAAGTACTCAAGTGGCTGAAGAGGTGCCCCTGCTAAGGGTATAGGTCGTTAACGCGGCGCGAGGGTTCAAATCCCTCCTTCTCCGCCATATTTATAAACTTTCAAAACGATGCAGAGATGTATCGTTTTTTTCATGCACAAAAACAGGCCAGTCTACATGACTAACCTGCTTGTATAATCATTCAACAAAAAATTCAAACTTAGTCCACGGTTCCATATAATCCAATAAGAAAATCTCCTCATTGAGAATGCGTCCAACGACATTTGTTTTGCCGCGGTTTTCCATGTCTTTCAGAGCGATTTGCAGTTCACCTTTATACTGGCCATACAGTTCATTTTCAATCAAAATATCACCGCGTTTTATGTTTGGCGTGAATGTTGGTTTGAAGTCTTCTGCGCGATATTTCACGCGAGATTGGGTCGAACGGATAAAGTAATCCGAGACGTCGCCGCGATAAAAGTGAGGCTCTTCCATGACAATTTTGCGTTCCAGTGGGGTGATGGTGTCGTGAAGTTGTATTTTTAACCCGAATTTCTCTGCTTGGAGCACAGCGCTCAGTCGCGCGAGTTCATCCTCAGAAGCATAGGCGTTCGCTACAATAATGTCATTAATGAGCTTGGTTGCCAGAAGGTGCTTCGCCTGCGTATCAATCGGCAAACCACGATGCATCTCAAGCGTGCACAAACCCTCCGTCACAGGCCAAGGACCGTATGTGGCATCATTCGAATGAACAAACGCGGCGGTACGAATCTGAAAACTGCGGAAACGTTCGCTGCATTTTACAAAATAATCATAGGAAAGACCAGCATAGCGATGCGGATAAAAATTGTGCGAGCCAATCAAATTATCCCGATTCGGCTGGAAATCGATGATATTATTCAAGTAATTCGTATCGTTACTCATATTAATCTCAATTTTGAGGCCGTATGGATTAAACGTCATCGCGGCTTCTTCACTGCCCGTAAAGCCCATATCCAGGCGAATCCCATAGGCGCCGAGTTCGTGGAAAAAGGACAGGTCATCATAAGAAATGCCAAGTGCTTCGAAAATGCGTGGCGAAATATCAACCAAAACCTCCATGCCCAGTATATTCGCATGACTAATCGTCTCTTTAAATTCGCGTAAAATCAGTTCTTTATCGCCACTCACCGATAATAAACACGTAAATACGCGTGTAAAACCGTATTTGTGTGCCAAACTGATGTAAGCTTTGTCTTTTTCAGGTGTCGCGTGTTCTGGATAAATCGAAATACCAAGTTTATGCATGAATCGTACCTTCTTCCTTATATTTTAGCGGGGGATAAGTGACATTCCCGAGAATAACATGCTCGCGCGCGCCAGTTGCCATCGGAACGTTGGATGGCCGACCATGTAATGTTTCATATGCCAGCAAGCCAAATGCGATCGCCTCTTTTGCATCGGAGGAATAGCCAATGTCTTCCTGCGTCAATACCTCACAACGCCCTTCCAAAAGTTTCGCCAAATAGCGCAATAACGTCTTATTATAACTTCCGCCACCGCTTACAATCACTTCATCAATCGCCATTTTTGAAAAGACGAATTGTTCGTAGTTCGAAACGATGGTTTTAGCGGTGAACATGGTCATTGTCGCAATCAAATCCTTCGGCGCCAAATGCCCGTATGTATTCAGCAACTCATCGGTATATTCCTTTCCAAAAAGTTCGCGCCCAGTCGATTTTGGAATTGCAGCCGTGATAAAGGGATCGTCCATACAATAGGCAAGCAACTCCTCATTCACAACGCCATGCGCTGCCATTTCACCACCATCATCATAGCCACGCCCGAATAAGCGTTGCATCAAATCATCAATAATCATATTTCCTGGACCAGTATCAAATGCAAAAACTTGATCTAACGTCGCATTTTTAGGCATGACCGTCACGTTTCCGATTCCGCCGATATTTTGCAATAAGCGGTTTTTATGCGTGTCCCGATAGAGCAGTAACTCTGTGAATGGCACGAGCGGCGCGCCTTGACCACCGGCAGCCATATCCATCGTACGGAAATTCGAGATTACGGTCGCGCCAGTTTCATACGCAATCACCGCAGGCTCCCCAATTTGCAACGTCGAAGCAGCGAAATCACCGACTTGTTCTGGCTGATGAAAAATCGTCTGCCCATGCGAACCAATCACGCCAAGCTCTGACGCCGCGATTCCATTTTTACTACAAATCATTTTCACGCTTTCCGCAAAAAGCACACCCAATTTGAAATTCAAACTACAAATCAGCTGTGAATCCGATTCTTCTATACTCAAACTTTTACGAATTTCAGTTACGATTCCAGGTTGAAAGGGCACCGTTTTGAAATCCATCAGTTTTGTCGATAAGTTCCCGTCCATCTCTTTGATATCAAGCAAAGCCACGTCCACACCATCGAGTGACGTACCGGACATTAATCCAACAACATACATACTACGAACCTCCTCATTTTAGCTAAGATACATTAAAAAGTAACAACTCGCCGTGCAAACAAGCGTAACAACTGTTGTAAAAATTGTGGCTTGCTTTTTCGATTTATAAAAACCGTGTTTCGCGAGTAAAATATAAGATAAACTAGCGCTACTGCCAAGGCTCGTAAGTAAGAATAAAGCGAAAGCCTTAGAAACGCCAAGGCCGGTAAGTACAGGAAGGAAAATAAGATTGGCAAGAATCGTGATCGCGAAAAAGATAATCGCGCTTTTGTAGTTAAACTTGATCCATTTACTATTCGTTTCCATGCGGGTAAAACCTCCTTTTAATGAAGAGGGACAACGATGCTGCCCCTCCAAATTTAGATTAAGCCAAATTTGGCTCGCTACTATGTGTTTCTTTATTTTCATCCGCTTGCGCTTGTTCTTCATCCAGTAGTTTTTGATCGTACATTTTGAAGAACGGAATATAGATGACAAAGGATATCGCGATATTGACGAGGACGAGAACGATGGCTCGCCAGTCGCCGCCTGTGGATAGATATGCGCCAATCGGGGCGGGTAAAGTCCACGGGGCCATGACATAGGTTGGTGAAATGAAACCAAGCGTTGTCGCGAAATAAGCGATGGTTGTTGTGATAAGCGGAATGAAGATGAATGGAATAATCAACATCGGGTTCAGTACGATCGGTGTACCAAAAATAACAGGTTCATTGATATTGAAAATACTCGGAACCAGTGTTGTTTTGCCAAGCGCTTTCAAATAACTTGATTTGGCAAAGAAGAGCATGGCAAGGACTAAACCGAGTGTCGCACCAGAACCACCAATCCACACGAACCATTGGAAGAAGGTCTCAGGAGCAACGTGAGGAATTGGAGCACCAGCAGCTACAGCTTCCGCATTGGCGCCCAAATATTTTTCCCAAAGAGGTCTTGCAACGGCTCCAATAACGGAAATCCCGTGAATACCAAAGGACCAGAAGAACCCAATTAAAAATACCGGTAATAGAACACCGAATAAGGTATCGCCAGCTTTTACAATCGGTGAAACGGCCTGATCGACCAGTGAATGGAGATCAATACCAAGTACAACCGTGATTAGTGTCATAAATACTACAACAAAAGCAACAGGAATAAGAGCTTCAAACGATCTGGCTACACTAGGGGGAACTTGTTCTGGCATTTTGATTGTAATGTTACGCGTTTTACAGAATCGCATCACTTCGACAGAAAAAATCGAAACAATCATGGCCATAAATAATCCGTGTCCACCTAAGTTTGCCATTGGTAGAACAAAACCAACTTTATCAAGTGCGATAGGTGTCAGGGTTAGTAGAAACGAAGCAACAGCAATCTGACCACCAGATAGTGGATCAAGCTTGTAACTCTTCGCTAAATTGTAACCGATTCCAAAAGTGATATATAGCGACATGATAAACATTGTCATCCTATAAGGAATTAAAATTTCAAAAGCGTGCTCCTGGGCCCATTGATAAAGCGCCGTACTCTCAGGAACTGGTGGAAAAGCAACGATTAAAAACATACTACCAACAATGATAAACGGTAGCGACGAAACAACACCATCACGAATCGCACGTAGATGTCGTTGTTCAGACAATTTTGCCATTGGAATCGACAAATATTTTTCTAAAAAATCCATAAATCTTTGCATAATGACTCTCCCTTTTTTAGTTAGATAGTTATGTATCCTCTCTGTTGTGAGAATGGCGATTGAAAACCTCCTTTTATATAAAATAGTTTACATGGTGTATTCTAGTTCATTTGAAATAAAATGTCAACGTTTACAAAATATGATTAAAAATTTATTTCAGTTAGTTTGAAACATGAAATAAGTTGATATAGAAGGGATTGAGCCGTATTGCAACTATGTGTAGAAGCTAAATATAATTAATTTTTCTAAAAAATAAGTTGAAATCCGTGATTGAAGATGATATATTGAACCCGTAATCGCCATCTGGAAAATATTATAAAGTTTGGCGATATAAAAAAGGGGGATGAAGAATGAAAAAGTGGGCATCCATGTTACTCATACTTATAGTAAGTGTGTCCGTTTTCTCCGTAGCAGTACAGGCGGATGAGACAACAGAAGGATTGACAAAATTCATAAAAAAAGCGGATGGGACCTATGGCTATGACGCCAACACACCAGTTTTCTACTATAACGGTTCCAGCGAGCAAGTCCAGATTCCAACGACTTATACGCAAGATAAGGAACAATTCAAGAGTTCCTGGGTTGCTACAATAGCCAATCTGAACTTCGCAAAAGTGGCATCAGAATCGGCTTTCCGTGCACAATATAAAACGGTGTTGGACGATTTTGAAACGTGGAATATGAACGCGGTTATTTTCCAAGTTCGGCCGCTCCTTGACGCATACTATCCATCGAAAATAAACCCATGGTCGGAGTTTATCACAAACGGTGTGCAAGGCGCGAATCCAGGATATGATCCACTTGCCATTATGGTCGAGGAAACACACAAACGCGGCATGGAATATCACGCGTGGTTTAATCCATATCGCGTGACGAATACGAAACTGACGACGCAAAGCATTTTGACAAAAATTGGCGCGACAAAAGAGGAAGCGCTTGCGATGACGATTCCAGAGCAAATCACAGCATGGAACAAGGCAGGGCTTTTAGCGGATACGAATTACGCTGTCTTGCACCCTGAGAACGTGTTGCGTTTTGACGAAAAGTTATTTCTCAATCCCGGCATTCCAGAAGTACAAGATCACGTAGCCGCAACAATTAAGGAAGTCGTGACGAATTATGATGTAGATGCGATTCATTTCGATGATTATTTTTACCCATATCGCATCACGGTGGATGGCAAGAATGTGCTGTTTGGTGATAAAGATGAAGATGCGGCAACCTTCGCTAAATACGGCATTCCGGCTGGTTATCCGAATACGAAAGCTGGAATCGATGACTGGCGCCGCGACAATATCACGACATTAATTGACAAGGTGAAAAGCACAATCGATACGAGCAACCAAGCGAAGAAAACCGCCGTGCAATTCGGTATTAGCCCATTTGGCATTTGGGAGCATAAAGCGAATAATCCGCTTGGTTCCAACACGCCAACAGGTTCCTCGCAATCTAACTCACAAAGCATTTTCGCTGATACATATCAGTGGATTAAAGATGAGAAAGTCGATTATATGACACCGCAAATTTACTGGAGTTTTGACCAAGCAGCAGCTCCTTATGGCGATTTGGCGAGATGGTGGAACAAGGCCGCAGAAGGGACACACGTGCAAATTTACGTTGGGCATGCGAACTATAAACATGTTGGAAACGGCGGTTGGGAAGCTGCGTGGATGAACCCAGCCGAAATTCCGAATCAAATGCGTTTCAATCAACTGCTAGACCAAGTTTCAGGTAGCGTCCTGTTCAGCTATAATGATATCAAAAAGAGCGATATCACAAGCCTACCAGATGCACAGAAACCAGCGAATCAAGCGAAAAACGCTGCGATTGATCTTTTAAAAGAAACCTATTTCGCGACGACCTCTCTAACACCAAGTAAACCGTGGCTTGCGCATCAAGCAATTGCCGCACCGGTGGAAGTGAGGCAAAGCGCAGAGGCACTCACTTGGTCAGACACGGCCACCAATTCTGCGCGCTACTATGTCGTTTATAAAGGCACAGGAACCGCGGCAGAAATCACCGCCAACCCAGCAAACATCATCACAAAAATTTGGCGCGGCGACGCATCCCAATTCAGCTATCCAATTAGCGAATCCGGCACCTATGTCGTGACCGCACTGGACGCTGCCAGTAATGAATCTGCACCAGTGATCGCCCAAATACCAGGCGCAGACGTGACCGTTTTATACCAAGATGAAAATGGTGGAGAGATCGCGTCACTAGAAATTTTAAAAGGAAACATCGGTGAAAATTTTGCGGCTGAAATAAAAGCGATTGCAGGCTACACACAAAAAGCATCGCAAACAACAGGAACGTTCACAGATCAAGCACAGACAGTCATTGTGAGCTATACGAAAAATCCAGAGGAGGTCGTGCCAACAGAACCTGAGCCAGAGCCGACGCCAAAACCCGAACTAAAACCAACGCCAGATCCAGCACCAAAACCAGATGGAACAACCGTGATACTACAGGAGAAAGAAATTGTGCCAAGCCAGCCAGAAAAAGCACCAACTGTGGAAAAAGTAGCGAAAAATCCTGATGAAACTAGTAAAGACAAAAGAGTGCTACCGACAACGGGTGACAAGTCGATGGATCTAGCGATTGTTTTGGGATTGGTACTTAGCATGACAGGTGTGTTAACACTGATTCGCTGGAAAAGAAGACAAGTCTAAAAAGAAATCATAGCGAGGAAGTGAGTCTCTGTTTAGTGATAAACAGGGGCTTTTTTCAGGAATTGTGAAATAGGTATTGCAAGATTCGGCGAGTATGCTATAATGAAAAATTTGGCTTTAGAGCTACGCATCACGGCCCGTTGGTCAAGCGGTTAAGACACTGCCCTTTCACGGCGGTATCACGGGTTCGATTCCCGTACGGGTTATATGTGAGTTTGGTTTATACAATGTATAAATCGGCGGCAAGTATTCGCATTGTTGGGGCTGTTCGAAACAAAGTGAGTTACAGCCACAACATGCCTATGAGCATCGCGAATAGGCGGTCCTTATTCCACGAAATTGGTGGAATAAGGACGCTTTCGCTCGATTTGTGTGAAGCGGAGATTTCGTTCTACTCAGAAAGGAAAAGAGATGGGTTGGGCGTTTTTTTGTATGTGGATTGCATTGATTTTGTGTCGCGAGTGTCGGATATGAATAAATATTCATGTTTTTTAAGATAATGATTGACATGGTGGGTATCCAATAATATAATATAGATTAGTGTTAATAGAGCGGTCGTGGCGGAATCGGCAGACGCGCTAGGTTGAGGGCCTAGTGGGGTAAAACCCGTGGAGGTTCAAGTCCTCTCGGCCGCATTGTTGGGGTTGTTCCATCTTGGGTTGTAACAATCCCAATATTCATGTGAACGTATGTGAATATGAAATCGATTAGAATACTGTAATATCAATAAGTTTGTGAGTCCTGCGCGTATGTCAATTCCGCCACGACCGCAAGCTTTTTTGATAGGCTAAATGAGTCTCTGACCTAGTGGGTAAGTCCAGTGGGGAGGTCATTTTTTTATGAGAAGAAATAATCGATTAAATGTAGAAGAGAAGGTAATCGTTTATCAAACGATTGTGCCTGATGATGATTTTGTATTAGAGGAATTTATACGATCAAGAAGGATTAGAAATTTACGGGAAACGACCATTCAGTATTATACGGCTGTCAAGGACGTTTTGACTCGCGCAGATCCTCGTTGGGGTGGGCAAAGGCTCTTTCCGGATGAAGAAGGGCGAGACAGTGAATGTTATCGCGATAGTGGGAAGCTGGTTAAAATGTTCCAAGTCTGGGGTTATCGGATGTCTACCGAACGACAACAAACACTTAAAGAAAAAATAAACTTGGCAAACTCACCTGTAGGCTGTGGTGAGTTTGTTTACATAAAGAAAATGCTGTAGATCGTGATTTTATTTTGATTTTTATGGTAGCATTAAGAAAATAGAACTTAAGGGAGATACCTATGGAAAAAATTCAGAGATTTATCAACGTCTTGTTTCTAACGTGTGTATTGATGCCAGTAACGCTCTTCATTTTCCCATCTGCGCTTGCAATAGCCGATGGAGCTAAAGGGGCCAGCTATTTATATGAATTCGGAGGTCCTACGCACTGGCTAACAGTGAGCAGCGATGTCGGGAACAAAAGCGGCTTCATTGAAGCAACCTTTAAAGGGAATACGGGTATCACAATCCATTGGTTATCGATGCTCCACAGTTTCTTTATGATTCTTGTAGCGGTGTACTTGGTTATTTTTATAATAAAAAGAGTTCGTTTGGATCGTACCAGAAAGCAGCATCGGTGAGTTTTTTGTAGATGCTGTTTTCTATTGCAGATAAAAGAAAGGGCTTACATTTATGTTTTTTGCGATATAATCTATATGTACTATAAAAATTGCAGAAAAAAGGGAATTTAAAGATGCAAAAGTTTGAAATTATTACCGCTTTTTTACTGGTTTGCTTACTAGTGTTTACGAGTACAGCTGGCGCACAAGCTTACGTGTTAATGAGTAATAAACTGAGCCACCCTAAGGCTGCATATTACTGGGTCGATCCAGCTTTCAAAAAGTATTCGAATGCTCGAGAACACGTTTTACGAGGCCCGTTGGCTTGGAATCCTACACCTGAAATCCAATTCACAAAAGAGGTATCAGTTATAGGCGGCGCGGATGTAAAAATGCAATATATCGATAAATATTACGGCGATACTTATGCGGTACATAGAGGGAGCGGAAACATAACCTTTTATAAAAAGTGGAGAGTAGAGCTTACAAACATGCAACGAAAAGAAACTGCTGCCCATGAAGTAGGCCACGCTTTAGGCTTAGATCACACACAGTCGAAAAATGATAACAATTCTTTAATGAGACGATACGGTTTCAATAATAAGGATTGGGTTCTAGGCGACGATAAAGCAGGAATAGCTAAAAAATACTGATAGCGAGGAGATGACAGAATGAAAAAGGGAATTATTGCAGTATCATCATTAGGGGGGCTAGGGATTGCGCTATTTTTGATATTTGGAAATCTGTTCGCAGAGGAGAAAGAAGTTAGCGAGAATCCGTCTGTAGAAAATAAAAAAGTTAGTTGGGATGGCAAAACAGATGGATACGCATCTGCAAAGGAGATGAAGGAGCAGGTTGGAATCATTGTAAAAGGGAAAAAAGTAAGTGAAGACGAAAATATCGTGTTAGATTCAGAGATATCCGAAGAGCCTGCGGGAGGTTATACGAAGTCTTCTTTTAAAATATCTAAAGTACTAAAAAATAGTGGAGACGACGAAGCGATTTCAGTGGGTAGTGCTATTAATATTTCAGGATCAGAATTTTACGATAAAAATAGTAAAACTACTTATACAATAAATGATTATGAAAATATGAAATCGGGCAAGGAGTATGTGCTGTATTTGAAACCAATAGATGAAGGCATGTATACGACAGCAGGTGTTACCTTTGGGAAAGTACCTGTTAATACTGACGAAACAGAGTTGGTAGAATCTGAGGTAAATGAGCCAGTAAATGAAGTTATCAATGAAGTGCAACAAGAGCTTGGCAAATAAAAAAGTGGGCTGAAGTGGGGCTGAACAAGCTAACGAATGCTAACGTAAAGTAACATATGTATGTGAACAACCTTTTGGGAATGCTGGTTTATGAAGGAGTGTAACGCAGTGTATTGTGAAATTGAGGGCCTAGTGGGATAAAACCCGTGGAGGTTCAAGTCCTCTCGGCCGCATCAATTAGGGTTGCACAATCTTGAATTGTAGCCCCCTTTTTTTATGAAAATAAAGAATCAAATAAAATGGTATCATTGATGCTTATGAACGTGTATATTAAATCCACACATTCATAAGCTTTTTTCATGTCGTTTTTCAACGTAATAGGACAAAAAAACCAAGTCTAAAGTCTACAGACAACAGCTTAATCATACATCAAACCGCATTGTATGTTACTATTAACTTAACAAGGAAAATAAACAAGCCATAAGAACTAGCTGATTTTTCACATACTACAAGTAATTTGTTAATAAAAATGGACGGTCCGAAACACTGCTGCCAATTCCAAATCAATAAACGTGTGATGAACGCGATTTTAATGGAGGTTAGGAAATGTCAGAAATGAAAAAGAAAACAATGGGTTTCGTGATTAGTCATAAGGAAAATGAAAAACGGATCGCTTTGTTGCCAGAGCATATGTTAGCGATTCAAAACGCTCAGCAGCTGCTATTTGAAGAGGGATACGGTGCGGCACTTGGTATTTCTGATGCGGAATATACCGCGCTCGGTTGTAAAATAGGGACTAGAGCCGAGGTGCTACATCAAGATATTATTTGTGAGCCGAAAATTGGTGATTCTGAATTTTTAGGTGATTTAACGAAAGGGCAGACTATTTTTGGCTGGGTTCATGCGGAGCAAAATAAAGCGATCGCGGAGAAATTGATACAGTCAGAAGTGCTAGTTTACGCGTGGGAAAATATGAACTACATGAATCGGCATTGTTTTTGGGTGAATAATATGCTGGCTGGAGAAGCGGCTATCATGCATGCCTATCAACTGCTTGGAGAAATGCCATACAACACGAAAGTTGCGATTTTAGGGAGAGGAAATACCGCTCAAGGTGCTCAGAAGGTACTACTAGATCTGGGCGCGGATATATGCATTTACAATCGTCATCAGGAAGCGCTTTTTAAGCAAGAAATTGGCAATTATGATGTGATCGTGAATGCTGTTTTATGGGACACGGATCGGACGGATCATGTTTTGAATCGCGCGGATTTGAAGCGTATGAAGAAAACAGCGATGATCGTTGATGTCAGCTGTGATCATGGTGGTGCAATCGAAACTTGTATCCCAACTACATTTGAAAATCCGACCTATTTTGTCGATGGTATTTTGCATTATGCGGTGGATCATACGCCGAGTATATTGTACAGACCAGCCTCGCGATCCATCTCTGCGGTGGTTGCGACGTACATTGATGATCTGATTGAAAGTCGGCCAAATATGACGCTGAAATTAACGACGTGGGATTTTATCCAACCACCTATACCAACCAAATAATCGAAAAGAACCAGAAGCTAACCTCCGCAAAAGGGGGACTTCTGGTTCTTCTTTTATTGTTTCGCTATGATATTTCCGTTCGGCTCAATGATTGCATTGGGTGAAATAGACTGTAAATAGTTCAGTTGTTCCGTTTTGGCGTCACCATCCAACATATGAACTTGGTTCCCAGAAATAATTCCAGGCGCGAAGTTTCCTGTCACTTTTCCATTATCAAAGTTTAATCGATATATTCCAGTTTCGGCAGCGTGCCCCTTCACATAATCAGGGAAAAGAAAGTTGCCGAGGGAATAAGCGATTGGGACTCCTTTATAAACCTCAAAACCTTGCAACCAATGAGGATGGCTTGCGATGATAGCATCGACTAGACCTTCATCTACTAGTTTTTTTGCGTATTCTTTTTGGTATTCTACAGGAGTATTTGTTTTTTCAACGCCCCAATGGAAATAAACCACCATATAATCGATATCTTTATTTTTCGCGCGCTCTTCTTTGATTTTGCTGGTCACAAGGTTCAAGTCATAACCATTCGTTACGCCGGGTTTATCTTTACCAGCAATCCATCCAGTATTCGGGAAAAAATGGGAAAAGGACATAAAACCAACCTTATTACCTTTAATATTAGCTACTTTGAGTTCATAGGCCTCTTCTTCGTCTTTTCCTGCGCCGACATACGCTAGATTATTGGCACGTAAAGCAGCGGTCGTATCCAAAAGTCCATCTTCATAATAATCAAGAATATGATTATTCGAAATATTCACCATATCTACGCCGGCATTTGTTAAAGCCTTTAATGTGCTAGGATCACTCTTTATCCAGAATAACTGATAAGGTACTTTCTTCGTGCGCGTTGTAATAGCAGTCTCTAGGTCTACAAATGTATAATCCGCGGATTTTAATTGTTCGCGAACATTGTTAAAAGGATAATCAGCCCCATTTTGTGCAATGACAGGTTTTAATCCCCAGTCAAACATAATGTCTCCCGTACTGGCGATTTGAAATTTGTCAGCTTTTATCGGTGTTTCTGTCTTTTTTTCAGGTTCTTTTTTTGGTGTTGCTTTTGCTGTAGTTTTTGTTTTAATTTTCGGGGAAGCGGTTTCTGTTTTATGTTGCATTAAAACATTGACTGTAAATCCAATGGCGCAGACGACTAGAAGCAGTGATAGGATAAATATTAGCTTTTTTCGTGACATATTTTTTGAACCTCCGAAGTTTTTTACTAATATAACACACTAATTGTAAATTTATACGTGTAATACAAAAAATACATAAAAAATACATATTTGTTCAATGGGATTGGCTATTTATGCTGTTTTATATAGAAATATTTGCATATTAAGTTATTGCATATCAACAGATTTAATATATTTTTAATTATTTTCACTAATTTATATAAAAAAATAGATATAGTTCTTTTTATTACATTATATATATTTACACTATCTTTACCTAAGAGTGTTCACTTGCCAAACAACTCGGAATATAATATACTTACTTTATTCAAAATCAGTACGCCCGATAAGGGGAGTAGCAGTATAGCAATGTCGTCAGTACGGGATAAAACCCCGGCATTGTTAGCAATTTTCGATTGTTTGCGAGACCTTACGTTTATTCGTGAGGTCTTTTTGCGCGGCTAAGCGGCCTTGTGCTCGCGCGGATTGGTTAGAAAAAGCTAATCAAACAGGAGGAAAACAATTGAAGAAATTAATCATTTTCGCTATGTCACTCATGTTGGTCTTTTCACCGATGGGAACCGTGACATACAACACGATCATGCCGGCAAAATATGAACAGGTTAGTGAAGCGCACGCCAAGGGGTATCGTTCGCCAAGCCGCTCGTATCGACCAAATAACAATCAAGTTAATCGAAGCAACAATACGAATAAGGCAACAAACAATCAAGCCACAAAATCGAAAAACTCCAATCGTGGTTTCTGGGGTGGGTTGCTGTTTGGTGGAATCGCTGGTTTACTATTCGGTAGCATGCTTGGGAATATGGGCGCGTTCGGTGATATTTTTGCTTTGATTATCAATGTCATCGCGATTATTTTAATCATTCGCCTGCTCATCTATTTCTTCCAAAAATGGCGTAATCGCAATAATCCGAAGCCGCAGTCGAATGTATTTGATCACCAGGCTCCGGCAGCAACAGAGGCGCCAAATGGTGTTACGATTTTAAATGAAGGCAATATTTCCAATGCTGTCATCCACTTCTTTACACACGAGAAAGGCTTGCAGTTAGAGGATGTGGAAGTGGTGCTGACCTATGATGAAAATAAGGGCTTTGGTGCAGATGTCATGAAGAACGAGCGCTTGGTTCAAGCTTTGGATCATTTCTCGCTTATTCAAGCAATCCGCTACTGGGCAACGCAAGAAGGGAATTTCGATCCAAACTGCGGGCTCGAATTACGTTTTTCTGAACAAGAAGGTATTACGGCGATAGTAACCGAATAATGATGATGGCGCTCAGTATTAGAACTGGGCGTCTTTTGGTCTAATTTATGCTAGTTTTCACTTATCTTAGGATAAATGTAATTTTGAAAATAAAGACGTAAAGATAGCGCTATCATTAAGTTTTACATATTTTTCATGTGGCGATCCGAATAGGCCTAAGGGATTGATGTTGGATATAAAGTGTGAAATATGATATAAAGAGTCTAAAAACTTTCATCCAATTATCGCATTTCGTATAATAAAAGTAGGATAGGTTCGCCTATTCAGTGATGGGACAGGGGAGGCAATGTTATGTTGTTCGAACGAATGGAAAAATATGATTATGAACAAGTTGTTTTTTGTCACGATAAGGTTTCGGGGTTAAAGGCTATTATCGCAATCCACGATACGACACTTGGGCCAGCGCTTGGTGGATGTCGGATGTGGCCATATGAGACGGAAGAAGAGGCGCTAGAAGATGTTTTACGCTTAGCTCGTGGGATGACGCATAAAAATGCAGCGGCGGGATTAAATCTTGGCGGTGGGAAAACAGTCATTATTGGTGATCCGAGAAAAGATAAGTCAGAAGCGATGTTTCGGGCATTAGGACGCTATGTTGAGAGTTTAAATGGGCGCTATATTATCGCGGAGGACGTGGGCACCACAGTTTCTGATATGGATATGATTCATGAAGAAACCGACTATGTTACAGGAATTTCAGAAAGTTATGGTTCCTCTGGGAATCCAAGTCCAATGACGGCGCTCGGTGTTTATAGCGCGATGAAACGCACGGCGCTAGAGGCATTTGGTACCGATTCGCTTGACGGAAAGACAATCAGTGTGCAGGGTGTAGGGAATGTTGCTTATGCTTTATGCCAATTATTGCATAATGAAGGTAGTAAACTAGTGGTGACGGATATTAATCAAGAGGCAGTAAATCGTGCGGTAGAAGCATTCGGGGCGAAGGCAGTAGCGCCAGATGAGATTTATGATGTAGAAGCTGATATTTTTGCCCCGTGTGCACTTGGTGGGATTTTGAATGATACAACAATTCCTAGGCTTCGAGTTGCGGCGATTTGTGGTAGCGCTAACAATCAACTGCTCCAAACAGATCGTCATGGCGAAATGGTGGCAGATCGAGGGATTCTTTATGCGCCGGATTATATTGTGAATGCTGGCGGGGTCATCAATGTTGCGGATGAGCTGAGCAGTTATAACGAAGATCGAGCCCAGCATAAAATAAAAGAGATTTACGGCCAAATTGGTAAGGTATTCGAAATTGCGAAGGCTGAAGGGATGACGCCGGCTCACGCTGCAAATCGGATGGCGGAAAATAGAATTCAGTCGATGCGCCATGTGAAGAGTAGCTTTTTGCGGACGGAGAACTCGCTTTTAAGTAGACGTTAGCAGGCGTCTCATTTCGGCCTCCTCTAAAAATATGCTATAGTAAAGTTATTACATATTCATTTGGAGGGAAAAGAAATGAACAAACCATTATCGCTGTATTTTGTACGTCATGGACAAACCTATTTAAATAAATATGAAAAAATGCAAGGTTGGGCAGATTCACCGCTAACTCCTGAAGGTGCGGAAGTCGTGAAACAAAGCGGTAGGGGACTTGCAGATATCGAGTTTGTAGCGGCATATTCGAGCGACTTGCACCGAACTATTGCGACGGCAGAATACATTTTAAAGGAAAATAAACATGGATTTGGCTTGACACTTGAACCTCGACCGGAGTTTCGGGAAACCTTTTTCGGTTCGTTTGAAGGGGATGCTAGTGAGATGACGTGGACGAGAGTCGCGAAATCGATGGGCTACGGTTCAAAAGACGAACTTTTCGAAAAGGCAAATGTTCGCGAAACGATGAACGGGACGAAAGTTGCAGATCCTAAACATGAGGCCGAAGATTTTATGACATTTTGGAATCGGGTAGAGGAAGGATTCTTACATGTTGTGAACGCGCATCGGGAATCTGGTGGGAACATTTTGATCGTAGCGCATGGCAATACGATTCGCAATATTGTGCATGAACTAGAGCCATCTGTGAAGGCCAATTTTGTGTTAGATAATGCGAGTGTAACGGTGCTCACATACGAAAATGGCCTGTTCAAGATTGAACGCTTGAATGACACGGCTCATTTTACCGCGGAATAAAAGTAAAAAGAGGCAGTTCCCAAAGTTTCACGGAGAACTGCTTCTTTTTTAGTTTACATATAGAGTGTTAGCGCGATCGAACCGATGACCGCGAGTCCAATGCCGCTGACGATAATGATATGCCACCATTTATACATGACGATAATCGCTATGAACTCACGCAAAAGTGCGTTTGGCAAGTAGTAAAGCGCCGTTTTCGAACTGATTCCTTGGCTTTTTAGACCGGCTTTCCGAGCATATAAGCTGGCTCGGAATAAATGGAAGTTATTTGTCACAAAAATACTGCGCGACTTTGGTTTTAAATCGGCCATAATTGTTTTGGAAAACATCATATTTTGTAGGGTGTTGACAGACAGGTCCTCCATCAAAATATGTTCTTCAGGGATACCTTTTTCGACTAGGTAGTCCTTCATCGCGGAGGCTTCGGAAACCCATTCATTCGGCCCTTGTCCGCCGGAAACGATAATTTGAGGCGCAAAATTTTTCGCGGCTTGTTTATAGTAAAAACGAATCGCGCGATCGAGGCGGCTAGCAAGAAGTGGTGGCACCTTATCTCCAATTAAACCGCTGCCTAAAACAATCACGAAATCTTGCTTCAATCGTGGTCGATTATACTGATACAGATAGGAAGATAACAAAAAACTGATGAGATGAAACGCGAAATGACCGATAATGAATAATAATCCGGTGAAAAAGATGCTCAAGAAAATATTATTCAAAATGGTGATTTGGAAAATGAATAGAATAATAAGACCAAGAATAGCTAAACCGACAAATAAAGTAAGGAGATTTGGAATACGGCGTCCTTCTCGCTTGAGCATTAAGCGACCGTTAAGAACTAACCCCACACCGAGACCAACAATAAGAAAGGGAATTAGGAGCACGATTAAAAAGAAGACGCCAATAACAATCAGGGCTAAAATACTGTTTCGCGTGGCAATTAACCCGTAAGCCACTGCCAAAATTGTAAAGAAGATCCCGAGGGTTAGAAAAATCCCATTACTAATCCGTCTTTTGTCGATAATATACAAGACGACGAATAGCAGGATAAAAAAAGCAGCAATATAAGTTAGTAGCATATAAAATCCTCGTTTCTGTTTCATTCTTTAGAACTAGTATACTGCATAATAAACCAAAAGCAAAGAGTGGAATTATCCATGCTAACTAAAACGTGATAGCGAATATATGGACAGTTAGCATTTAGATTGAGTTACTTGTTCCAGTATGGTAGATTTAGACTATAACTAAAAGTGGAGGGAAATTTGATAATGAAATTAAAAAGAATGTCCTTGTTAGTCTTGATGTTAGTGATGAGCCTTGTTTTAGCAGCGTGTGGGAGTTCACCGCAAGAAACATTCACGAAAAGTGTGGAGAAAACGGCAGAACCAGCGGATCAATCCACAACTACAATCGGTATAAAAGTAGATGAATTACCTGCAACATTGAAAGCGGATCAATCGGTAGCTATGCTAGAAGGCTTATCTGTTAAATTAACGGTATCGGACGATCAGAAGCAACAAAAATCAGCAGCAACGATCGCTGTGAAGACAGCAGGCCTTGTGAGTTTAAACGTAAACTTAGATTTATTAGTAGATTCTAAAGCGGAAAAAGTATACTTCCCGTTGAGCGATTTGTACGATGAAAAAGGGAACTTAACAACGCTACTAGACCAATTAACAAGTGGCATGTTCTCTAAAATCAAAGAAGAAAACCCCGATTTAGCTACTAAATATGTAGATTTATCCACGCTTTCTGAGGAACTGTCTGGCAAAGAAGCAAAGAAATCTGAAACAGATACGAAAGAAGTAGAGAAAGCGACCAAAGATTTGAGCAAAAAAGTAACTAAAACAGTGAGCGATTACTTCAATAGTTTACCAGAAGACCGCTTTAAAGAAGGAGATAATGGCGAAATCACATTGAACCTGACGAAAGCTGATTTTACAACGCTAGCAACGAAAATTTCCGAACTTCTGGATGATAAAGCTATAAAAGCGGATCTCAAAGTTATTGCGGAGTCGCAAGGCGTATCAAGCGAAGCGTTCGACAAGCAATATAAATCGATGGCAAAATCGTTTGATGATGCGATTCAATCCGTCAAAGATGAAAAGAATGCAAAAATCGATGTGACCGTGACGATCCAACCCGATAAGAACGATAATATTGAAAGCATGAAGATGAAAGTAAAAATCACAGATTCAAAAGACAAAGACAAACCAGAGACGCTAGGCATGACGATTACGATGAAAACAACAGACTCCGCGAAATTACCTAAGTTCCCATCTTCATCGGACATTATTTCTACAGAAGCCTTGCAAAAGATCATCTCTGAATCAACAGCTAGTTACTACAAATCACTATATGGCGACACAAATACAGATACAACAGAAATTCAATAACTCAAAAAAAAACTCGGGTCGTGGTACGCTTTACTTAGCGAATCATATCCCGAGTTTTTATGTGACTATTTTTTCTTAAAAGTACTGATGTGCGCTGTCTTACTCAATTTTTCATAGAACAATTGCCGGTCTTTGGCGAAAAAATTAATACAGATATGGATGAAAAAAACAAAGCTGCTGACGACAGCGAGTCCAATCACGGTGAGAAACAAAACTGGTGCTAGTCGGTCGATAAAAAACGGATTCTGCGGGAGCAAAATGATGCCCAATGTGACGTAGTACAGCAATCCGTTTCGAACGAGAAGTTGTCGGAATCGAATTTTCTCAGAAATGGTGGAAGTCATGCGAATCCGAACGAGCATTTTTCCTAATGTTCGGCCATTGGTGAGCGCAGGCAGAAGCATGAAGTAAAGAAATACGAGCAAAACGAGCCACCAGAGTTGTTCAAAGTTGGCACCGCCTCGAATATCTAGTTCTTTGAAAGGAAGAACATGCAAGATGCCCAGTAGCCCGGTGAGCATGCTGAGAATAAACCAATCGAGTGTAAAGGCAAGTAAGCGACGGATATAACTCACACGTTTCCCATTGACATAGGTCATTTCGTCCATCTTTGTTCGCGATGGAAGTAAACTTGTAAATAGTGGCGCAATTGCAAAACCAACAATACCCCCGAGCGTGTTCAGCATGAGATCATCGACGTCAAAAAGCCTATAAGCATGCGGATAAATCCCATAAATCCCAGTAAGTTGTGTAATTTCAAAGAATAGCGAGAGTAAAAAGGCGAATAATGTGGTCTTCCAAAATGAGAAGCGGAAGTAATAACGCAAATAAACACCGAATGGAATGACGAGCAAAATATTAAAAATCGGTTGCAGCACAACGGCTTGCGTCAAGGCAGGCACATAAGTACTCGGATCATCCCAGATAAAGACCGTATGTAAGAGGAAGTCATGCACAAATTTAAATGGAGTCAACTGTACAGGCGAACCGGTCATCTTGGCGACTTCGTCTGGGGCAGGAAGTGGTAGTAAAACGAGAAGTATTGCACACAGCAAGTAGAAAATGAAGGTATACAAAATCACATTACGTAAAAAATTGAAGCCGCCAAATTTATGATATTGGTAAATGGCGAATGGTAATGTGAGAAAAAAGGCGAGGAATGGGAAAGCTAAAAGTGCCATTTCAATTGGGAATAAATAAGAATGCATCGGGTACCTCCTTGGGTTATTTGAACTTACGTTACTAGCCTACAACAAAAAGCCAAAAAAAACTAGTAGCAAGATGCAAAAAAACGCATCGTACTCCTAGTTTTGAGATTATTTTACCGCAATGGTTAATATTTTGGTGATGGCACGCGGAAAATGCCCATTAAACCAGCGAGAATCAATAAGATTCCAGATACGATCCAAATTTGACCGACTACAAAGAACATTAGAATACCAATAAGCACGAGTAAGACACCCCAACCGCGCGGGCTCTTTTTAATGAGAAGTGAGGCGAATAAGGCTAAGGCTGACGCAATAACGGTTACCCAACCAAGTGTCGCGACTTCATCTCCGAATGTACCACTTAAATACGTGAACGTTTGGATATAGTCTGTTAAATCGTTCCCGTATCCAACAATCCAGAATCCAGCTACTAAACCAACGATAGATCCAATCAATCCAAGAATTAATTCGACAGTTCTTGACATACGTTTTTCCCCCTAACTATGGTCTTTTTTCGAGTTTGCGATAGCTCGTTTGGAGACCTTCTTATGTCTCGTATACACAATGATTTCCATTTTGAAATCCGCAATTCAATTACCAATCGTCAAATAGACGTAACAAAAGAACGCGACAGCAAAATCGTGAACGCAAATGATACAGCTGTTAACAATGGGACTGTCTGCGGATGGAGTAGAAAATCATCAGCGGCCTCTTCCCAAAAAAGCGGAATGAAGAAGCGATGCAGTAAATATACGTACAAAGTATTTTTACCCCATTTTATAAAGAATAACCGTCTTTTCGGGATTAAGCAGAAAAAACTAGCGATCGTAACAAAATGAAAAGGTGTATGCATGATGGATAACTGGAGTAAATGATTGTCAACTTTGTAAAGTCATGCTATTTTGGAAAGAGTAGTGAGGAGGTTGGATTAGATGACACTATATGTAAGCGAAATGGAGTCGCCACTAGGAACGTTGTATCTTGGCGTTTCTCAGTGTGCTGTGAAATATATTGCGTACGATGAAGCTACATTTTTAGAGAATGAAGTGGATATTTGTTTGGAAGAAAATGATGTGATGCGCCAGTTGAAGCAGGAGTTGCAAGCTTTTTTTGATGGGGAGCGGCGTGATTTTTCGGTTCCGATTGAGGTGCATGGTACGGATTTTCAGATGAGCGTGTGGGAGGCTTTGCGGGATATTCCGTACGGTGAGCTTGTTTCTTACAAGGATATCGCTGAGCGTGCAGGGAGTCCAAGGGCGGTGCGAGCAGTGGGGCAGGCGAACCGGGCGAACCGCATTCCGATTATTATCCCGTGTCACCGGGTGATTCAAGCTGGCGGGAAACTGGGAGGCTATAACGGCAATGATGTCGATCGCAAAATTTGGTTATTAAACCGTGAAAGTCCTTTTTAAACGTTATCATAAATTTCATGACTCGTTCATAATTTTTTCTTATTTGTTAGGTAAGATAAGGGTAAGTGAAAGGAGCTGGAATTGCATGGAAAATGAGTTTGAAGCACCGAAAAAGCAAGTGAATGGATGGAAATGGAGTACTATTATTGTGAGTATCGTTTCAGTTATTACGATATCATTTATGGGTTTTGCACTTTTTAATCAAAATCAAGCGGGAATGAATGGTCAAGGAAATATGCCAACGAATGGACAGTCGCAAATGGGTGGCTCTGATGAAACATATGGAACGCCGCCAAGTGGTGCTCCTGGACAACAACAAGGAGGAGGTTCGTCCGGTTCATCTGGTGATACAGATGCGGATACTGGTGCTTCTCTAAGTCCAGGCTCTGATTCAACGGACGGGACATCATCGAATTCTCTATAAATAGCAAAAAGCCACTTTCGATTTTCCAGCGAAAGTGGCTTTTATTAACAGTTGCAGGAATCTCCGGAGCACTGGCCAGCATTATCATCTTTGTTATTTAGCATTGTTAGTGGATTTTCTTCTTTCCAAACTTTTTCAAGTACTTCTGTGAAACTCGTGGCTGGCTGTGCGCCGGAAACGCCGTATTTCTCGTTGATTACAAAGAAGGGGACGCCTTGGATCCCTAGGGAAGCGCCGGTTTGTTCATCATCTCGAACGTCGGCTGAAAAGGTGTCGCTTGCCAGCATATCTACAACCTCGGATCTGTCCAGACCAATCGATGCCGCAATGTCTGCCAACGTCTCATGATCGCCTAAATGCTTGGACTCTGTGAAATAAGCGTGAAGCAAGGTCTCTTTTAGGTCTTCTGCTTTTCCTTTTGTTTTGGCGAATTGAAGCAAGCGATGTGCATCAAACGTGTTGGTTGGAATCATGGTATCAAAGTGATAATCGAGGCCCACCGTTTTTGCCTGCGCGCTTACTTGATCGTTCATACTCTTCGCTTTCTCGATTGTCATTCCGTATTTCTCCGCTAAAATCTCGTCTATCGTCTGATTATATGTCACCGGCGCGTTTGGATCGAGCTCGAAGCTACGATATTCTACTTCTATATCTTTTCCAAATTCCTTTAAACCAGCCTCAAAATTACGTTTTCCAATATAACAAAACGGACAGGCAAAGTCCGACCAAATTTCTACTTTCATACGTGTTTCCTCCTAAAAAAGATTTACTCATCTTCCATTAGTATAGCGTGATGTCATATAGAATACAATTAAGTTGCTTACTATTTGTTAGTGGCAAGCAAACGAGTTGAGAAGTGCATTGGAAATGAGGTATCTTTGTAGTGTAGAGGAGTGGAGCGAGATGGAAGTTTTTCAAGTGAAGGATAAGTTACCAACTAGTGAGGAGCCGATTGTCTTAGTTATTGGTAAATTTGATGGTGTTCATAAAGGGCATCAGTACCTTTTGAAGCGCGCGAAATCATTTTGTGGTGGGGGAGAGAAGTTGGCCATTGTTAGCTTTACGCCGCATCCGCTATGGGCTCTCAAAAAAGATCCAGCATACCAGCGAGCAATTACTCCAGATGAAGAGAAGTTTCACTGGCTAAACTACCATGGTGTGGATAAGGTATATAATGTGGAGTTCACACAAAAATATGCCGAGACTTCTGCGGAAACATTTATTAGAGAACATTTGCGTGGCCTCAATTTGCGCCATATCGTTGTGGGTGAAAGTTTTAATTTTGGTAAGGGGCGAGATTCGGATGTGGATTTATTGATAAATCTATGTGGCGAGCGCGCAGTTCCGGTGACGGAGGTTCCCTTTGTGAAGGATAACGCGCGTCATAAAGTGAGCTCAACAGATATCCGTGCGGCTTTGCATGCGGGGAATTTCCTTGAGGCGGAACGTTTACTGGGGCGTCCTTATTTTATAGAGGGGAATGTGAAATCAGTCGACGGTTCGTATGTGCTCACAGGGATCGATGATTTTGTCGTGCCAAAAATGGGGACGTATTATGCGTTTATCGATGGTAAGCGGGAGCAAATACGTGTTTTAGAAAATGGTGAAATTAGCGTACCAAAAGTAACGCAGCATATGCGGTTACAATTCGACACTATCCAATGAGATGGTGTTTTTTTAATGGGTTGATTTTCCAACAGAATGGTGCTATACTGATTTAGTAAGTTTACTAATTTACTAAACTACTAAAGGAGAGATACCATGAAAATTCCAACAAATTTAAAACACAAACCAGTCATTGTCGCTGAAAACTACGAAGATGTGGATGGCAAACTTGCTTATAATTCAGATGCAAAAGGTTTGTCGCTTGGCTTGGCGCAATGGAATGACCGTGGCAAAGTCGATATTTCAGCAAAAGTATGGCGACACACCGGTGGAAAATGGTCTCGCCAATCGGAAGAATTACCGTTACATCGTGTGCTGGATTTGGCTATTTTAATCGGTCGGTCGAAGCTTTATTTTAAAGATGCCTATAAATATGAGGGCTTATATAATAAGGAAAACCCGCAGATTGATCGGATCGGCTTACAAGGAGACGCGATGACTGTAGAGGTTTGTGAAGATAATCCAATGATTGATGAGGATATTGCGTTATTCCAGCAAGTGCTTGCCGACAGTGACGAACTTGTGAGTGAGCGTTTACGAACATTGAGCAGAATTTTGAAAGAAGCAGGATATTAAGGAGGTTTTTGAACATGGCATCAGAGAAAGAGACGCGTAAGGAAATGATTAATGCGTATAAGCAAATGAAGCATCGCGCGGGTGTGTATCGGTTTATTAATAAGGAGACAGGCACGTATGTGATGGCTGCCAGTATGGATTTAAAGGGGATTCAGAACAAATATGAATTTGCGAAAAAGATGAATATGCCAGGTGCATTACCGCGATTGATCGAGGATGAGGTTGCGAAATATGGTATGGACGCGATCGTACTTGAGGAGTTAGAGCTTGTTGATATGAAGGATGAGATGAACAATCAAGATATCAAGGAAGAATTAGATGTGTTGCTCGAGCTTTGGCAAGAAAAACTGAGCGACTGAGCAGACTAGAGAAGTCAGGATAGACATGAATCAATGGAAAATTGGTTTTTGTTCTCTCTTGGCTTTTTTGTTTAGGTTTGGGGGCAATTCTGCTATACTTAATCAAAAGTGGTGAAAGACCCTGTTAGAGAGGTTGGTGAAGGGATGAGGAAATATTACACGCATCAAATCGGGATGGCGCTGATGCTGACTTTTGGCGTAATAACCGGTCTTGGTGCAGCAAGGCGCGTGTTGTATGTAACATTGCTTGATCAGGAGCGTTCTAGTTTGTATTGGATTATTGAGCTTGCGTTAGCGATTATTATGATTATTACGGCGATTTTATCTTATTCAGGTCGACGATTGAGAGGGACAGAAGTTGTTGTTAGCCTGTTGTTCGTCACTTATTTCACGTATTTTGTGATTCGTGCGGTGATCGGGATGGAAGAAATGGTGAATACCCAAAATGCGAATATTTTTTCGATGTTAGCGGGCTTGGCGATGTTCTCAGCGTTTATCTTGTTTTATACAACGGAACCAGGAGCGGTGACCGCCAAA
Source organism: Listeria grandensis (assembly GCF_014322885.1). Lineage (NCBI taxonomy): Bacteria > Bacillati > Bacillota > Bacilli > Caryophanales > Listeriaceae > Listeria > Listeria grandensis. The sequence goes on along the minus strand of NZ_JAASUG010000003.1, from coordinate 165,304 downwards.
GCAGAAAATAGAATGGTAACGCTCAGCGGCTTTGTATTTGTTTTGTTAGGGTCTGTACTTGGTTTTATACTTGCCATTTTTCGCTATCAAGCGTACGCGGACACGAAGGGCTGGGAAGATGCTAATTTTCAAAAAGCGGTTTTCTATCCGGCGATGATTTCAGTGGGGGAATACGCATTTGTCGCATTATCATTTGTTTTCTGCGCCTTTTTACTATTCCAGAAATGGCAACCGTTAATGGCTTATATCGGCATGGGAATCGCAATGCGAGAATTATTATTTGGTTGGCTACAGATGCGGGCATTACAGGGGGATAACACGGAACTCACGATGTTGAGCATTTTGCCATTATTTGTTGGTATAACAGGACTTATCGGCTTCCTTCTATTTATAGGAGGAGCGAAACGAGGCGAACAGGAGGAACAGATTTGAAACGAAATAAATGGGTTATTGTGATGACATGGATTTCTGTGTTGGCGCTATTTCTTTGCGTCGCGGGGCTGATTGCAGTTGCGCAAGGGCAAACGAAGACGGGGTCCACGACGACAGAAAAAACGACACCAAAACAAGAAACGAAGAAATCAGATCGCTTTCAGGTGACTGGTTTAGGTGATTCCTTGACGGCGGGTGTTGGTGATACGGACGGGAAAGGATATGTGCGTCGTGTTGTCGATACAATGGAGAAGGACGGCACGCGTGTGACACTGTCCAACCTTGCCATCAGCGGCGCGCGTAGCAATCAGTTACTCAGCCAGCTCGGTCAAAAAGAAATCGCGCAACAGGTAGCGAATGCGGATGTCATCTTTATGACAATTGGTGGGAATGACTTATTCCGCGGTGGCGCAGCGCTGGAAGATTTGAACACGGCGGAGATTCAGAAAAACGAAACGACCTATTTAAAAAATCTAGAGCAAACGTATAAACGCATTCGTGAGCTAAATAAAGATGCGGTCGTTTATCATCTCGGTTTGTATAATCCTTTTGTGGATGTCAAAAAACGGGTAGAGTTGGCTGGTATTGCGGCAAAATGGAATATGGATACGCAGAATTTGGCGAGTAAGTTTTCACGAGTGGTGTATGTTCCGACCTATGATTACTTTATTTTGAATGGGAAAAAATATTTATCGAGCGATCACTTCCATCCAAACGGTGCTGGATATCAGTTGTTTGCAGACCGGGTATCAAGTGTTATGACAACGGACGGAGAGGGGGAAGCGAAATGACAACAGCTTTATTAGTTCAAGATTTAAACAAAAAAATTGGCAAGCGGCAAATTATTAAAGACTTGAGTTTTGAAGTGAATGAAGGGGAAGTGTTTGGCTTTCTAGGTCCGAACGGCGCGGGGAAAACAACGACGATTCGAATGCTGGTGGGGCTGATAAAACCAACTTCTGGAACGGTTTTAATTGGTGGCAAAGATATTCAGAAAGATTTTACGGAAGCGATGAAAAGCCTTGGATGTATCGTTGAAAACCCAGAGTTTTATCCATTTTTGACAGGGTGGGAAAATTTAGCTTATTTTGCACGGATGGATCGGTCGATTAAGCCTGAACGTTTGCACGAGGTAGCAGAGCTTGTTGGAATGTCGGCGCGCGTACATGACCGGGTGTCGACTTACTCGCTTGGGATGCGTCAGCGTTTAGGCATTGCGCAGGCCTTGTTGCCGAATCCGAAGCTACTTATTTTAGATGAGCCGACAAATGGGCTAGATCCATCTGGAATTCGAGAAATGCGTGATTTTATTCGGTTTTTGGCGAAGAAGCAAGGCATTAGCGTGCTTGTTTCGTCCCATTTATTGAGCGAGATTCAATTGTTGTGTGACCGGGTGGCGATTATGACGAATGGCGAGATTATTGCGACGGATGATGTGGATAAACTGCTTTCTGACCGGGAAAAAACGCGATGGCGCTTTGAACCAATGGCAAAAGGTGCGGCGATTTTAGCGGAGATGACCGCGGTAACAGAGCAAGATGGTGCTTTTTATACGTCGTTTGATGCGGATAAATTACCGGTTTGGAATAGTCGGGTTGTTCGCGCGGGTGTTCAAGTGCTTGAGATGCAGAAGATTACCCCATCTTTAGAGGATTTATTTATCGAGTTGACAGGAGGACAAGGCATTGATTAACTTAGTTTATAACGAGCAGCTGAAGCTTTATCGGAAACGTCGACTCCTGATTATTTTATTTTTAGTGGCAATTATTGTGGGAATTTTTACGTATGCGCAGTTTCGGCAACATCAGGAAGATGAGAAAAAATCGGGTACGACGGATTGGCATGTGCAAGTACAGCAACAGATTGTGGACATTGAGAACCGGTTAAGTTCCAATCGGATTCCGGATGAGTATAAGAAATATATGCGTGTGACGCTGGGGCAGTTGCAATATTATTTGGACGAGGATGTGAATCCAAATGCGCCAGGAGCCCCAACTTTCTTGAAATCATTTGTGGAAAATGGGATCGGCTTACTGTTTCCGTTGTTTGTGATGGTGATCGCGGCGGACTTGATTTCTTCGGAGTCGGGAAGTGGGACGATCAAATTCCTGTTGACAAGGCCGGTGAAACGATGGCGAATTTTGACGAGTAAATTTATTTCGATGATGCTGTCTGTATCGATTATTTTGCTAGCATCGGCGGTGATAGCATATGCGATTTCAGGCGTCGTGTTCGGGTATAGTGGTTGGACCGCGCCGATTTTGACCGGATTTGATGTGAGCGGTGATGCGGTTGGAACGGCGGGTGTCTATTCACTGCCAATGTGGCAATATTTATTGATGGAGTTTGGTTTGGCTTGGTTGGTCGCGATCGTGATCGGTGTGCTGACATTGATGTGTTCCGTGTTGGTGAGAAGTACGGCCGCGGTGATGGGCATCATGCTCTCCGCGCTGATTACGGGCTCGATTTTGAGCAATCTCGTGTCATCTTGGCCAAGCGCGAAATATTTGTTTATGGTTAACTTACAATTAACGAATTATCTAAATGGAACAAGTCCACCTGTTGATGGTATGACGCTCGGTTTTTCTGTGGTAACCTTGCTGGTTTGGACGCTCGCAGGATTGATTACTTCTTATTGGGTATTCATGAAACGCGATGTATATTAAGTTAGAATGTGATGTAAATCGATGTCATACAAACGCTTTTGTTCGATTTATGTGAAAAGGAATTTTCGTTCTACTCAGGAAAATGGGTAGGGCGATTTTTCTATACTTGGCGTTTTAATTTGCTCACTTACTTTTTATAAGCATTTTTCTTTTCTTTTTTATAGTTTAGTGTTAAACTGTTTTTAGAGATTAGGAGAAGGGGTGTGAGGGTATGCTAAATGGTATTCACCATGTGTCGGCTTTTACAAAGTCGGCGGCTATGAATCGGCATTTTTATACGGAAATTCTGGGTTTACGTTTAGTGAAAAATACGGTGAACCAGAATAATACGCGGATGCGCCATTTGTTTTACGGGGACTACCAAGGAAATCCGGGGACGTTGCTTACTTTCTTTGAGATCAAAAGGTTAGGTCGTGCGAGACGGGAAGGGGCTTTTTATGGGACGACTTATTTGGCCGTTCCGAAGGGCTCGCTTGATTTCTGGGAAATGCGGTTGGCGCCGCATGTGATGGAGCTTCGTAGGACGAATGCTGGGCTTTATTTTCAAGATGCAGATAGCTTTCAAATTCAGTTGGTGGAAACGGATGCGGTGATTGAGCCTGAGAATGCGACGCGGCATACGGATATTCCAGCAGATAGGCAGGTAATTCGAATTCTTGGCATGGATTGGCATGTTGGGGATACGAAGCGGTTAGCCGACTTTGCAGAGCAGTTTTTGGAGCTTACGCCTGATCCTTTTACAGCATTTATTCGGAGTGAGTCGGAAGCGTTATCGCGGATGGGTCGTGGGAGCTTGGATCATGTGGCTTTGCGGGTTACGAGTCAAGAGGAAGTCGCGAAATGGCATGCCAAAGCGGTGGCTGCAGGTCTGAAAATAGAGGAGTTCGTGGATCGGGCTTATTTTACTAGTCTCTATTTCCGGGAACCAAACGGGCTCATGATTGAAATTGCGAGCGATACACCGGGTTTTACGATTGATGAACCCGTAGAACAATTAGGTGAAATATTGGCTTTACCGCCATTTTTGGAAGATAAACGAACAGAAATCGAATCGAATTTAAAGGAGAATGAGAAATGAAAGAGTTAAAAGGAATCCACCATGTGACGGCGATGACGAGTAGCGCGGAGAAGAATTATGCATTTTACACGGAGACTTTAGGGATGCGTCTTGTGAAAAAAACGGTTAATCAGGATGATATTCAGACGTACCATTTGTTTTTTGCGGATGATGCGGGTTCTGCGGGAACGGATATGACATTTTTTGATTTTCCTAATTTGCCGAAAGGGCGCAAAGGGACGGATAGTATTTCGAAAACATCGTTTCGTGTGCCGAGTGATGCAGCGCTTGATTATTGGGTGAAACGTTTTGATTCGCTTGGTGTTGAGCATGATGCCATCCGTGAGAGTTTTGGTAAGAAAGTGTTGGCGTTCCGGGATTTTGATGAGCAATCGTTGGAGTTGATTTCGGATGAGAACAATGAGGGCGTTGCACCAGGAATCCCTTGGAAAAACGGTCCAGTGCCTGCAGAATTCGCGATTTATGGACTTGGTCCGGTGTATTTGACGGTACAAAATAAAGAGAACATGGGCTTGATATTGACGGTTATTCTCGGTTTTCGGGAGGTTGCTGTTGCGGGCGCTGAGCATTTGTATGAGGTCGGTGAAGGTGGAAATGGCGCGCAAGTGATTGTGGAAGAACGGACGGATATCTTGCCTGCAATGCAAGGCTATGGTAATGTGCATCATGTTGCGTTCCGCGTGGAGGATCATGACGAATTAGAGAAATGGATTGCGCGTGCGAATGAGTTTCAAGCGCCGAATTCGGGTTATGTGGATCGCTTCTATTTTGAATCGCTGTACATGCCGGTTTCTCAGCAAATCTTGTTTGAGTTCGCGACGGATGGCCCTGGTTTTGCGCAGGATGAGCCGTACGAAACGATGGGTGAGAAATTGTCTTTACCACCATTTTTGGAAGCGAAACGGGCAGCCATTGAGGCCGAGGTTCGCCCACTAAACACGAAAAGGAGCTGATTTTAGGATGGAACATCTGTTTATACCTGGAAAAAATACAACGCTTGATCCGCTTGTTTTGCTACATGGGACGGGAGGCGATGAGCGGTCGATGTTACAGTTAGCGGAGATTATTGCGCCGGATGCGTCTATTTTATCATTTCGTGGCGATGTCTCGGAGCAAGGCGCCAATCGTTTTTTTGCAAGATATGCGGACGGTTCGTTTGATTTGGCGAGCTTGAAGGAGAAAACGGGGCAATTAGTGCTAGAAATTAAGAATTTGGCTACAGAATATGATTTTAACGCGGAAAATGTCGTGGCGGTTGGTTATTCGAACGGTGCAAATATTGCAGCCAACGCGATCTTGACGGATGCTTCTAGTTTTCAAAAAGCGATTTTATTTCATGCGATGCCGTCTGGGGAAGCGATGCCTGATTTTTCGCTTGCTGGAACTCGTGTATTTTTGACGGCGGGTGTGAATGATCCATTGATAAGTGCGAAGGGATCGCAAGCATTGATCGACGCATTGAAAAATCGTTCGGCGGATGTGGCGGAGCTATGGACGGAAAATGGGCATAATTTAACGCTTGCGGAAGTAGAAGCTGCGCGTGATTGGTATGTGGCACAGCATGATTAGGCTAGATGCAAGGAAAATTGGGGCTCAGAATAACTATAAGTTTTTGAGTGGGGCAATTATTCCGCGTCCAATCGCTTTTGTGACGACGCTATCAGCAAATGGAATTTTGAATGCGGCGCCGTTTAGCTTTTTCAATGTGGTTTCGAGTGATCCGCCGATTGTGTCGATCGCTGTGCAGCGAGACAAAGGACAAATGAAGGATACGGCGCGAAATATTATCGCCACCAACGAGTTAGTTATCCATATTGTCGATGAGGCGCTAACAGAGGAGATGAATAAAACAGCAGCAAGATTGGAGCCGGATCAGAATGAGCTGACACTTACGAATTTGACGACGGTGGCGAGTGAAGTGGTTTCGGTGCCAGGGATCCAGCAGGCAAAAATTCGATTTGAGGCGAAGTTAGCTCAGCATATCCCAATCCAAAATGAGGCGGGAGAAACCGTAACGGATTTAATTTTAGCGAAGGTATTATGTTATCATGTTGATGCAACAGTTTTCGATGAGGAAAAACAATATATTCTGACGGATGCACTGAAGCCAGTTGCTCGCTTAGCGGGAAATAATTACGCGAAACTGGGAGAAAACTTCATGATGGAACGTCCTCGGTGAAATTTGTAGAAACTTAGCACGCCAAGTAATGTCTCACACAGGAGGCATTGCTTGGCGCGCTAAATTTTTTTATGGATAGCTCTTTTTCTGCTATACTGGAAAAAAGGGATTTTAGTTGGGGGTAAATAAACGATGATTCAGATACGAGAAGCTTGTGAATATGATGCAAAACGGTTTGCGAAAATGCAATTGCAGATAGATAGTGAGACGGATTATATGCTGTATGGCGCGGGAGAACGAGAAATCACGTCCAAAGATGCTCGCAAACGGATCGAATATTTTGCTGATTTGCCGTACTCGCTTATTTTAGTGGCGGAGGATACGGAGACGGAAGCCTTGATGGGTTTTTTAATTGCGGATGGAAACCCGCCGAATCGGATGCAGCATAGTGTTTATATTGCTGTGGGTGTGCTAAAGGAATACTGGGGACGGGGCGTGGCGACGCGCTTATTTACGCATATGGAAACGTGGGCGAAGGCGCGTGGTGTCGTACACAGACTGGAACTTGGTGTGCTTTGTGAAAACACGAAAGCGCTTAGGCTTTATCAAAATCTAGGATATGAAATCGAAGGGACACATCGTGATTCGTTCATGATAGGTGCCGATTATTATGATACCTATTGGATGTCTAAATTAATTTGAATTTTGCAGTAAGGACTTGCCAATCGCTTTTTACCATGTTACAATGTGACTAATTATAATGATCGGAGGGTTGTCCAGATGTGGTATGTTAGACTTAGAATTCCAAATTCGCTAAACGTAATTAAATAGTGCGAGAAATGAGGATAGGTCAGCCTCGGAAGGTACATGAGTGGTGTGCCATAATTCGAGCGTATGAGCTAAACTCATGAGGGATTGGTCTGCCTTTCACAAAAGGAAACCCATTTTTGGTATCTTACTAAAAAATCAAATATTTTCGCGGATCTTGTTTTTTTAACAGGATACGTGTCGATATTAAGGGGAAGCAGATGAATTGTCTGCTTCTTTTTGGTGTGCTTGAAACTGCATATGTGGGCCAGTGACCGCACCTTTACCCTCGCACGTGTGACAATAAAATGAACACTGGAGGAATGAAAAATGACTAGAACGGCTATATTAGTAGGTATTACAATGAACCAAGAGAACTTTGAATATTCCATGGAGGAACTTGCGAATTTGGCAGAGGCTAATGCCATTGATCCTGTTGGTAGGATCACGCAAAAGCTCGATCGGAAGAATAAAGCGACATATGTAGGCAAAGGTAAAGTAGATGAAATCAAGAGTTTAGCGGATTATGAAGACGTGGATCTTGTTATTTTCAATGATGAACTTGCACCGTCGCAGATTAGAAATTTAGAAGAGTTGCTAGAATTGGAAGTCATGGACCGGACACGACTTATTTTGGATATTTTTGCGGAGCGGGCAAAAACGAGAGAGGCGCAGTTACAAGTCCAAGTGGCACGTTTGAAATATGAATTGCCGCGCATCGTGGGCCAAGGGGAAGGGATGGATCAGCAAAGCGGAAAAGGTGGCCTGAAAAACCGAGGGGCTGGGGAAACGAAGCTCGAAATGGATCGCCGTCGGATTAAGAAGCAGATTAATCAGCTAAATAAGGAGCTCGACGGACTTGTAGCGGAACGACAAGTGCAGCGTCGCCAGCGCCAAAAAAACGAGATTCCTGTGGTTTCGCTTGTCGGTTATACGAATGCTGGGAAGTCGACGATTATGAATGCGATGGTAGCGGAGCATAGTCAATCGGCGCATAAACAGGTTTTTGAGAAAGACATGTTGTTTGCGACGCTAGAAACGAGTGTCCGTGAAATCATTTTGCCAGATAAAAAGCAGTTTTTGCTGACGGATACGGTAGGTTTTGTGAGTAAATTGCCGCATAACTTGGTCAAGGCTTTCCGCTCCACACTTGAAGAAGCGGCGGAGGCGGATGTGCTCATCCATGTCGTGGACGTGTCGCATGAACATTTTGAGGCGATGATGGCGACTACGGAAGAAACACTTGCGGAGTTAGATATTATTGATCGACCGATGATTTTTGCTTATAATAAAGCAGACTTGGCGAACAATGTTATGTTCCCACGACGCGAGGGAGATAGCCTTTATTTATCTGCGAAAGAGAGCACGGGTCTTGAACTACTGGTTGATATGATAAAAGAACAGGTGTTTAATGACTACAAAACAGTGACGCTAGTCGTTCCATTTGATCGTGGGGATGTCGTTTCTTATTTGAATGAGCATGCAGACGTTTTAGAAACGACCTACGAAAATGAAGGAACGGTGTTGCAAGTGAACGCTCAGCAGTCAGACCGAATGAAGTTCGCCGAATTTATCCAATCGGAGGCTCAAAAAGAAGGATAATTACGTGTTACTTTGTTATAATGAAGAAAAAGATGTGAAGGGTAACAAGTCTATGAAAAATAATTTTTTAAAAGTTACTGGATTTGCCGCGCTAGCCTTTACGGGCTATGCGTATTGGTCGACCAAACAACTCAGCGAAACGGAATACACCATTGCTTCTGCTAAAATTGCGCCAGAACTAGATGGTTTTCGTGTTTTGCAATTATCTGATGTGCACGGCTGTACGTTTGGGCGTTACAACCATCGCTTGATTAAGAAAATTTGGCAGTTGGATCCAGATATTATTGTCGTCACGGGCGATTTACTGGACGGCGATGAAGGTATTAATACGGTGATTACGCTGATGCGAAAGTTGGCTCGGCGCTACCCAATCTATTACGTGACAGGAAATCATGAGGCGCATAGTGCGAATTTAGAAGATTTACTGCCAGCGCTAGCAAAGAGTGGGATTGTCTATTTGAATAATCAGCATGTGTACATCGAGCGTGATGGTAAAACCTTTGCATTAGCAGGGATTGATGATCCAAGTTTGCAAATTCAAAAACCGCATGATTTGACGTTGGAGGAAGAGGTAGCACGTGAAGAAGAAATCGTTGTAGCCGAAATAAAAGAAGCAACAGCTGGGATTCCAGATTCTATTTTCACGTTTTTATTATCGCATCGTCCAGAGAAATGGGCGATTTATCAACAAGCCGCGATTGATTTAGTGTGTTGTGGTCACGCACATGGCGGTCAAATACGCTTACCAGGGACACAAGGGCTTTATGCGCCACAGCAAGGTTTACTACCGAAATGGACCGCAGGCATTCACCGAGCAAACGGTAAGGCAATGATAATTAGCCGAGGTGTTGGTAATGCTACGATTGTACCAAGGGTTTTCAATGAACCGGAACTGCCAGTCATCACATTGCGGCACAAATAACAGGAACGGGCTTGAGACTACGACATAGAAGTTGGGTTTCAAGTCCTTTTTTTATGAAGGAGAGACATGCGTGATTTACATTGATAACAAAGATTGCTTAGACCAGTCGGAGAATTTTGCCATCGAGGAATTTGCTTTGCGACATCTCGATGAAAATGAGACGTATATCATGTTCTACAGGATGCACCCGACGGTCATTGTGGGCAAGAATCAAAATACGTTAGCGGAAATAAACCAGGACTACATAGAAGCGCATCAAGTCCAAGTGTTACGAAGACTTTCGGGAGGTGGCGCGGTTTACAATGACGAAGGGAATATCAGTTTTAGCATTATAACGAAAGACGATGGGGAAAGCTTTCATAATTTTGAACGCTTCACAAAACCGGTTATGGATGCACTGATTACACTTGGCGTTGACGCTAAATTGAGCGGTCGCAACGACATTGAAGTCGCGGGCAAAAAAATTTCTGGGAATGCGCAATTCGCCACCAAGGGGAGGCTTTATAGCCACGGAACCTTAATGTTTGATGTGAATCTAGAAAATGTCGAAAAAGCGTTGCATGTGAACCCATTGAAACTGCAGGCCAAAGGTGTGAAATCTGTTAGGTCGCGTGTCACCAATATTCGAGAACACTTGCGCGAAGATATGGATATCGCTGCTTTTAAACAAGTTTTGCTGGAATCTATTTTTAAAACGACGGACATCCCAGTGTATACTTTCACAGATCAAGATAGAGCTAAAATCGCTCAAATTCGCCGTGAACGCTATCAAAATTGGGATTGGAACTATGGTAAATCACCGAAGTTCAACGTAAAAGGAGAACAAAAATTTCCTGGTGGTCTTGTGGAAATAAGACTTCAAGTCGAAAAAGGTAAAATTACGATGGCGCAAATATTCGGCGATTTTTTTGCGACAGGGAATATCGCGGATGTGGAGCAGAAACTGCTTGGCTTGGCCTATACAAAAGACGCCATTCTCGCCTTTTTTAATAATCTTGACATTCCGAGGTATTTCGGGAAAGTCACAAAAGCCGAATTAGAAACACTATTTTTTAGATAAACTCATAATCTAAGTCTCAAGTATGATGTATTGCATAGTAGCTGTATGTTAGACTACTACTATAAACTAAAGAAGGCAGGGAACGAAATATGTGGAAAAAAATTAGTGTGATTGCAATGACAACGGTAATGGTAGGGACTCTCGCAGCGTGTGGAGATGATGATGCGAATGGTGATAATAATAACAATGGAAACAATACGCAACAAACAACAGATAGCGGTTCAAGCTCCAATACAACGACAACAGATCTAAATAATAAGAAATTTTCGATGAGCTATACAGAGGCAATTGAAATTTTCAAAAATAAGCATCCCAAAACGGATATTACTTCCGTAGAATTATCACAAGAACTTGGTAAATTCGTATATACGATTGACGGTGTAGATGATTCTAGTGAATTTGAAATGAAATTCGACGCGGATACGAAAGCTATTTTACAAGATAACAATGAGAAGTTAGACCGAGAAGATGCTAATGGTGTGGAACGGGCGAACGAGAAACTGGATTTGACAGGGATTAAAACACCGCAAGAAGCGATGACAGCAGCTTTAAAACAACAAGCAGGAACGGTAAAAGAATGGTCAATCGATCGTGAAATGAACCAAACCTATTTCAGCATTCAAGTTATGAATGGCACGCAAGAAGTGGAAGTTAAACTAGATTCCAAAACGTTAGCGGTTCTATCAACAGAACAAGATGATTAATGTTAGCCCAAACGCTCGTATGCTTAGTTTTTTATTCTAAGCATACGAGTATTTTTTTTTATACATATATTTTGCAGAGCACAAGGTAACAAAAAATAGTGCGCACTACTTTCTTTCCATCTGTGGCTTTTAATATTCGGCTTTACGTGATAAACTAATATGAAAGAATGAGAAGGAATGAGTGTTGGTTTATGGCGGGGGAAAAACTGATTCGGTTTTATCGAACGAAATTGAGTAATTATAATTTAATATATAGTTTTATGATGACAAACATCTGTTTTTTTGGTTTACTGATGGTTTTATTTATCGCTCTGCCACTCGCATTTGGCTTAGCTTTTGGTATGAATGGACTTTGGTTTGGACTTCTTGTGTACGCGATTCTTTTTTTGCTTTGCTACTACATCGTGATTGTCCGCAAAGCAAGGAAAATACTCTGGAAAAGCTATCGTTTGCGCGAGTTCAAGAAGTTACACATGTTAAAATTATGCTTGTTACGAAATTATTTAGCAAAAAATGGCTTTGCAACACCAGAGGAACTAGCCGCATTGCAAAAAGTAGTCGAAGAAGATCATGTTTTTGGGACAAAAAATTTCACGATCAAAAATATCGCGACATTGCTCGTTGTGTTAATTATGGCAGCGCTTGGAGCTGTTTTTATTTTGGAGGCGAGCCCAGAGGGACACCGTATTTTTGTAGCGGGGTTACTGGCTTTGTTAGTGGTGTGTATCGCGGTGGTTTTACGCGTTGTCGGATATGTGATCTCGCATTTTACAGATGCTAAAAAACGCAAGGCTCGGGCGCTGGCTCAGGATATTCAGGAACTCAGTGCCAGTTACATTATGGAGCGTAACACGACGTATCAGCCATATCGCGAAATGGAATTAATCATCGCTAATAATGATATTTTAAAAGAAATAATTGATGGGAAAGCGATATTTTAAGGTTAATTGAAGGGGAGTCACCAGATGAACAGAGCAGTAAACGAAACATTAGAGAGTAAGGCGTACCGTATGATTAAAGAGAAGATTCAATCAGGGGAATATCAAGTGGGGCAACGCCTTATTGAGGCGGATACTTCAAGAGAGCTTGAGTTGAGTCGGACTCCAGTGCGGAAGGCATTTGCGATGTTGACGGTCAATGGGTACTTAGAATTTGAGGATTACAAAGGGGTTATCGTTAAAAACTGTGCCATTACAAAAGAACGCTATATCGAGATGCTGGATGTTATGGAGCTATTGTTGCTAGCGACCATTGACAAGATTGAAGCGAAATCTCTTACCTTTACCAATCATCGTGTCTTAAGCAAAGCAACAGATTTTTTAGGATTAGAAGAAGCGACGGATAGGCAATGCATGGAATATCAGCGCTGGTTTCTCAATGAAATATTAAGCTACGCCAAAAATGAATATTATGTGCAAGTTGTGAATCAGTTTTATGACGACTTATTGGAGTTTGGCGAACCGGATGTTTTTCAGTCTGCAACAAAACTGTTCGAACAGACGCTTGATAATTATGTTGCTTGTGGACGTCATATTGAGTCGCGTGATTTTTCAGCAGCACGCGTCGTTGTAAAACAGATTATTAATGATCGGATTTTATTTATTTTCAGATAAAAGACGCAGAGGAGTTTTTCGTATTATGAAGAAAATTTTACGCATCGGTTTTGTGGTGCTATGTTGCCTTGTTGTCAGCGCCTGTGGTGGTCAAAATGAGACGAGTAAACCAGAACCAACCCCAGCGAAAAAGCCAGTTCCTGCCACGAAACAAGAAGAAAAGCCAGTAAAGACTGGAACGGATGTTAATCCAGAAACGCTACAAATCCCAGTATTGATGTACCATTCCATCAATACCAATGTCAAAAATAATTTAATTACACCTCCAAATGAGTTTGACGCTCAGATGAAGTGGTTGGTCGATAATGGTTATCACGCGATCACGCTTTCTGAATTAGACTCGATGCTTATTACAGGTAAAAATGTGCCAGACAAACCGGTAGTCATCACGTTTGATGATGGATATCAAGATAATTATACGAATGCCTATCCGATTTTGAAGAAGTATGGCTTAAAAGCGAACATTTTCGTTATTACGGATAAAATTGCGAAAAATAACCATTTCGATGAGGCCGCGCTGAAAGAAATGAGTAAGTATGGGATTGAGATGGAGAGCCACACGGTTCACCATCAAGAATTAAACACGCTTTCCTATGATGATCAGGTCAAAGAATTGAAGGACTCTAAAGCCGTTTTAGAGCGTCTGACGGGCAAGACGGTGAATTCGATTTGCTATCCCGTTGGTCGTTATAATGAGGATACAAAGCGTGCAGCTGAAGCAACAGGCTACAAAATGGGGTTCACTACTGAGGCTGGGAAAGCAAATAAAAATGATGGGATGTACACTTTACCGCGTGTAAGAATGGTACCAGGAATGCAAATGAAATCTGCTATCCAATAAAAAATATGTCCAATTGAAAACTAACTTTCAATCGGACATATTTTTTAATTTAGCTGAAAATGTTCATGTAACCAGTGCAATCCGAGTGTTTCAATTTCGTTTAGTTGTTCCATAAAGCTATGATCAGCACCGTCTAATTCAATCAATTTCGTGCCTTTAGGGAAAAGATCTAAACCTTGCTTCGTAATCTGCGTCAGCTCCCTCTCTAAATCACCTTCTGTTCCATGGATAATGAGAATCGGGCAGTTCACTTTTTGTAACGTCGCCGCTTGATCCATTTGGTCAAAATCAAGCAACATCTGCTTATCTAGCACGATTTCTGTGCGCCATGGATCGTCCACATAAAAAATCATACTACCACTACTTTCACATTGCGCCACCTGCTCTTTTGAAAAGTTATCGACATGTTGATAGGCAATCGCGCCAGTAACGGGCCCAGTCAGGATCATCGTTTCAATATCGGTATCGTAACAAGTAAGTGATAACCGGCCACCAAGGCTATGTCCCCAAAAAGCAAATTTCTCCATCCCGAGTTGTTGGCTATATTGTTTGGCGGCTCGTAAATCAGTGACTTGTTTTTCAAAATGGATGGCTGTATCGTCACTTTCCCCGTAACCGCCGCAATCATAGGTGAGCACATTATAACCGTTTTGTTGTAATTTTAAGGCGAAGCGATCAAATCGTCCGCTCGATGATTTATTAGATAAGAAGCCGTGTGTCATGATGATGATTGCTTTTGAAGGAGCTGCATAAAAATGACCAACCAACGTTAGTCCAGTTTCGTTTTTAAATGTGATTCGTTCCATTTTTCAGTCCTCCTTGTTTTCCATAATTCTGAGTGAATTACTATGCTTTAACTTTAACGCCAAACGGTTGATTTTTCAAGTAATAATTATTGAAATGTTGTGCTTTTGCTGTTTTTTTACGTTGGGAACAGGGTATAATGAGAAAGAGTAAAGTTAGGAGTGTGATACATATGGGGAAAGCATTATTAATTGTGAACCCTTCTTCAGGTAAAGAAAAAGGCAAGGTATACGCGGAACGGGCGCATCAGGCATTGCTAAAGCGTTTTCATGAGGTCGAGATAAAAGAGACGACCAAGGGCGGAGATGCGACCGAATTTGCTTTACAAGCAGCAACAGACGGTTACGAAGCGGTGATTGCGATGGGTGGAGATGGAACGCTAAACGAAGTTATTAATGGTATTGCAGAGCAGCCACACCGACCAGCGTTTGGTTTTATTCCACTTGGAACGGTCAATGATTTGGCGCGTTCCTTAGGTATTCCACTGCGTCCTGATCGTGCCATTAAAGCATTAGAAACAGCGCGTAAACGAACAATGGATATCGGTAAAATAGGCGACACATACTTTATGAATGTTTTAGCAGCAGGGATGATTGCCGAAGCGGTGGATAAAGTGAGCGTGGAGCAAAAAACAAAATTTGGCTCGGTAGCATATTTTGCAGAGGGATTAAAAGCATTTGCGCGACATGAATTGCTTGCGTTTGAGGTGAAATATGATGACGGGGAGTGGGATGGTAAGGCTGCGCTTGTTATCGCCAGCTTGACTAATTCTGTTGGCGGCATGGAGCAATGGGCACCGGAGGCTGAGGTAGATGACGGACTCATTCACGTATTTATTTTAACGAAACTGGGAGTCATTGATGCGGCGAAAATTTTGCCACAAATCGCACTTGGAACACTAAAAAAAGCAGACGGCGTGATGTATTTCTCGACGAGACGTTTAGAAATCGATTGTGACCAGGCGGATGTTAAAGTAAATGTGGACGGGGATCCGGGAGATGCATTTCCTATTAAAATCGAAGTTTTGCGGGAGCATCTAGATGTATTAGTGCCGGAATAAGGGCCATAAGAAAAGCATGGGTACTCCGCAACAATTGGCGTACCATGCTTTTTTATGCTTAACTCACTAGTTCGCTGATTTTATGCAAAATGGCTTGCTCAAGTAGTGGGTGATAATGGAATGACTCACAAATAACGATCTCACAATCAGGATTTATTTTTTGGAGATGCAGTCGTTCTTGATCGATGGCGACAACATGTGTTCCTGTAAAAAGGAAATAAGGTAGGATGTAGATTTTTTGGTATCGTGTACTGAGCACTTCAAGTTTCTCGGGATAGCTTGGCTCGCCTTTAATTTCGCTATGGAAGACAGGTAAATGAAGTTGGGACTCCAAAAGCTGTGCTACACTATACAGTCGTGTCGCGGGTTCATCATCGCGTTCATTGCCAAGCCCGACAAGTAATACTGCTTCTGAGTTGGTAAAATTAATACTTGTGTCTAGAATTTTTTCTTTAGCAAGAGCGATGATTTCTGGGTCAAAACCAAATGTTTTTGTCATTTTGATAGTAATATTAGAATACTTCGTCGTCAAGGAATTCAAAATGTCAGGAATTTCATATTTAATATCGCTTGCCGAAAATAGAAAAACGGGAACCACGATGAGTTCATCAGCACCAGCAGCTATCGCTTTCTCACAGGCGATTTCGATTGTTGGATAGCTCATCTTTAGAAAACCTAATTCTTGGATTATCTCGGGCCGTTTCTTTTTAATGGTGTTAATAAATGTACAAAATTCCGCATTGCCCTCAGCCAGCTGGGTGCCATTGCCAATATAAATGATTGCGCGCAAAATGATTAACTCCCTCCAAGTTATGTACTACATTGCTGTTAGTTATATTTTAACCTGCCTGAAGTCGTAAGCCAAGCTGTTTGTCGAAATAAAATTTTTAAATGTCACCAAATTGTGAACTGGCGTGAAGAGGTTACATGGCTAGATAAATCATGAAAATGTAGGATAGATAGTAATGTTAAATAATGGAGGGAAATAATTAATGGGTGAAACGGTGGATGTTGTTTATAAAGGACTTGCTAATTTAAAAAATGGCTTCAAGCCAGTTCCGGGGAAACTATTTATCACGGAGGAGTATCTAATTCATAAACCAAATGATTATTTTGTGGAGGAAGTGACAATCCCCTTTACGGATGTGGTGCGAATAGAAGGTGTAATGACGAAGATTTTAGGTCGAGATATGTTATCGAATTTGTTGGAAATCGAGACAAAAGAGGGGCATAAATTCCAATTCGTTGTTAATAAGCAGAAAAAGTGGTTGGAAGCGATGGAACAAGTGCTTACAAAACGCGGAGAGCGCAGTAAATTAATGAAAGATAAATAAGGAAAAGACTATGGGTAGCGGTACAACTCATAGTCTTTTCTTTTTGTTAGTGATGGATTTGGTTGAATTTGGCGACGGCACCGATGAGGTTAGCATCATTTCCAAAGGCGCAGGAAACGATGGTGGGAGCAACTTTTGCGATGGTGATTTTTGCTAACAGGGTATCTAGTTCGGCTTGGATGGATGGCAGGAAATCCGCACGTTCGCTCACGCCGCCCCCAATTACAATTAATTCAGGGTCGTATACATACTGCAAATTGAAAATCCCCCTAGCGAGATTGCGGTACATCGCTTCAATTTCGTCTATGGCTATCTGGTCACCAGCTTCTTTCAGTTGGAAAGCTTCTACACCGTTTAGCGATGAAAGACCTTTGCGCTTAGCGATTCGTGCGGAGGCATTAACTACGGTGCCGGTATCACTGAGGTTTTCTAATTTATCATTCATAATCATATAACCAAATTCCCCCCCATGAAGGTGAGCGCCTGCATGAATTTTTCCATCTTTAATGACAGCGCCACCAATGCCTGAACCAACAATGATAAAAAGAATATCGTGTACATTTTTTGCTACACCAAGCCAAGTTTCAGCGAGAGCAGCGCAGTTCGCATCATTTTCAAGTGTAATTGGGAGAGCTAGCTTTTCTTCGAGTAATTGTTTGAACGGGAAATGGTGAATGTAAGGAATCGCGCTAGCGCCACCGATAATACCGCTTTCATTATCGACTGCGCCAGGACAACTAAAGGCAAGACCATCCAAGGAATGCGTGCTATATGTATTTTTTGTTGCTTCTAGCGTGTTGATCAAGCCTTCTAATGTATCTGGTGTTTTGAACTTCCCTTTGTCTATAATTGCTCTATCTTGTGCTACGAGAGCATACTTGACCGCAGTTCCACCCATATCAAATGCTAATAGTGTCATGCTTTTTCGAACTCCTTTATCTTGAATTTAATCTTAAGCATACGTGGAATTCTTTGAAAAAACAAGTGTAAATAAAAATAAAGCGCAAAAATTATTTTACAATTATATTACAAAGTGTTACAATTATGTCGTACTTATTTATATCAAGGAGGAAATAAAAATGCATGTGAGCAGAGCAGAGAAGGCGCGCGTGAAACGTAAGAAACGGCGTCTGGGAATACTTTTAGCAGTCATGGCTTGCTTTTTATTTGGGGGAGTAGGAAGTGCTTATTTATTCGTACAGGCACATTCTAAAGTAACAGCAAACGAAATGAGTATGAATGATGAATCTACGGCAACAGTTAAGGCGAATATTGTGATTGATCCGAATGCGTCACTGAAAACAAAAGTGGATCTCGTCTTAAAGAAGCATCAGTTTAATGGGGCGGCTTATGTCGTCAAAGATAACAAAGTGATTATTAATCAAGGCTATGGTCTGGCGAATAAGACAACTGGGGAAGCTAATACGAGCCAAAGCTTATTTTTTATAGGCTCGATGGAAAAAGCTGTCGTAGCCACTGCAATCATGCAACTACAAGAAAAAGGGATGCTAAGCGTGGAGGACCCAATTGCTAAGTATTTCCCAACATTTCCAAACGGAGAAAGTATTAAAATCAAGAATTTCTTGGGACATACATCTGGTGTGGAAGGTAGAAAAAAAGGTAATCAAAAAATAACATCGCAACAAGTTTTAGAGGAGGTAGAAGCAGCTGGGATTAAACGGTCACCGGGAACGTGGGACTATCAAGATGATAACTATGCGGTGATGGGGCGTTTAGTAGAGGTATTAACGCATAAATCATTAGCTAGTTATTTAGCACAGTACGTCTTTGCGCCTGCTGGTATGAAATCTACAGCGATTGGTGATTCATTTTTCACACATCCAAATGAATCGGTTAGTTATAAAGTGAAGGATGGCATGCTGATGAAAACGAGTTTTGTTCAGGATACATCACAGTTGTTCGGTGCGGGAAACATGTATATGCCGCCAAAAGATATTTATCTATTTGATAAAGCTTTGGCGAGTGGTAAACTGATGAATCAGGCAAGCATGCGTAGTATGCTTCACGCTGGTGCTGGGAACTATGGTTATGGCTTTTATACACGACCTAATTTTTATATTTCCCGCGGTGTATTATACAACTATGAAACGATCAACAGCTTTTCAAAAGATCATCGCGATGCAGTCATTGTGTTCTCCAATATTCGGATGGAGAAAGATAGTGGGGCATTAGTTAAGGAAATTTATAGCGTTATGCAGTAATAAAATAGATGCGATTTGACAATTTCATGCTATAATATACAAAAAGCGAAAAAACTTCAGGAGGAATTTTTTAGTGGAAATTAAGGTTCAGAAAAAGCTTGCGACCGGGCAGGTTAGATTTGAAAGTGATTTCGGCACGTGTGAAGGAATTTGGAATGATGACGAGCCGGAGTCGAATCGCAAATATACTGTAGAAATTGAAATACCAGAGCATTTGACGGCGGCACGACTCGCTCTTAGCGACGAGAAGCATTGTATTTTGGAGAAGATAGAAGAAGAGGAGACTGTTCACATCGTTGGGCAATTAGAAGACTACGAAGAGGATGGCTTTGCTGTTTTGCGCTTGGAAGACAGTATTATCTGCTTTAATACAAAATACGATGAGCAAATCGAAGCAATGCACGGAAAATTTATTGAGTTTGAAGTAGAAAAGATACATTTAAGCAAAGTGGGCATTTAAAAAGATCGCAATTGAGCTACATGCCCAATTGCGATCTTTTTAACTTTTTTCCGTAAAGACTTTTAGCATTTGTTCTAAATCATCTTCGTTTCTGACGAATAGCAGAAGGCGCTGGCGTCCAGTTTCGATAACTAGCACACCATCCTCAGACAGGTTGATACGCTCCATCTTTTTATATTCAAAGAAGAGGAGAGCATAGAAGAAACCGTGCTCCTTGAAGATGACTCTACCTTTTCTAATAAAACAAATGTAGAAGAAAAGCACGCCGAGAATGGCTAGCAACACGGATGTAGAAATAGGGCCGTGACGCAAGAACGCGTTGGAGATAAACAGCATCGCAATCAAACCGACGAATATGTATCCATCCCATTTCCCTCGCGAACGAAGCGGGACACTAAGAACGGTTTTCCCTTTCCAAAAATGAAGAATGACGCCATCATAAACGGAAAATAAAAACGCGCCGACAATCATGATAATTAGGAAAATATTTGTTGCATCCATGCTCATTATTTACACCTGCATTCATTAAATTCTCCATTCATTGTAACATTATCCACTTAAAAAAGGAACTAAAACCATACTGTACCTAGCGTAAGGTTGCAAAAATTGTGTGAGAATATCCAAAATATCCTTGTACAATATTTCATTACATACTATAATTAGAATTTAAGTCATTCTATTTATGAAAAGGCTGTCTAAGGGAGACTTTAACGAGCGTAAAAAGGAGACTAGCATGAAAAAAATAGTAACAGTAATAGGTATACTAATTATCACGATTGGTGGAACTTTGATGTACTTGAGCCATATGAACTACTGGCCGTTTCAGGGGGATAAGGTAACAGGTGTTCCAGATGGAGAGATTAAAAATGTGCGTTCGCAACCGAGTTCAGATGAATTATCGATGCTTTTAGCTGCAAGCGGCGAAGTAGATTATAATGTGAAAGCCAAAACGATGGATGTTTATTTTGATGTGTATAAGCGGGACAAACGTGTGCGTCATGAGCGGGTAACAGCTCAAGCAGGCGAAAAAGCGGCACAGATGAACAGTCGTTTTGTTTGGGGAATTCCTGGGTCTGATATGTTTGCACCAAGTGAAATTCGCGTAATTATGAGAAATGTCCAAGAATCATATGCTCAAAATACGTTCGTTATTCCAAAAGGTATTTTTGGAAAAGAGAATGGAGATTCCGCGAGAACGCAACCATTTGAGGACGGAAAAATTAAATTGGGAGAAAAATATATATTACAATTGTGGGAGTTTAATAAAAAATACGAAGCGGGGGACAGCAATGACCCATTCTCAAAAGAATTCCTAAAAGGAAGAGAACAAACCGTCATTTTATACATGGTTTTCAACTAACAAAACCGGATTCCTCACTATTGAAAAGTGGAGAATCCGGTTTTTAATTGTTATAAAATAATTCTTCTCAAATCACGAACCAGGAACTGCGAAGATGCCTAATACATAGCCTACAATACCAAGTGCAAATAACATGAAAATAATCCAAAGCGCGTTGATTTTTTTCTTCAGCAGCCACATACAAGCGAATGTTAGTCCCAATGCAAGGATACCAGGCATCAAGCTATCCAAAATATCTTGCACAGTAGTCGTTGTTGTTTTACCTTCTTGGTTGGTCGTTTTCGAAACAACGACAGGAATATCGATGTTGGTCCATTTATTAACCAGTCCACCCATGACGAACAGTCCAAGAATGGAGGCACCTTCTGTCAGTTTCTGAATAACTCCACCGGCCATATCGGAAACCACGTCGGTCCCTTTACGGTAGCCATAGAATACGCCCCAATAACGGAAGCCAAGACGAACGGCGTTAAAGAGTACAAAGAATAGAAGCGGTCCAAAGATACTACCGGTCGATGCGAAAGATGCACCAAGCGCGGCAAATACGGGACGGATAGTTCCCCAGAAAATTGGATCCCCAACACCGGCAAGCGGCCCCATCAGACCTACTTTAATACCATTGATGGCAGCTTGGTCGATTGGTGCACCATTCGATTTTTGTTCCTCCATCGCAGCGGTTACTCCTAAAATTGGAGCTCCCATATAAGGATGTGTATTGAAAAACTCGAGATGGCGTTTGATTGCTTCAGTACGTTCTTCGCCTTCATATAAGCGATTGATGATCGGGACAACGGTAAAACAGAATCCCAAAGCTTGCATACGTTCAAAGTTCCATGAACCTTGGAATAGGTTGGAACGAATAAATACGGACATTAAGTCGCCTTTTGTCAGCTTTTTCTCGCCAACAGTTACTTTTGCTGTTTCGTTACTCATAATTTGGTTACCTCCCTTTTTTAGTCGTCTAGGTCGTCATCCAGATCGTTCGCTGGTTTCGACCCACCGCCACCTGCTGCTCCATATTGGGCAAGTGCTTCTTTTAAATAATATTTAGGGCTTAGTTGGATGTAGACAATGGCTGCTACGAGTCCAAGAACACCAAGTGCTACTAAGTTGAACGTAGTGAAAGCCGCGACTACGAAGCCGAGGAAGAAGAACGGCATTAAGTATTTCGCTTGCATCATGTTAATAACCATCGCATACCCGACAACAACGATAAAGCCACCGGAAACGTTTAGGCCGTTAACGAGCCAATCAGGAATAGCGTTTAGCATATCTGTGACAACGCTAGTACCCATCGATAAGGCAACGATTAAGACCGGAATGGCGATCCGCATCGCCTGGAGAAGCAGTGCCGTGACGTGCAGGAGATCGATGCCCCTCAGATTCCCTGTTTCTGCCATTTTATCAGCAGAGTGTTGAAATCCGACTGTAATGGTACGAACGAGAATCGTTAAGACTTGACCCGCAGCGGCTAGTGGAATCGCAAGTGAGATACCAACGCTGATGTCTTGTCCTCCTGAAATAACTAAGATAGTAGAAATTAATGATGCCAAAGCTGTATCTGGTGCAACTGCTGCTCCAATATTCATCCAGCCAAGCGCGATCATTTCCAAAGAACCCCCAATAATAATACCGGTTGTCATATCCCCAAGCACGAGACCTGTAAGCGTACAAGCAATCAACGGACGATGCGTTTGCCACTCGTCCAGAATACTACCCATACCACAAATACAAGCTACGAGGAAGACGAGAACTATTTGTAATGCATCCATATAAAATTCCCTCCCAATTTTCTTTCATTAAAATAAATTGATAATGTCAAAAGCACGCGATACGTATGTGAATTCAAAGTATATCCCTATCAGTTACAACGAAACTTACATACCTTCTTTATCTAGTAATGGAATCATCATAACTTTGCTGTCAGCCGCCACTTTACGGATTTCAAGCTCAATTCCTTTTTCGTTTAATTTACGGAAAGCTTCGATGTCTTCTGGCCCTACAGAAACAGCATTTGTAATCTGTGTTCTGCCATCACGATACGCCATACCACCAATGTTTACGGTTGTAATTGGAACGCCGGCTTCTACAAAACGAAGGACATCTGTTGGGTTTGTGAAAAGAAGCATGACGGGTGTTGTTGCATATTTAGGATTATTATAGGCACGAATTCCTTTTTCAACATCTACTACGTTTGAGACAACGCCGGGAGGGGCTACTTGTTTTAGAAGTGTGCTACGGATTTCATCTTTAGCGACATCATCATTACACACAATAATGCGCTCTACCTGCGTTTCCTTTGTCCAAACTGTGGCTACTTGACCATGGATAAGACGGTCATCAATTCTTGCTAAACGGATTTCCATTATAAATCATCCTCCTCAACGTTTTTAAGTGATTGTTTTAGTGACTTAACGCCATCTCTTCCAGCAGTTAGCGCAGTGTTTAATAGATCCTCAAAACTGCTTACTGCACGCATCGACAGGGTTTCAAGCAACATCGGAATGTTGGTACCTGTTATGACATCCATCTTTTCTTTCGGCAGAGCAATTTGGCTGGCTGCGTTGTATGGGCTTCCGCCGAACAAATCAACCATGAAAAGAACTCCCTCAGAATCATCGATAGCATCCAATTTTTCATTGAATTTTTGAATCAATGTATCTGTGTTTTCACCTGGAACAAACGTAATGAATTCGACGTTTTCTTGTTTGCCGATGATCATTTCTGTCGATTTAAGCAATTCGCGCGCCGCTTCACCATGTGTTCCAATAATGATACCCACTGGCATAATAACTCCTCCTTTTTCTCTATGAACAGGATTTTTCTACCCTTGCAATCCAAGAAGCGTGCCCATATGTATGCTTTCTTTTAACATTTGCTTCTTCAAGAGGTTCCTTATCCTGCGAAATATATGTTGGTAAATTGATACAATAAAAACGTGGCATAATACACTGCTACGCAATAGACTATCAATCCGTACATACAATGTTCATTACCCTAATAAGTTATTTTAAAAACAAAAATACGCAAAAAAAGAACGCTGCAAAAAAATTCTAAGTTAGAAATTCCTGTGCAGTCGTTCCTTTTTTTTATGAAATTGTCTGGTGTGTCTTTGTGATGATATCGTAAATGTAGCACTGTTCATCGTTTGTCAGTGATAGCTTCATCGGTTGGAAGCAATCGTGATTCGCGCTTTTTATCGCTTGGAAAATGGGTGTGTCAATCATGGCCTCGCTCCTATCGTGATAAGTGAGACTATCTTTTAAAACCATGCGCTCCATCGCGCAACCAACGTGAATGAGCAAGTTGATCTTTAGTGTGTTTTCCATGGTGTATTGAAGCTCTGCCTCTAGTGTACTAGCAAATTTTAGAAGGAGAGGCACGATTTTTTTCGGATTAAGGTACGTTAGGAATTCACTTAAACTATCCTCAATAACTTCACGGGCAATCCAGCTGGTTTCGCTTTTTTTGATAAAAATATCGCGTTTCTTTACCACTTGAACGATTTGGTCTTCTCCTTCTTTGGAAAAAAGACGCTCAATGGGCATGAATGGGATCTGAACTTTTGGATCATGGATGCCGATAATGAGTAGGATGTCATTCTCTTCTTGCAGTTGATCGATTTTTTGAGTGGCTTCTAGGATGCCGATAGGAATAACTTTGATGTGGTCGGTAGTGATGTTTTCTAAGATGTTCTCGATGAAGGATTGTAGTTTTTCAGCCGTGCCTTCACCAGTTGCGCAAATCGTGACGATCGCGTGTGGTTTATCATTTTGTACGATAGGGGCTTCGGAATCATAGCCGCCATAGCCGCGAAAATCTTTCAGTGAATCATAGATGCTGTCTAAATCCATGTCGAGAATATTCGATTTGCGAACGGCCTCAATAACGGTCGCTGTGGAAACCATATCGAGCGTGCGAACGGGAATGCCGGTGCGTTCTGTGATGACTGAGCCAAAACTTGTGAGGGAGCCCATATCAACGAGAAGCAAGACGCCGCGTCCCATATCGAGTTCGCGAGCACGCTGAGTGATTTTGTCGAGAACGACTTTTGGGCTAAGGTCGAGCGGCATATCGATGCTATCAACGAGCCCTTCACCGAGGAGTTTCTTTGCAACGTTGACGATGCTTGTTGCCGTACTGTTTCCGTGTGTGGCGACAAGGACTGCGACACGATTTTCTTCTTGGTCTTTCAATAAAGAACTGATGAGTAGCGTCAAATAGAGAACTTCCATATTAGGCACACGAATGTGGAATTCTGCTTCGATTTCCTTTTTCAGTTCGCGCGCAATGGCGTAACTTTCGGGTTTATCATTGACGACGTTTTCGATATTGGTGTATTTTAACGGTTTGTTGCTGCGTGCCCGTTTGAGAAATGACGTGAGGTGTAGGCTAAACGCGAGCAGGAAACGTTCGTTTAATTTTTTGCCGAGTTGTTGTTCAATCTTGACTTGGATATCCTCGGTGAAATTCAAAATCTCTTCGTTGACAATTTTAAGAATGTTATCGCGATCGTGAATTGTATTTTTGAATTTATTGTAAAAACTATTAAGGTGTACGTCGATATCCATCGTGATAAATTTCTTGATATCTTCATCTTCAACGCCTTGATCCATCAGAATGGACGCCTTATCCTCGATGATTTTATAAAGGTTGAAATTAGGCTCGTACTCATCGGAATTAATGAGTTGCTTGCCACGCTCTGGCATGATTACCGTGTAGGGATCGAGGTATTTCGAAATTTCTTGCAACTCCTTACGACGACCACTAAAATGGAAAAAACCGTCTTTTATGTTGATGGGCAACGTTTTAAAGTCAATCAGAATTTCTTCGTTTCGATCAAAACTATTTAAAAAACCTTGGGCACAGACAAGCTGAATATTGGATTTTAACTGTCCGATATTACCAAACGTCGTGTTCCCGATCAGTGCTTTAGCAGCTTCATCCTCAATCCGCAGTGGTTTACTAATGCGATGCGCTTCGTTGGAAAGCAGGTTTTTCAAAAGGTCTACGCGTTCTTTCGGTGTTCGTTCTTCTAAGCTTGGTAGCGAAATGACAATGGGAATACGGCGGACAAAAGTGCGTAGCAAGGACGATTCAGGGTCTTCCGTCGTTGCCCCGATAATAAGTACGTTGGATTTGCGACGACGATCGGTTTCGCCGAGCTTGTTAAAAGTACCACTATCCATCAAGTAAAAAATCATTTCTTGACCTTCTGGTGGTAGGCGATGAATTTCATCTAAGAATAAAATGCCACCGTCCGCTTTTTCAACGAGTCCTTCTTTTTCGTTATCTGCTCCGGTAAAAGCTCCTTTTGTATGTCCAAAAATATGAGACATGAGCAGTTGTGGGTTATTGTAATAATCGGCGCAATTAAAAATAATAAAAGGAGACTGGCTGGATAAGCGCTCGGCATGTTGCGAATAGCGATACATCAAATTTGCAAAAAGTGTTTTCCCGACGCCTGTTTGGCCAACAATTAAGGTATGCAAACCATTCGGGGGATAGAGAACCGCGGCTTTTGCTTGTTCGACTTGTGTGCGCAAACTTGCTTCCGAGCCGATTAGGTCATCGAATGGACTTCTCATGACAGTATTATAATTTAGTTGTTTTAGTAAGGATTGGCAGTTTTCGAATTCGAGTTCATCTGGTGAAAGCAAGCGTTCGATCCGTGCTTCTAGGGCTTTGCGGTCGAAATAAAGTACAGGTCGGCCGCCAATCTTGATGATTTTTCCTTGGCGGTGTAGCTCATTTAGTTCCATGCTGACATTATTTCGTAAAATTCCGAGGGCATCTGATATTTCTGTTGCGGTGATACCTTGATTTTGTTCCAATTGCTGTTTGATATCATCGTGATCCTGTTGCTGGATATAGTGATAAATCCGCTCAATACGTTTCATTACGCATCCTCCGATTCATTCCTTACTGGAAAACGAGTAGTGTATTAAAATGTCTGATACACTACTGAATTTCTGTATTCATTTTAGCATGGTTTGCTTATTTGTCAACTGCTGTTGGGTTTCGTACATTGACGCATGTAGCGTAATTAGGATAAAATGAGAAAGCAATGATTATAATGTAAATGGAGATGAATTTCTTTGACAAAATTACTATTTATTAAAGCATCGCCGCTTCCGGATGATGTATCTCGTAGCATGGTCGTAGCAAGTGCCTTTTTAGAAAAGTATCAACAGGAAAATCCGGATGATGTTATCGAGCGCATCGATGTTTATGATCACGAGATTCCGCTGATTGATGGTGCTTTTTTGACGGCGGGCAATGAATTACGCGCAGGAAAAGCATTTACGGATTTAGAGCCGGCGATGCAGGAGAAATTAACGGCATTTGACGCGTTGACTCAGCAGTTTATAGATGCGGACCGTTATGTGATCGTTTCTCCACTTTGGAACCTTGGTATCCCGCCAATGTTAAAAGCTTATTTTGATACGGTGGTTGTCGCTGGGAAAACATTCCGCTATACACAGTCTGGTCCAGAAGGCTTGTTAAAAGGTAAGAAGGCGCTACAAATTCACGGAAGTGGTGGCGTTTATTCGACAGGTGACTCCGATCTTGAAACACACGGTGAGCCTTACATTAATACGATTTTGAACTTCGTGGGCGTAGAAACATTGCCAAGTGTGTTTGTCGAAGGAGTAGATTATGATCCTACGCGCAAAGATGAGATTTTAAATGCAGCAATAGAGGAGAGCGTTCGTCGTATTCAACTATTTTAATAGGAAATGATGAGAACTAGAGATGGCTTTTCGAGCAGATCTCTAGTTTTTGCTTTTACTTTGCAATTAAATGGTGTAAAATGGGATATGTATATCGTATAACAATGTTTTGGTCATTTTTAAAGTGAGTAATCACTCATTTTTAATTATTTTTGTGATTATATGAGCAATTTAAAATGCAAGTATGGGAAGGAATGATGGGGGAATGATTCATGTAGGATTAGATGTAGGTTCCACAACGGCAAAAGCAGTAGCTATGGATGAATCCGGCAAACTTATTTTTCAAACGTATCGGCGTCATTTTTCAGATATTAAGTCGGTAACATTGCAAATAATGCGGGAGTTAGAGGAGACGTGCGGCGAGGCGGAGATGACGTTTAAGATTACGGGTTCATCAGGTCTTGCGATTGCGAAATTCCTGCAGGTATCATTTATTCAGGAGGTTATTGCTTGTACGGAGGCTGTGGAGCATGTCATTCCGGAGACGGATGTAGTGATTGAACTCGGCGGTGAGGATGCGAAGATTGTTTACTTTTCTGGCGGGATTGAACAGCGTATGAACAATGCATGTGCTGGTGGAACGGGCGCTTTTATCGATCAAATTGCAACATTGCTACAAACCGACCCGAACGGCTTAAATGAGCTGGCAAAAGGAGCTGAGACAATTTATCCGATTGCTTCACGTTGTGGGGTTTTTGCAAAGACGGATGTGCAACCATTATTGAATGAAGGTGCGCGGAAGGAAGACATTGCGGCGTCGATTTTTCAGAGTGTCGTGACGCAGACCATTAGTGGCTTGGCGTGTGGTCGGCCAATTCGTGGCAAAGTCGCGTTTCTTGGTGGTCCGTTGACGTTTTTGGATCAGTTGCGGTATCGGTTTACGGAAACATTGAAAATGAAGGATTCGGACATTATTGCACCGGCGAATGCGGAGTATTTTATCGCGCTTGGGACGGCTTATAATGGGTGGAAAGACGCGCCAGTGAATATCGAGGAGATGATTGCGCGGTTGTGTGATCTGGATTTTTCAAGTATGGAGACGGATACGACGATTTTGCCAGCTTTATTTACGCGTGCGGAGGATTTGGTCGCGTTTCGGGAACGTCATAACCAGATGAAGGCGCCACGCGGGGATTTGGCGAGTTATGTGGGCGATGTTTATTTGGGTATTGATGCGGGTTCTACAACGACGAAGCTTGTTTTAATGGGCGCGGATAATGAGATTTTGTATTCATTTTATGGTAGTAATAAAGGAAATCCGCTCCAGTCTGTGATTGATGCAACGAGCGATTTGTATGAGATTTTGCCAGAGAAGGTGAAAATTAGGCAATCGGGGATTACGGGATACGGGGAGTCGCTGATTAAGGCGGCACTGAAAATTGATGTCGGGGAAATCGAAACGGTGGCTCATTACCGGGCGGCGCGCGAGTTTTTGCCAGATGTTGATTTTATTTTAGACATTGGCGGGCAAGATATGAAATGTATGAAAATCAAGAATCAGGCGTTGGATAGTCTGATGTTAAACGAGGCTTGTTCAGCGGGTTGTGGTTCTTTTTTGGAGACGTTTGCGCAAACGCTCGGCGTGACGATTCAGGAATTTGCGGATAAGGCGCTTCAAGCAAGGGAACCGGTAGATTTGGGGTCACGCTGTACCGTTTTCATGAATTCCAAAGTGAAGCAGGTGCAAAAAGAAGGCGTATCGATGGAAAACTTATCAGCAGGTTTGGCGTATTCTGTGGTCAAAAATGCCTTGCAAAAGGTGATTAAATTAAGAAGCCCGAAAGATATCGGTGAAAGAGTAATCGTACAAGGTGGTACATTTTATAATGAAGCGGTGTTGCGAGCTTTCGAGTTGTTGACGGAGCGTGAAGTAGTTCGACCTGATATCGCCGGAATGATGGGCGCGTACGGTGCAGCACTGATCGCCAAGGAAAACTATGAAACCGGTGAGGTAAGCCAACTACTTGTCTTAGAAAAATTGCGCGAATTCCAAGCCGAAACGTCACAATCACGATGCAACTTATGCAGTAATTCATGCCAACTAACGATTACAAGATTTGGTGATGATCGCAAGTTTGTGAGTGGAAATCGTTGTGAGCGTGGCGAAAGGGTCGAGTCACAGAAAAATCTACTACCGAATGTGTATGCGTATAAATACAAGCGCGTGTTTGACTATAAGCCATTGAAAAAAGACGAAGCGACGCGAGGCACGCTCGGAATCCCACGGGCACTCAATGTTTTCGAAAACTATCCATTATGGCATACAATTTTTACAAAGCTAGGTTTCCGGGTGACGCTCTCGATGAAATCATCGAAAAACCTGTATGAGAAGGGGATCGAAACGATTGCGTCCGAAGCAGTTTGCTATCCAGCGAAACTGACACATGGACACGTAATGGATTTAATTAAAAAGAAAGTGGACCGCATTTTTTATCCGTCGATTGTGTATGAAAATCAAGAATTTGGTGAAGCGACAAATAATTTTAACTGTCCTGTAGTTGCGGGTTATCCTGAGGTGATTCGCGTCAATGTGGATGCGTTAGAAGAACAGAATATACCCCTGATTGCACCGTTTTTGACACTAGATAATGAAAAAGCTTTACTAAAAGGGCTATGCGGTGCGTTTCCAGATATACCATTTGCTGAGATGGAGCAGGCAGTGGCGGAAGGTTTGGAAGAAGCACGTGTTTTCCGAGATGATATTCGGCAAAAAGGGGAAGAAGCACTTGCATATATGAACAAAAATAAGATTCGTGGGATTGTACTTTGTGGGCATCCGTACCATATTGACCCTGAGGTAAATCACGGATTACCAGAACTCATTACGATGAATGGAATGGCCGTTTTGACGGAGGATTCGGTGTCGCATCTTGGTGAGATCAAGCATCCATTACGCGTCGAGAATCAGTGGAAATATCATGCTAGGCTTTATCGGGCGGCGAGCTTTGTCGCGGAGCAAAAGAACTTGGAAGTGGTACAGCTAACGTCATTTGGCTGTGGTCTAGACGCGATTACAACGGATATGGTACAGGAAATTATCGAAGGACATAACAAAGTCTATACGTTGTTGAAAATTGATGAGATTAATAATCTTGGTGCAGCACGAATACGGATTCGTTCACTGAAGGCGGCCATGGATGAGCGGGCACGGAACCACGTATTACCGACAGAAATGCCAGCACCGAAGCCGCGTGTTATGTTCACGAAAGAAATGCGTAAGACGTACACGATTCTTGCGCCCCAACTAGCACCAACGCATTTTGAATTGGCAGAGGCAGCAGGGCGTGAGGTTGGATATCGATTGGAAGTCTTACCAGCTGTGACGCCGCGTGCGGTAGACGAAGGTTTGCGCTATGTGAATAACGACGCGTGTTTCCCAGCGATTTTGACGATTGGACAGATGATGGACGCGCTAAAACATGGCGATTATGATCTGGATAATTTGGCCGTATTGATGACACAAACGGGTGGTGGCTGCCGCGCGACGAACTATATTTCGATGCTGAAAAAAGCTTTAGGACAAGCGGATTTGGATCATATTCCGGTGATTTCGCTGAACGCAAATGGCTTGGAAAAGCAGCCAGGATTCAAAATTACACCAAAGATCGGCGTGCGTTTCTTAGTAGGGCTGTGCCTTGGTGATGGCTTGGATCGGATGCTGTATAAGACGCGTCCTTATGAGGTGATTCCGGGTAGCGCGAATAAATTGCATCGTCATTTTATCGAGAAAGGTAAGGCAATGCTAGCGAATTATAGTCAAGCGGCGTACGCGCAATTTTGCAAGGAAATGGTGATGGCTTTTGATAGTTTGCCGTTGAAAGAGGAGGTTAAGCCAAAAGTTGGCGTTGTCGGCGAGATTTTAGTGAAGTTTCATCCTGGCGCGAATAATGATATCGTTGGGGTGATTGAAGAAGAAGGCGGGGAAGCGGTCGTTCCTGATTTTGTCGATTTCTTGCTGTATTGTTGCTACGACAGTCATTTTGCGGCGAATACGTTCGGAATGTCGAAGGTGAAATCGTTCGCGAAGCATAGTTTGGCGATTCCGGTAATCAATAAATATCGGAAGCCGATGTCGGATGCTTTGCGTGCTAGTAAGCGATTTGAGGCACCTGAAAATATTGAGGTCATCGCGGAAAAGGCCAGTCGGTTGTTATCGCTTGGAAACAAGATGGGAGAAGGCTGGTTCCTGACGGGCGAAATGATAGAGTTGCTAGATAGTGATGTTCCAAATATCGCGTGTTTGCAACCATTTGCGTGTTTGCCAAACCATATCACAGGCCGTGGTATGATAAAAGGTTTGAAAAAAATGTATCCGATGGCGAATATCATGTCGATCGATTACGACGCGGGTTCGAGTTCGGTCAACCAACTAAACCGGATAAAATTAATGCTCTCTATCGCGAAGAAACAGCTCGAAACCATGGTAATGCCTGAGTCAGAAGTCATCGTTAAAAAAGAAGGCTTCCATCCGAAAGAAAAGATTGTCGATACAGCGAAACGCGTGCGGGATTCTGCACCGATTGAAAAACTTGGCAGTACAGTAAAACGAGCGCGTGAAGCAGACCCTGTTGGGCACATCGCGGGCAAAGTCAAGGCTTCCGCTGAATCTGAAAAAGTACAAACGGAATCATAAGAATAAACGCAGGTTTTTCGATCATTCGAGGAACCTGTTTTTTTGTAAAATAATTCACAAACAAGAAAATAGCTAAATGGACTATTTCATTGCTATAATTTGAATTTAGAACGGGTAAAGGAAAGTAGGAAAGGGGGATTCACGATGATATATTTCGCGAAACTTGCGGGAATCGCCTTTGTTGTCTTTTTAGTAATTGACGCTGTGTGGCTAGGGCTTATTGCCAAGAATTTGTATAAGCATTATTTGGGCGATTTGATGGCAACGAATATGCGATTTGGCGCGGCGGTTTTGTTTTATCTTTTGTTTGTTGGTGGGATGGTCTTTTTTGTTATTGAGCCAGCGCTTGCAAAAGACAGTCTCCAGTTTGCGATTTTTGCAGGAGCGTTTTTAGGATTGCTTTGTTATGCGACATACGATTTAACGAACTTGGCGACGCTAAAAGATTGGCCGGTACTTGTCACGGTGATTGATTTAGGCTGGGGCGCGTTTATTACAGCAGCAACGTCCGGTATTGTATTTTGGTTGGCGAAAGTATGGCAGATTTCATGAAAGTGGGACGGAAGCGATGACGGATTTTTTAGATAGTAAAAAGTTGTATCATGCCTTTCTAGGTGGTGCTAGGGCGGTTATTGATGCGAAGGATGGACTGAATGCGATCAATGTTTTTCCTGTGGCGGATGGTGATACGGGAAGTAATCTCGCGTCGACGATGTTATCGATTGTGGAAGAGTCGAAAATCGCTGAATCGGCAAAAGAGACGCTGTATACGATTTCAGAGGCGGCTTTATTTGGTGCTCGCGGGAACTCAGGGATTATTTTTGCGCAATATGTGAATGGTATGCATTTTCATTTATCGGATGATAAACGTGTTTCGCTTGGCTGTTTTGCGCGCAGTGTCTCGGGTGGTGCTGATTATGCGTATAATGCGATGGGAAATCCGGTGGAAGGTACGATGATTACGGTGATTCGGGCGTGGTCGGAAGCGATTGTGCAGGCGAAGGATCATGGCGCCACTTTTCAAGAGGTGTTGGTAAATGCGTTGAAACAGGCTAAAACGGCTTTGGAAAGTACGCCGAATATGTTGCGAGTTTTGCGGGATAAGGGCGTTGTGGATGCTGGTGCAAAGGGATTCTTCACGTTTATTGAAGGGTTTACATCGGTGATTAATGACGAGAATTATGTCGCGGAGGTGGAGAGTTTGCCGCGACTGGTGAATGAGGAAGTTTTGGATCAGGCGCCTGTGTTTCGTTATTGTACGGAGGTTTTGCTGCAGGGAGAAGGGCTGGACGCGGACGAGATTCGGTTGGGATTGGCGTTGTTTGGCGATTCTCTGATTGTCGCGGGGACGGATACAAAAATTCGGGTACATATTCATACGGATGAGCCGCGCGAGGTTTGTGCTTATTTGGCTGATTATGGCGTGATGATACAGCAGAAAGTGGATGATATGCAGAATCAATTTGATGTGATTCATCATCGGAGGTATCGGATTGCACTAGTGACGGATTCGGTGGCGGATTTGCCGCAGAGCGTGATGTCGGAACATCAGATTCAAGTTATTCCGCTACACATCGCGCTTGCTGGGAATGATTATTTGGATAAAATCACGATGGATACGGGCACGTTGTTTGAGCATTTAGAGGACAGTGATGCGTATCCGACATCATCTCAGCCGAGTGTGAAAGCGGTCGCGAATCAGTTGTCGTTTTTGGCGAATCATTATGAGCACGTGCTTGTTTTGACGGTATCTGGCAAACTTAGCGGTACGTATGAAACGGTGAAAAAAGCGGCGGCGAGTGTGTCGGGTGATATTGTAGTGTTGGACACGCGGCAAAATTCGGGTGCGCAAGGATTGCTCGTGAAGGCGACCGCGGAACAAATTGCGCTCGGAAAAACGTTCGCGGAAGTACAGTCGTTCGTGATGCAGCGTATTTCGCAAACGAAGATATTTGTCAGTGTGCCCAACTTGGATGCGATGATTCGGTCGGGGCGTCTCGGTGAAAAGGGCGGCGCGATTGGGAATACGTTGCGCTTGAAACCAGTCGTTTCACTATCAGATACGGGGGCTGGAACGGTGAGCGATATTGCTTTTAGTTTGCAGAGAAGCACGAAGCAAATTGCAGCACGCGTGAAGAAGATGCTCGCACAAGGCCAGGTCGCGGAATATGCGATTGTCCATGCACACACGCCGGAACGAGCGGCGGAATATGAGGCATTGTTTACGAAGATTGTTGGGAAGTCGCCTGCCTATGTGATGGAGATTTCATCCATTATTGCGATGAGTGCTGGGGTAGGCTGTGTGGCGATTGCGATTCGGATGCAATTAGATGAGGGGGAGGAAATATAAGATGATATATTGGATAGCAGGCTTAGTATTATGGATTTACTTTACAATTTTGTTCCTATGGGCGCAAAAATTAAAAAATAATTCGATTGTAGATTTAGCGTGGGGACCGGGATTTGTTATCGTTGCGCTGTATACGTTTTTTTTCGGTGGCGAGATGACGGCGCAGGGTTTGATTGTAACCATCTTCGTTTTTATTTGGGGCCTGCGCTTGTTTCTACACTTAGCGAATCGAAATATTGGGAAACCGGAGGACTATCGCTATGTGAATATGCGTAAACGTTGGGGGACTCATTTTGCTAAACTAAAGGCGTATTTGAACGTCTTTATTTTGCAAGGCGTACTGCTTTATATTATTAGCTTGCCAATCTTGCTTGTGAATACAACCTCTGCCAATGCACTGGCTTGGTGGAATTACGCGGGAATGGCCGTTTGGGTTATTGGCTTCTTTTTCGAAGTCGTTGGAGACGAACAACTGCGCCGTTTCAAAAAGAACCCAGAAAACAAAGGCAAACTCATCATGACGGGACTTTGGAAATATACGCGCCATCCGAATTATTTTGGCGAGGCGCTTAGTTGGTGGGGCATTTTTCTAGTAAGCGTCACTGGGGCAGCAAGTCTTTGGGGCATTATTGGTCCCGTTATTATTACGTTGCTACTGTTATTCGTATCCGGCGTGCCATTACTCGAGAAGAAGTACAAGGACCGCCCTGATTTTCAGGCTTATGCCAAGCGAACGTCCAAATTTATTCCGAGCATTCCAAAAAAGGAAAACTAAACGTAAAGGGTTATGGAATGATAGCTCTTTTATGTATACTTTGTGACGGCATTGTCCAATGCAAACAATTTGTACCGAGCGTTCTTTACTGGAACAGTGCAATAAAATAATTTTGTAGTGATTATGTTGAGATAGTGTATAACATTAAACTATTATTGGATGTATTCCCGTCTAAATACTTGTAATCTGTTTGGAATCCTTTAGAATAGGAAGAGTATGAAAATAAGGTTGGGAAAAAGGAGTGTATCACATGAAGAAAAAGTTAGCTTTAATGCTTGTTGTTGTTTTAACAGCTGCGATTACCCTAGCTGCATGTGGAAGTAAGGCAGTAGCACCGAAAGAAGCAGCAGATATCGCGGTTAACACAATCATCTTCAATAAGGACACAGATAAATTCGAAGACACTTTTGGTGAAGATGCAAAAAACCTTGAAAAAGAAATCAAAACAGGCTTTAAAAAGGGCTTCACAACTAGCTTAAACATTACAGATGGCAGTATCGATGATGAGGTCGACAAATTATACGACACCTTCGCGAAACGTGTTAAAGACGTCACTAAATACACAACAAAAGTAACAAACGATGATAAAGATAAACCAACTGTAGAAATCTCTGTAAACGGGCTTGACATGACGGGCGTACAAGCAGAAATGACAACAGCACTACAAGCGAAAGTAAAAGCAGATCCAACAATCGAAAAAGACGCAAAGAAAGCTGCAACAGCAATGCTTGAAGTATACCAAGAAACCATTTCCAAAGCAAAAGTTTCTGAGAAAGCTGTCAAAGTAAAAATGAACTTAGAGTCCAATAAAGATCAGTGGAAAATCAAAGACGCCGAAGCCTTTGCACAAAATCTATACTTGGCATTCTTTACAGGTACTGTTCAATAAACTAAAAATGCGAGCCCAATATTTAAACGGGTTCGCATTTTTTTGCTATTTTTAGCGTTGGCCAACCGTGAAACGAGCGCGGATATGTTTGCCTTTTTCTGCTTCGTCAAGGAGTGCCATCGCATAGTCTTCCATGCTGATGTAGCTATTTCCGTTGGCATCAACGATCAGTTCATCGGTTCCTGTTGTGTAAGTACCTGTGCGTTCGCCTGGCTCGAATAATCCAGCTGGGCTAATGAATGTCCAGTCAAAGGTAGCATCGCTTTTCAGATGGTCTAATTGAATCGATTGTGCGGCTCCTGTAGCGTAATAAGGCGCTTCTTTAAAAGATGGTGTATCGAGAACGCGTGTCCCTTTATCATCAACTAGCGAGCTCGCTGCACCACCGACAACGATCAAACGCGGCTTCGAGGTTGCATTTAATTCTGTAATCAAGTGATCGATCGATTTCCAATGATTATCAGATTCTTCAATAGGCGCGCTAAAAGCATCCACTAACACATCGAAACCAGCAACGTCTTCTTTTGTTACGCTAAAAATATCTTTTTCAATAATTGCGACAGATGTATCGGTTAGTCTGCTCGGATTGCGAACAATGGCTGTGACCTCATGCCCCCGATTTTTTGCTTCTGTTAGCACTCTTGATCCTGTACGTCCAGTTGCTCCAATGATACCAATTTTCATAATAAATGACCTCCTTATATTTAGTTGTAACTATAATTGTTACAACGATTGATTTTAGTATATCGATTCTAGCGTTAAATGTAAAGTAGAAAGTTTATATAACATAAAAAAGAGACAAGGAATCGTGTAGAAACCGTTGCCTCGTCTTATTTTAAGAGATTGTTGCTTTTTTTAATTTGGATGCGATTATCAGGTGGGAGACGGTGAAAATGAGTAGTGCCGCCCAAATGAATAGGAAGGCAATAAGCTGTATGCCATCGAAAGCTTCATGGAAAACAAATACGCCTAGAATGAGCATTAACGTTGGCCCAACATATTGGATGAAACCGAGCATCACGTAAGAAATTCGTCTCGCACTTGTGGCGAATAGTAGAAGCGGGATTGCAGTTACAACGCCGGCGCCAAAGAGTACGAGATTGGTGTCCAAACCAAACCGCATAAACGCATCTTGCGCGAAAAATACTAAAAATAGAAGTGCGAATGGTGTCATAATCATCGTCTCGATGGTTAGTCCACCCCAAGCGCTGACAGGAACTAGCTTTTTAATCAAGCCGTATAAGCCAAATGTGACGGCCATCGAAATAGCGGCCCAAGGGAAAACGCCTTGGTGGATCGCTAAAATCAGCACACCGACTGCGGCTGAAAGCACTGCTAAAACCTCGCCGCGGCTGAGTTTTTCCTTCAAGAAAACAGTTGCGAGCAGAACGTTCACTAATGGATTAATATAATAACCGAGACTTGCGCTAATCACATGCCCATCATTCACCGTAAAAATAAAAATGAACCAGTTTGCCGTGATTAAAACAGACGCAACGGAAATGGCTAGTATCAATTTGGGCCGTTTGATAATCGAGATAATTTCTGCCCAGACAACTTTTGATTTGCCCATCATCGCGATAATCAAGACCATAAATACAAATGACCAAATAATGCGGTAAGCCAGAATCTCGCTTGCTGGAACGCCTCCAGCCATTTTCCAATAAAGCGGTAATACGCCCCAAATAATGTAGGCAGCAATCGCAGCTAAAATGCCCCATGTTTTTTCTTTTTCTGTATACATTTCCTCACCTTTTCTAAAAAAATACTAGAACCATTGTAACATACATTGCCTATCGAAAAGCCCAAAATCAGCTATAAGTTGCTGAAAAAAATTTTTTCGCATATGATAGACTAAAGAAGAAATGGGAGAGATGTGGGTTTTATGCAAACGAATGAACGAATAATCGATGAAAAAAGAGAACGGCTATCGTCTGAAAAAAAGGCCTATATGCAGACGGTAGAATGGGTGCTTACCGCGGATAAAAATTTATCGGATAAAGCGAAGGAAGCGGTATTATTAGTAGCGATAGAGGAGTTACTAGCAGCAGAAGAAGCAGACGCTGAGAAGATTTTCGGAATGGATGCGACAGCGTATGGGAGACAACTTACGAAAACAAGGATTCCAGAGACAACGCATAAAAATCCGATCCCACTCTTTGTGTTTATCGGAATTGTGGCGATGAGTTTATTTTTAGTCGTGATGGGGATCCTTCATTTTGTCAATAAAGATCATGTGTTTTATATGGGTACATTTTTTGTATCGCTAGTGCTCGTTTTTATTTGTATCGTGTGTGTGTTGGCTGGAGGGTACATATTATGGAAACATTACACGGTGACAGTATCTAAGTCGATTGCGGCCTATTTTTTAATTGGAAGTGGCATCGTGATTATGTATATTTTTGTACTCGTGTTTATTTTAATGATTTTACCAAACTTTGGAGCGGTGATTAGTAGTGGGGCGTTGATTGAAATGATTCTTGGTGTCGCAGGATTTATCACAGCAAGCATCGTTTGGCGGAAAATATAAAAAAGGGTGAAGCAGGAGTCTCTGAGATTTAAAGACCTTGCTTCACCTTTTGATTTTATTTTGAAACTTCGATTTGGATGTTAAGTTTTACTTCATCGCCAATTAGTACGCCGCCAGTTTCAAGCACGGCATTGTAATTTAGTTCGAAGTCTTTGCGATTGAATTTACCAGTACCTTCAAAACCAGCGACCATATTGCCAGACATTGGATCTTTACTTGTTCCTTCGTATTCTACATTTAGCGTAATCGGTTTTGTGATGGTGCGGATGGTAAGATCTCCGGTTACTTTGTACTCGTTACCGCCATCAGCTTCAATCTTCGTCGATTTAAACGTAATGGATGGGTGATTTTCTACATCGAAGAAATCGGGGCTCTTCAAATGACCATCGCGTGCTTCTTGGTGCGTGTCGATCGAGGCCGCATCCACTGTGAAGCTTAGGCTAGCTGTTGTTAAATCCTCTGGGTCAAGCGATAAATCGGCACTGAAATCTTTGAAAACACCTTTCACTTTAGATACCATCATGTGTTTTACTTGAAACTCGATTGAACTGTGTGCTGGGTCTACATTCCATTTTTCTACTGTCATTTTAAATTCCTCCAATTATTGTTTTGTATTTTTTGGCGCCATCTTCAATTTGCTCGCCAGTGGGATTCGGCGTTTATACCGATTTTTTTTAGTCCCTCTATTAATGTTGCCTTCTCTTCCTCATCTAAAACATCGAGTTGTTCTTTTATCAATGTTTCAAA
Source organism: Listeria grandensis (assembly GCF_014322885.1). NCBI lineage: Bacteria > Bacillati > Bacillota > Bacilli > Caryophanales > Listeriaceae > Listeria > Listeria grandensis. The sequence goes on along the minus strand of NZ_JAASUG010000003.1, from coordinate 125,562 downwards.
TTTCGGAAATAGGTTGCTGATAAATGTTTGGCCTGACTCGGTTAGCTCTGCGTATACAATGCGACGATCATTCTCGTCTGCGATGCGCGTTAAGTAATTCTTTTTTTCAAGTTTGCTGACCATGTAGGTCGTGTTGCCGTTGGAAATCAGGTTTTTTTGACCGATGGCTTGGAGTTGTTGCGGTCCAAGATGGTAAATCTGTTCTAAAACACCGAATTCACTTGGCGTAATGCCATGTGCTTCTACTAATTTGGTCGTAATCTTTTGAATCCAGCCAGCGGATCTTAGTAAAACAGTGAATAGTTTCAAATCGATATCTTCCAAAGAAAACGCCTCGCTTCAACAAAATGTTTTAATATCGAAATATCTTACAAACAAATAATAACATACTTACTAAAAATAAGTCAACTAATTTAGAAAAAAATTTTAAAAAAATAGGGTTTCGTTAAGTTTATGTAAAGATCATTGTGTATAATAGAAAGTAGCGTAGAATAGAAAAGGAAGAGGTGATGAAAGATGGAGTTAAGTGAAGATAGAGTAAATCGAGTGCAGGATGTATTGGGGTCATATTGGGCGATCAACCGGATTACCGCCAAGCATGCCGAACAGAATGCACTCAGCCTAGGCTTGTCGTTGCAACAAATGGCGATACTTAATATTTTGTACGGACGTCCAGAATCAACGGTAGATGATCTAAAGAAGAAACTATTCACATCGACAGAAATCATTTCGGCCAATGTGGACGGGTTAGTGCACGCCAGACTAGTAGAAAAACTAAACACAGAATTCGTCGAAAATGCTGATGCATGGCGCTTGCAGTTGACAGAAAAAGGGAAAGAAATGTCTGAACGCTCGACACAGAACGCCTTTGCTTATAAAGCGATGATGAAGGCTTTAGATGAGATCGATGATGAAGATATAGACAAATTAATCGAGATCAACCGCAAAATAGAAGGTTTGCTAAAAACAGACTAACTAAATTTATTTAAATTTTTTGGCTGGCTGGAACCTGGTAAAATATCAGATTTAGGTCAGCCAATTTGCGAGATCAAATCGGTAAAAAACATCGAAGAAAAACCCCTAGAATGGCTTTCATTCTAGGGGTTGATGTATGTGCATTAATTTTTTTGGTTCATGTAAGAATCTTTATCAAAAGAACAATCTTCCAGTGGGATAACTTTTGATTTTTGGGTGAATTTATAGATCAGCCAAAATGCTAGAAAAATCGGCAAACCGATATAGGAAATGGCGATTTTTTGCCACCATTGTGGATTGGAAATGTCTGGATGTAGGAAGGCGTTGTAATCTTGTCCGACAATAACTAAAATACATAAAACAAGCGCTAAAAGTGGACCAAAGGGGAAGAATTTTGCTTTATATTTCAGTTTGGTTAAGTCAAGCCCTTGCTTCACATACGCGCGCCGGAAGCGGTAATGGCTAATGGCGATACCGACCCAGGCAATAAAACCGGTCAAGCCAGACGCGCTTAGAAGCCATGTATAAATGACGGCTCCATTATCGCTCAATGTTGTGATGAACGTCATAGCACCAACAATCGTTGTCAAAATAAGTGCGGCCATCGGAATACCACGACGATTCACTTTAGAGAGAAATTTTGGCGCTTTACCGTCCTTGGCCATCGACCATAACATCCGTGTCGAGGCATAAAGTCCTGAGTTACCCGCGGATAGCACGGACGTTAGAATAACAGCATTCATAACGGAGGCCGCAATCGCAAGTCCTGCTTTTTCAAAAACGAGCGTGAATGGACTAATTGCGACATCGGTTGCTTCGCCGCCAAGCAAATTTGGACTTGTATAAGGAATGATCATCCCGATAACGAAGATCGCGAAAATATAAAAGAGCAAGATACGCCAGAAAACTTGTTTTATCGCTTTGGGTACACTTTTTTCAGGTGTGGCACTTTCTCCTGCTGCAATTCCGACGAGTTCGGTTCCTTGGAAGGAGAACCCTGCGAGCAGGAAGGTTCCGAGAATCGCGAAGAAGCCGCCGTTAAAAGGTGCGTCACCCATTGTGAAGTTTTCGAAGCCGATGAATTGACCACCAAGAATTCCAAAAATCGTAAGTACGCCGACGATTAAGAAGACGATGACGGTCACCACTTTAATGATGGAGAACCAATATTCTGATTCGCCGTAAGCTTTGACGGACAGCGCATTTAGGCCGAAGATCAGAATGAGGAAGATCGCGCTCCAGAGCCAAGCAGGTGCATCTGGATACCAAAATTTAATAATAAGTGCGGCTGTTGAAATATCGACAGCAAGCGTGATCGCCCAGTTAAACCAGTAATTCCAACCGAGCGCAAAGCCAAATGCTGGATCGACAAAGCGCGAGGCGTAGGTACTAAAAGAGCCCGAAACCGGCATGTAAGTTGCCATCTCGCCAAGACTTGTCATTAAGAAGTAAACCATTAAACCAATCGCTGCATATGCGACAAGCGCACCACCTGGACCTGCTACGGCAATTGCATTTCCACTCGCAAGGAATAATCCTGTTCCAATCGAGCCCCCAATAGCAATCATTGATAAGTGACGCGTTTTTAATTCTCTGCGAATATGACCTTGTTGCTGTTCTTTTTTCAAAAGTAAAACTCCCTTTCTAGATTGTTAAAAAACGATTTTTTAGTTAAACCTCTATATCACATGAGGTTTTCGGGAACAAAAAAACTGATCCCTTATGATTTTCTAGAGATCAGCCTATATACACCAACATCAAAAAGCGTTAGATAGCACACCCGTTTCGCCAAGCTATTGGCACAAACAGCAGTCCTGTTTCTTTCGATAACAGTCCCAGTTAAAGAGCAGTCATAAACCTGTCTTCACTTCGGCGAGCATCCTTTTTACGTTGAGTCAAACAGTGTTTTATGCACCTCGTCATCCGCTACTTGTGAATTTCGCAACCTCTACCTCACCGTTTGGATGAGGATTTTATTAAGTTTTCATGTACTATACTAACGAATTCAGTGCGTAATTGCAAGGTTTTTTTGTATTTTAAACGTTTTTTAAAGCTTCGCGAACGGTGCTGAAAGTCGGGATGTTCGGCAGGCGACTGTCGTAGTTGACCATAAGCATCGCAAATCTTGGCGAAACGCCGGTAAGCATGAGGCTCACACCAGTCAATTTCGTTAATCCTAAAAATTTGATCAGATTAGCAGCGACTTCTTCATTGAAATCGGCGAGTCCAGAAATGTCCATAATCAAATAATCAATTTGGCTAACATCAAGATAGGAGGCCACATTTTGCGTCATTTCTTCAAAGCGATCTGTCGAAAGTGCGCCAACGAGTGGCAGAACTGCAACGCCATCTTGCACAGGAACGATCGGTGTTGACATTTTAACGATTTCCTCAATGGAGTCTTCCAATAACATTTTATATTTTTCCTCGCGCGTCACGTCACGCTGAATCCCGATAAAATAGTTTTTTCCAGAAGCCTCATCGAAAATAGGATCGATTGTTAGTTCATTAAAGAAGATATCTCCATTTTTGCGGTAATTTTGCAGAAAAACATTTACGTGTGTTCTATTTTTGACTGCTTGGCTGATTTTTGCAATGGCAGATTTATCGGTTTTGCGCCCTTGTAACATACTACAATTTTTACCCATCACGTCTTCTGAGCTGTAGCCGGTAATCCGTTCAAATCCGCTGTTCACATAAATAATTGGATTCTTTGGCAAATCGCCATCCGTAATAATAACACCAACGCTTGTCATATTTAAAGCTTTTAAAATAATATTGAATTGCAATTCTGCTTCTTTGTTTAACATCCCACACAACCATCCCTTTTTTGGATTTATATAAACTATCATACCAAAAAGCCCTCGAAATAGAAATCGTTAGTATAAAATTCATTTTCTGTTCACACTTATTTGATAGGATGAAAGTGTCTGAAACTGTATAATAAATTGATGATAAAATAGTAAGAAATTGCTTTGATTGGATGAATTATTGTGCACACCTATGAAAAATGTAGTAACATAGATAGGATAGGAAAAGTGAAGATCAGAGAGGAGTTATTTTTGTGCAACAGCCTTCCGTAAATGAGTTGAAAGAATGGCGTAATGTGATGTTAATGCATCGTTTCGCTTTAGAAGAGGTTAATACGAAATTAAAAATATTAAATGATGAGTTTCAGTTTATTCATGATTACAACCCGATGGAACATTTGAAATCAAGGGTGAAAAGCTTCGAGAGCCTCACTGCAAAATTGGAGAAAAAAGGGCTAGATATCACACCGGAGAATGCCTATGCGCACGTGCATGATATTGCAGGTATTCGGGTCACGTGTTCGTTTGTATCGGATATTTATAAAATATATGAGATGTTGGCGAATCAAGATGATATGACAATTATGAATGTGAAAGATTATGTAGAAAATCCAAAGCCGAACGGTTATCGGAGCTTGCATTTAATTTGTGAAGTACCGATTTTCTTAACGAATACGTCACGCAAAATGTGTGTGGAAATTCAAATTAGAACGGTTGCCATGGATTTTTGGGCGAGTTTAGAGCATAAAATCTACTACAAATATAAATCGACGGCACCAGCGCATTTGACGCAGGAGCTATATGAGGCTGCCGCGATTATTCAGCATTTAGATGAAAAGATGAAATACTTAAATGATGAGATCGATCAATATAAAAATGAGGTTGAGGGCGAATAAGGGGTTGAAAAAGGGTGGACATTTTTTATTACGTATTAATTATGTTAGCAACTATTTTGGTTTCGAATGTTGTGAACCGTTTTATCCCGTTTGTATCAATCCCGTTGATTCAAATCGGGTTGGGTGTTCTAGTGGCTTGTTTACCACTAGCATTCGAATTGAAGCTAAATCCGGAGTTATTTTTAGTGTTGTTTATCGCACCACTTCTATTTAATGACGGAAAAAGAACGGATCGGCAAGCGTTATGGAATTTGCGTGCGCCGATTTTAATGTTGGCGTTGGGACTTGTTTTTGTAACCGTGCTTGTTATTGGTTATTTTGTTAATTGGATGATTCCAACGATTCCGCTTGCTGCGGCTTTTGCGCTTGCTGCTGCACTTGCACCAACGGACGCTGTGGCAGTTGGCTCGCTTTCGGGACGCATTGACTTGCCGAAGAAAATCACGCATCTTTTAGAAGGGGAAGCGTTGATGAATGATGCGTCGGGCCTTGTGGCTTTCCAATTTGCGATAGCGGCAATGGTGACAGGTGTATTCTCCATTTGGGATGCGTCGGTGAGTTTCGTGTTGATTGCGATCGGTGGGATTATTTGTGGGCTTGTTTTGACATTTATTAAATTTAAATTCCTCAAATGGATTCGTAGTCTAGGTATGGAAGACGTTACGCTACATATGTTGATTCAAATTTTGACGCCATTTGTGATTTATTTAGTGGCCGAAGAATTGCATGTATCGGGAATTTTAGCTGTTGTGGCGGCCGGCATTATGCATGCTTTTGAAAAGCGGAAAATGGATCCGATGACCGTTAAACTGAATGTGGTGTCGCAAGGTACTTGGTCGGTTATTATTTTCGTGTTGAACGGTCTCGTATTTATTATTTTAGGAACGCAATTACCAGATATTATTCAAGTCGTTTGGCAAAACTCGGGCGTGAGCAATTGGCAGGTCATCTTTTACGTGCTTCTGATCACGTTTAGCTTGATTACGATACGATTCTTGTGGATTCATTTAGGTTGGTTGATTCCGCATTTGATGAAAGGAAATGATCTAAGCAAGCCAAATCTGCGAGCAACAGTGCTTACTTCCTTATCAGGTGTTCGCGGGGCGGTGACACTTGCTTCGGCACTTTCGATCCCGTTTGTGCTAGGAGATGGTAGTCCATTCCCGCAGCGGTCGCTCATTATTTGTATCGCATCAGGCGTTATTTTATGCTCGCTGATTATTGCGACGGCGATTTTACCGATTTTGGCTCGGAAAGATGAGAGTGATACGGATAGTCCACGCGCGGAAAAATCGATGCGATTAAGCGTTTGTCGCCAAGTTGTGGAGCAATTAAACCGCGAGATAACATCGGAGAATAAGGCGGCAACACAAGTTGTGATGGAAGATTATCGCGGACGTATGCGTGCTATTCAAAAAGAAGATGTAAACGCGAGTAGGCAAAAAGAAATAGATGCGGCACAACAAGGGCTCCGTCTGCAAATTTTGAAATGGGAGAAAGATAATACCGCTTTGTTGTTGGAACAAGGGAAGACAAGCAAGCAATCTGCTATGCGCTATAATAACTATATTGATGCGATGGAAAAAGCGCTGAATGGCAGAGGAAAAACGCGTTCTGGTATGATGGCAATGATGCTTAAACGCATGACTCGCCAGTTACTGCATCCGAAGCAATGGCAAAAAGCGAAGGAAAAGATGAACGAAATGAAGCAAAATCCAGACCAATATCAAGATATGATGAACGAGATCCGGGATTTGCGTGAGAAAAATGGGCAAGTTGTGACGAAGAATCTGACGGCATTGCTTGACGATACGAACCAAGCTGTGATTTGGCCTCTTATCAATGAAAATAAACGCATTCTAGAACAAATGAGACGCGACCCAGGTAGCATGAAGTCAAGAGCCAGATTCGAACAAGCGAAAAAAGATGTGCAACTCCAAGCTGTTCAGATCGAGCGCGATGTTATCCAAGATCTTTTTGAAAAAGGAAAAATTTCGAGAGATTTAGCGCGTGAGCTGAGACAAAACTTGAACTTGTATGAAACGTATTATTTTGGGAACGAAGAATTAGCATAAAGATGAACAAGCCTGATGAGAGTATATACTTTCAAAGGCTTGTTTTTTTGTAAAAAAGTATTGCGATTTCAGCAAGGAATGATGTATAATTAGCGTTGCTATTGTAAACATTGAGTTTACTATTACTAAACAATAATGACTCTAGGTTTACTTTTACTAAACTAATGGGAAGGTTGCGAATTATGGATATCGGTAAGCGAATTAAGAATCTACGTCTTAGTAAAAACTTGACGCAAGAAGAGCTTGGAGAACGTACGGATTTGACAAAAGGCTATATTTCACAGTTAGAGCGTGATCTGAGTTCGCCTTCCATTGAAACACTATTTGATATTTTAGAAGTGCTTGGCTGTACGCCGAAAGAATTTTTTGACGAGGAAGAGCAGGAGCAAAAAGTTGTATATGGCGCGAGTGAGCATACTTTTTTTGAAGATGAGGAAAAAGGGTATCAAGTAAAGTGGTTGGTTCCAGAATCTAATGAGAAAGAAATCGAGCCGGTTTATTTGACGCTTTTTGAAAAAGGTTCGTTTAAGCAATTCGAGCCATCGCTATCGGAAACATTTGGCTATGTTCTAGAAGGGAAAGTCACAATCAAACTAGGGAAGCGACTATACACGGCAAAACAAGGCGAGGCAATCTATTTTCATGCTTCGGATGAACATCAAATTTGTAATGAAGAAGATGAGCCGGCAACATTGATTTTAGTTGCAACAGATTCGTATTTGTAAGGAGGAATAAAACAATGACAGAAACAATTATTCGCTTTGAAAATGTAACAAAGCAGTTCGATAATGATCCACCGGTGCTCGATAATGTCAGTTTTGAGATTGAAAAAGGGAAATTCTATACGCTACTCGGCCCTTCTGGTTGCGGAAAGACGACCATTTTACGCTTGATTGCGGGTTTTTTAGAGGCGAGTGATGGCAAGATTTTTCTGAATGACAAGGTGATTAATGATATTCCGGCTAATAAGCGACCGGTCAATACGGTTTTTCAAGATTACGCGTTGTTTCCGCATTTGAATGTGTTTGAAAATGTGGCATTTGGCCTGCGAATTAAGAAATTGAAGAAAGATGTGATTCGGAAGAAAGTAACCGAAGCGTTGAAATTTGTAAATTTAGCGGGTTACGAGCAACGCGAAATCACGGAAATGTCTGGTGGTCAGCGTCAGCGTGTGGCGATTGCACGCGCGATTGTGAACGAACCGGAAGTTATTCTGCTAGATGAGCCACTTTCGGCACTTGATTTGAAACTGCGAACGGAGATGCAGTATGAGTTGCGCGATTTACAACGCCGACTCGGTATTACTTTTATTTTTGTCACGCATGATCAAGAAGAGGCGCTGGCGATGAGTGATGAGATTTTTGTATTGAATAAGGGCGAAATTCAGCAAAGCGGGACGCCTATCGATATTTATGATGAGCCGATTAACCGTTTTGTGGCGGATTTTATCGGGGAGTCGAATATTGTTTCCGGTAAAATGGTGCAGGATTTCGAGGTCGAGTTTGTGGAACGTCGGTTTGAGTGTGTGGACCAAGGTTTCAATCCGAATGAGGTTGTCGAAGTCATTATTCGCCCTGAGGATTTGGAAATTACGGCGGAGGAAAAAGGGAATTTACGCGTCACGGTTGATTGGGTCTTGTTCCGTGGGGTTCACTATGAAATTGGTTGTATTGATGAGGACGGCAATGAATGGCTAGTGCATTCTACTAAAAAAGCACGAATCGGTGAAAAATTAGGACTGGCGTTTGATCCGGAGGCAATCCATATTATGCGTCTTGGGGAAACCGAAGAAGAATTTGATGCTCGTCTAGAAAGTTACGAAGAGGCGTAGTGCGATGACGAGACGAGCGCGGACTTTTTATCTGATTCCTTATGCCTTTTGGATTTTGCTGTTTGTAATTGCGCCAATTGTGTTGATCGCCTACTATTCGTTTTTTGATATTGATGGCAATTTTACGTTTTCGAACTATGTGAATTTCTTTACGCCGGTTTATTTGAAGATGACAGTGAGCTCTTTCTGGTATGCATTTTTGATTATGTTATTTACGTTATTGATTTCGTATCCGACGGCGCTTGTTTTGACAAAATTGAAACATAAACAGCTTTGGTTGTTGTTGATTATTTTGCCGACTTGGATTAATTTGTTGCTAAAAGCCTATGCGTTTATGGGGATTTTTGGAACGTATGGAACGGCGAATAAGTTTTTAGAATTTATCGGGATTGGTACGCAGCAGATTTTGTTTACGGACTTTAGTTTCTTGTTTGTGTCGACGTATATTTTTATTCCGTTTATGATTTTGCCGATTTATAATGCACTGGAGGAGATGAATCCGTCGTTAACGCATGCGGCGCAGGATTTGGGTGCTACGCGTTGGACGACGTTTTGGCGGGTTATTTTTCCGATTACGCTAGATGGTGTGAAAGCAGGATGTCAAGCGGTTTTCATTCCGGCGTTGTCGCTCTTTATGATTACGCGTTTGATTGCAGGAAACCGGGTGATTACGCTTGGGACTGCGATTGAGGAGCATTTTTTGGTGACGCAGGATTGGGGAATGGGCTCGACGATTGGCGTGTTCTTGATTATTGCGATGTTTATTATTATGTTTGTAAGTGGTGCTAAACGGAAGAAAGGGGCGATGAAATGAAGAAAAATAACAAGTTGGGAAAAATTTATTTAGCCGTCGTATTCTTTGTTTTGTATGCGCCAATCTTCTATTTGATGTTCTACTCGTTTAATGCGGGCGGAACGATGAATCATTTTAGTGGCTTTACGTGGGATTATTATAAAGAGGTATTTCAAGATACGCGACTATTAATTATTGTGTTGAATACGTTTGTGATCGCGCTACTTTCTTCTGTGGTAGCAACGATTCTGGGCGTTCTCGGAGCACTGGCGATTCGCTACATGCCACGCCCGTTCGCCAAAAATTCATTGCTCAGTTTGAACAACGTCTTGATTGTGAGTCCAGACGTTGTGATTGGTGCTTCGTTCCTGATTTTCTTCACGATTTTAGGTGTGAAACTCGGCTTTATTTCGGTACTCGTGTCGCATATTGCGTTTAGTATTCCGATTGTTGTCCTGATGGTTCTGCCAAAATTGCAGGAGATGAGCCCGACGTTGATTGATGCAGCGCGGGACTTAGGAGCGAGCCAGTGGAACGTGTTGAGTAAGGTTATTTTGCCGTATATTTCACCAGGTGTTTTTGCGGGATTCTTTATGGCTTTGACGTATTCACTCGATGATTTTGCGGTGACTTTCTTTGTAACGGGAAATGGTTTCTCGACGCTTTCTGTGGAGATTTATTCGCGGGCGCGCCAAGGGATTTCATTGTCTATTAACGCGTTGTCAACCTTGCTATTTCTATTTACGATTGTACTCGTTATCGGATACTACTTTATTAATCAGCGCAATGCGAAGGCTGCACAAGCGATGGAGGTGCCGAAAAAATGAAGCAATTAGTTCGTGTTTTTGGTCTGGTCGTGGTTGCGGTGCTTCTGATGATGGTGCTAACCTACTCGCTGAACAAATCGGAGGGCTATTCGGGCGGCAATACGCTGACAATTTACAATTGGGGTGATTATGTTGATCCTGATTTACTGAAAAAATTTGAAAAAGAATCTGGTATCAAAGTGATTTATCAGACGTTTGATTCAAATGAGGCGATGATGACGAAAATTGAGCAAGGCGGGACAACGTTTGACATCGCGGTTCCGAGTGATTATGCGATTAGTAAAATGCGTGAGGAGAAGTTGCTTATTCCACTTGATAAAGCGAAATTGCCGAATAGGAAGTACTTAAATCCGCGTTTTATGGACCAGTCGTTTGATCCGGAAAATAAGTATTCGATGCCGTATTTCTGGGGAACGCTGGGTATTATTTATAACAAAAAGATGGTTCACGATATTCCGTTCACGAGTTGGAACGATTTGTGGCGACCGGAATTGAAAAATCAGATTCTGCTCATCGACGGCGCGCGTGAGGTGATGGGGCTTGGACTCAACAGCCTTGGCTACTCGCTGAACAGTACGGATGAGGCACAGTTGCAGGAAGCGTTGATGAAGCTGAAGGAAATGACGCCGAATGTGAAGGCGATTGTTGGGGATGAGATCAAGATTTTGATGGCTGGAAATGAAGCCGGAGTTGCGGTGACATTCTCTGGTGAGGCTGCCGAGATGTTGGATCAAAACGAGGACTTGGAGTACGTAATTCCAAAAGAGGGTTCCAATTTGTGGTTTGATAATATGGTGATCCCGAAAACAGCGAGAAATGTGGATGGGGCGCATAAATTCATCAATTTCATGTTAAAACCTGAAAATGCAGCACAAAATGCGGAATATGTCGGTTATGCGACGCCAAATGAAGCCGCTGTAAAACTTTTGCCAAAGGAAATTTCAAGTGATGAACGTTTCTATCCAGCCCTAGACCAATTGGAGAATTTAGAGGTTTACGATAATCTAGGTAAGAAAATGTTGGCGCATTACAATGAATTGTTCTTGGAATTCAAAATGTATCGTAAGTAGACCACTTTTGTGAAATCACCCAACTTTTGTGTATAGCTAGGATATGCATTGTAATTATTCGAGCCATCCCTTATAATTCAGTTGTAACTTCATTTGAAAGGTGGAAAACAAGATGGCAAAATTATATTCTTATTTAAGCTTTGATAACGCGAAAGAATCGATGGATTACTATAAAGACGTATTTGGTGCAACTTTATTGGAACGCAATCAAATGGATGAGAGCATGGCAAAAGAGTGGGGCATGTCAACGGATAATTTGGAAGATACAACGATCCATGGTGGCTTTGTTGTGTTGGGAAATACGATTTTCTGTAGCGACCGTTTCGGTAAAGGCGAGCCATTTTCTTCTAGTGTAACCCTGATGCTTGATTTCAATTCAGAAGATGCAGAAGAGGTGGAGGCATTGGATACGCTATACAAGAAAATCACCGAAAGTGGTGTAGAAATTATTGATCCACTTGACGAGAAATTTTGGGGCGGCAAGATGGGTATTATTAAAGATAAGTACGGTTTACTGTGGATGTTTCACGCACAACCGCATTCGAAATTAGTTTAACATTGTACGAAAAGCGACGAACGAAAATCTGAAATAGATTTGTGTTCGTCGCTTTTTCCTACCGTAATTTTCCGAAAAACTGCAAAAGAAGTGATGGCGAGATTGGGGGTGCATAGGCTATCATTAACCTTTAAAGTAAAAATTTAAAGGAGTGTCACACATTTATGAAGAAGTTAAGTATCATTGCTATGACTGGTTTGCTAGTCACGGCAACAACGGGAAACACGGTTTTAGCAACAACGTTTGATGGACCAGATAGTGCAACAAGCGAGGCTTCCATTCAGATTTTACCTGGGGAAGGCACGACTGATCCAGAAATCATAAACCCGATTGATCCAGAAGAGCCTGGCGTGCCGATTGATCCAATTAATCCAAATCCTGGTTCCTTGCGAATTAATCACGTATCAGACTTGAATTTTGGCGATTTCACATTAACAGGACGGAAAGAAACGCTACATGCTGGAAAAGTCAAAACGAAAGCCGATCAAGAACTACCAGCATTTATCAATATTGCCGATTTACGCGGAACTGGGGAAGGCTGGTCTTTAAAAGTATCGCAAAGTGGCGAGCTTGTTCGTGGCGGTGTTCTTGGGTTCCAGCCAGAATATAATGGTGCGGACCAAGGTATCGAAACAATTGGTGGTGAGCTGGCAGGTGATGGTGACGAGATTGATATGCTGATTGCGGGTGAAAATGCCGGTATGGGTAGTCACTCGGCACTACTTGGTGGCATGGATGGTGTGACACTAACGATTCCTAAAGATGCTACGGTCGGGAAACAGCAAGCTTCTTTAAACTGGAATATAGTCGCGGATCCATCGACGACTATTCCAGATGAAATAGTAGAAATTCCCGATACTAATTTGCGAACAGTTATAAAAGAGGCGCTTGGTGTAACAGATGACAATCAAATCACAAAAAAGAAGATGGAAACATTAACCGATTTTACAGCAGTTGGTAAAGGGATTGTAGATTTATCTGGGATCGAGTATGCAAGCAATTTAAAGACGCTAAAACTGGATAACAATAGAATTACGAATGAGGGCATTGTTCCAGCAACAAAGCTAGCAAAACTGGTCACCGTGGATATTGGTGGGAATCAAATAATGAATAGTAAAATATTATCAGATTGGGCTCCTACGATTTCTTCTAAACCATTGGAACGTATTAATGCACACAATCAAAATCTTGGTAGGACATTAAGCGTACTGAGTCCTGATGATGTGGCTTTACTCGAGATAAAATGGATAGACGGAGCAACACTCCAATTACGAAATCTGATTGGAAGTTCAACAGGTAGCTATTCTAGCCTATCTGGTGTGAGTCTAGACGGCAACAGTACGACTTATTATTTTATTAATCATCAAGTATTTAACGTTGATGTAATAGGAAGTGTAAGTAGATTGAAATATGAAAGTAGTTGGGGAAGGACAAAAATCGGGTATAGTGCTTACGTAGAAGTGGGTGATTTGGATGTACAAATTGAAGGCTAATAAAGGATAAAAAGATAGTGGGCAGAGCCTTGATACATCGGTTTTGCCTACTATTTTTATTTGCGTTGCTTCGAAACATTTTTTCGTGTACAACTTGATTTCTTCTCCCAAGAAGCATAAAATCAAGAGGTTAGCTTAGCAAAACTGAAAGAGGCAAGGAAGTGAACATATGTTTCAAAATTTACCAGATTCTTTTTTACAAATGAATACGATTTTTATCTCGATTATGATTGAGGCTTTACCATTTGTGTTGATTGGTGTTTTTATTGCTGGTTTCATTCAAATGTTTATTTCTGAGGCGTTTATTGCTAAGATTATGCCAAAAAATCGATTTTTAGCGGTGATTGTAGGTTCGGTGATCGGTGTGCTTTTTCCGTCGTGTGAGTGTGGGATTGTGCCGATTGTCCGAAATTTGATTGCAAAAGGGGTACCGCTTCATGCGGGAATCGCGTTTATGTTGACGGCGCCGATTATCAATCCTGTGGTACTATTTTCAACGTATGTTGCGTTTGGGAGTACGTGGGAAGTGCCGCTGCTACGTGTTTTAGGGAGTTTAGTCGTCGCGATGGTTGTAGGGAACGCGATTGCTTATTTTTATAAAGGTGAAGGTTTGAAAGAGAAGTTTATGTTGTATGAAACGGCGGGAGAGGCTAATGAGAAAGCGGAGGCTCCAGCTGTGATGGCGATTGTGGGAATGGACGGGACAATTGCTTCGGGATCGGCGCATACGATGCCGAATGAGGAAGAACAGCCTCATCATCACCACGAGCATAGTCATGATGAGGCCAAAATGCCGATGAAAGATAGGGTTTGGCACACGTTGCAACATGCGGTGGATGAATTTTTCTCAGTTGGGAAATTTCTTGTGTTTGGTGCGTTGCTGGCGGCGGTGATGCAAACGTATATTAAGACGTCGACGCTCGTTTCGATTGGGCACGGACCTATTTTATCGATTCTGTTAATGATGGTTTTGGCGTTTGTCTTGTCGCTTTGCTCGGAGGCAGATGCCTTTATTGGCGCTTCTTTCCGCAGTATTTTTTCGACGCAATCGATTGTTGCCTTCCTCGTTTTTGGGCCGATGCTCGATATTAAAAATCTCATGATGATGCTGGCGACTTTTAAAGCGAAGTTTGTAGCATTTGTCGTGATTGGTGTTACCGTGACGGTGTTTGTCTATGCATTATTATTATAGAAGGAGGGCGTTTTGATGTTTCGTGTTTTTATTTTATTCGGATTCGCCTTCTACTTGATGCAACTGCATGTGACGGGCGATATTAGCAAGTATATCAATATGAAGTATTCTTATTTGTCACAAGCTGCGATGATTGCTGCATTTTTGCTCGGCTTGGTGCAATTAATCATGATCTTCCGCGATGAGGATTTAGTACAGGATCACGCGCATATGGGGCACACGCATGATGGAGAAAATACGTTTTGGAAAAAGATTTTAGTGTATGGGCTTCTTGTTTATCCGCTTGTGGCAGGCTTTATGTTCCCGATTGCCACGCTTAATTCAACGATTGTGGACGCTAAAGGATTTCATTTTCCGAAAAATAATGCGGCGGGCGATGATCCGTATGCGATGAACCAATTTTTGAAGCCAGATACGAGTGGTTATTTTGGTAAATCGGATTATGAGAAAATGATTGCCAAAGAGAAGGCGGAGATCATTCATGATAATCCAATCAAGGTGACAGACGCGAACTATTTGATGACAATGGAAATTATTTATAGTTATCCAGGGGAATTTGAAGGGAAGCAGATTGAATTTACTGGTTTTGTGTATAATGATCCAGTGACGAAGGGCGCCAACTTATTTGTATTTCGCTTTGGAATTATTCATTGTGTTGCGGATTCGGGCGTTTATGGGATGCTTGTACACATGCCTGACGGGGAAAATGATCTCAGCAATGATACGTGGGTAAAAGTGAGTGGCGTTATTGAGCAAGAATACTACGCTCCTTTTAAAATGGACATTCCTGCTGTGAAGGTGACCAAATACGGTGAAATTCCAAAACCAAAAGATGTCTATGTTTATCGCAAATATTAGGTTGCGGAAATGGTTCACATGCGGTATGCTTAAACCTGTGAAAACGAAAACAAACCTAAAGAAGGATGGGAATGAATATGAATCATTATTCACCCTACTTTCACTTTCCGCGTGAGGATTGGCGTAAGCTGGAAGTAAGTAAAGACCAGATGTTATCGGCGGAAGAGCTAGAGGACATCAGAGGTTTAAACGATCGTATATCATTAGAAGATATCGCAGAAATATACTTGCCACTTGTGAAGTTGCTGGCGATCCATTACCATGAGCAAATCTTCATTCACGGCGAAAAAATGGAATATTTGAAACGTCACGCGGCACACACACCATTTGTTATTGGGATTGCTGGAAGTGTGGCAGTTGGTAAAAGTACGACAGCGCGGGTGCTTAAAATCATGCTAAATCGCTGGTTCCAGAAGACGCGAAAAGTGGAGCTGATCACAACAGACGGTTTCTTATACCCAAATGCTGTGCTAGAGGAAAAGGGCTTGATGGAGCGCAAAGGTTTTCCAGAAAGTTATGATCGGAGCCGATTTGTGGCTTTTTTAAGTGATTTGAAGAGCAATAAAGCTGATGTTGAGGTGCCGCTATACTCCCATTTTACGTATGATATTTTGGAGGAGACACGTGTTATTAGTCAGCCGGACATCATCATCGTGGAGGGAATTAACGTTTTACAGGTCGACCCAGAGCAGGCCGTTTTTCCGAGTGATTTCTTTGATTTCTCGATTTATATGGATGCAGAGGAGGCGGAAATCAAGCGCTGGTATTTGGAGCGATTCTTCATGCTACGCGAGACCGCTTTTCAAGATACAAGCTCCTATTTCCACCGCTATACAAAAATCAGTGAAGAAGAAGCGCGCCAGTTTGCGCTTGCAACATGGGATAAAATTAATGGCGTGAATCTGAAAGAAAATATTGAGCGAACGAAATATCGAGCGCAACTTATTTTGAAAAAGGGTGCGGATCATCTTATTTCAGACGTGTACTTGCGCAAATAACATCCAGCAAAAAAGATTGAAAAAAAAAAAGAGATGTGTTAAGATGAATTTAGGAAAAAGAATCAGTAGATACACAAAAAGCCCCGACTCTCGGCTAAAGATATCGGGGCTTTTTTTGTTGGATTAGAACTTTGATCGTCGTTGTGGCCGCTCACGCTTCCGATGTTCTAACCAGTACTTGTAGGTCATGAGTGTCATCCCAACAAGAATCGGAGCAATAAGTGTGGAAAAAATCAGAATCAATAGATACACCTCCTTCATAAAAGCATGCTGGAAGGTTGACGACTGCTATAATTATAGCACGCAGGTGGCATAAAATTAAGCCTTTCTGGTAACTTTGCCTTTTCATTGATTTCGTGATTTTTTAACCCTGATTTCACTTATTTCTTTACATTTTATTTTTTTGATGTAAAATAAAAGTGAGTAATCACTCATTATCGTGATGAGGTGTTTTTAATGAACCTGAAGGAGGTTTTTTGAAATGGGAGAGGCAGCGATTCGTGTGGCAGATCTGAATGTGTCGTTTGGGAAGAAACAGATTCTTGCGGATATTGGACTAGAAGTGGCGAAGGGTGAGATTTTTGGGTTGATTGGTCCTTCTGGTGCGGGAAAGACGACGCTTGTTAAGGTCATTGTTGGGATGGAAAAAGGAGATTCGGGGAATGTTACGGTTCTTGATAAGCGTATGCCGAACCTTGGTGTAATCGCTAATATTGGCTATATGGCCCAGTCTGATGCGCTTTATATTGATTTAACGGCGAAGGAGAACATGGAATTTTTTGCGGCTTTATACTCGCTAAAAGGAACGAAGCGCAAGGAACGGATTGCCTATGCAGCGAAGTTGGTGAATCTAGAGGGAGAGTTGAATAAGCAGGTCAGCGATTATTCGGGAGGCATGAAACGGCGCCTGTCATTGGCTATTTCAATGTTGCAGGACCCTGATGTGCTGATCTTGGATGAACCGACAGTTGGGATTGATCCGGAGCTTAGAAAATCGATTTGGGAAGAACTGGACATGCTGAAGGGCGAAGGGAAATGTATTCTCGTGACGACGCATGTGATGGATGAGGCGGAAAAATGCGACCGGTTGGCGATGGTGCGTGATGGTAAAATTATAGCGGTTGGGACGCCGGCAGAATTGGAAGCGAAGACGGCAACGGGGAAATTAGAAGATGCCTTTTTACAATTTGGAGGTGTGCAGTCATGATGCGGGTGATGGCGATTGTAAGGCGGATTGCGAATCAGTTCCGACGGGATAAAAGGACGTTAGCTTTGATGTTTATTGCACCACTTATTTTGATTACGTTGATCAATTATTTATTTGATGGAAATGCGGTGGATCCGAAAATCGGTGTGGAAGGCGTGTCAGGTGAGATGGTAGCACAGCTGAGGGACACGGATATGACGGTGAAGCAATATGATTTGGTGAGTGATGTGAAGGGGACCATCAAGTCGGACGGGCTGGACGCATTTATTAGGCAGGATGGCGCGGATGTGAATTTAACATTTGAGAACAGTGATCCAGGTGTTAGCAAACAGATTCAGATGAAATTGCAGGCGGCTTTGATGGCGGAGCAGAAAGATACCATGAAGCAGCTAGGCGTGTCGATGCAAGAAGCGAGCGCGAAGATACAGCAGACATTAGCGATGGTTGCAAAACAATACTCAGCACAAACGGGTCAGCCGTTAGACATCCCGACGGTGAATTTGCCGATTCCAAAAGAACAGCAACAGCTATCGATTTCGACGGCCTATATATATGGTGACGCGGATACAACGTTTTTTGATACGATTGGACCGATTTTTATTGGCTTTTTTGTATTCTTCTTTGTCTTTTTGATTGCAGGGATTTCGTTCTTGCGTGAGCGGACAACGGGGACTTTAGAGCGGTTGATGGCGACGCCGATTAAGCGGTGGGAGCTGGAAACGGGATATTTGCTCGGTTTTGGGATATTTGCCTTGGCTCAGTCCATTATCGTGGCGCTTTATTCGATTCACGTGCTGAATATGGTACAAATGGGCTCGATTTGGTATGTTTTACTGATTACGCTGATGTTAGCCATGGTGGCATTGACACTTGGCATTCTGCTGTCGACATTTGCGAATAATGAGTTTCAAATTGTGCAATTTATTCCGATTGTGATTGTACCACAAGTGCTGTTTTGTGGTATCTTTCCGCTAGAAGGAATGGCGGATTGGTTACAGTGGGTGGCGCACATTATGCCACTTTATTATGGCGCGGATGCATTGACATCGATCATGGTAAAAGGCGAAGGATTCGGTGGTTTTGCGACGGATTTCTATATTTTACTTGGATTTGCGCTCATTTTCATGATTTTAAACATTTTTGCATTGAAAAAATATCGTAAAATATAGAAAGGAATGGTGGTAATGGCTGAAAATAACGATATCTTGACGCAGATGCTTGAGGTGGCGGAACAGGATAAAAAAATGAGCGATAAGCAGCGGAAAATTGTAGCGGCTGCGATTGAATTGTTTGCTGAACGTGGTTTTGCGGCGACTTCAACGAGTGAGATTGCGAAGCGCGCTGGTGTTGCAGAAGGTACAATTTTTCGACATTATAAGACAAAGAAAGATTTATTAACGTCAATCACTGTGCCGATCATGATTGATAGTGTCGCGCCATTTTTGGCTAGGACTTTTGTGGCGGAGGTATTTGAGCAGGAGTATCCAGATTTTAGGGCTTTCTTAACGGAACTTGTGCAGAATCGGTTTGATTTTGTGCGTGAGAATAGTCAGGTGATCAAGATTTATATGCAGGAACTGTTATATCATGATGAGATGCGGGAGCAATTCTCAAAGGTTTTTATGGTGCATGTGAAGGGGCAGTTTGATCGGGTTATTGGTTTTTTTAAAGAACGCGGGGAGATTAACGATATGCCAAATAGTACGATTATGCGGGCGCTGATTACGAATATTGTTGGTTTTTTGATGACGCGGTTTATGATTATGCCAAAAGCCGATTGGGATGATGATGCGGAAATCGAGCGAACTGTCACGTATATATTGAATGGTATAAGTTAAAAGAAGGGTGCATTGCCAGCAAATATAGGGCGATGCATCCTTCTTTTTGTCATCAGTTTTTTCTTGAATCGGCGACGATATGAATATCGATTCCGTCTGTTTCACGCATAATGGCATTTACGACAGAGCCTTTTGTCAGTTCTTCTAGACGCGTTTTGACGGATTGACCAAGAATGATTTGCGTAATATGATGTGTTTTTGCGACATCTGTAATGACACTGAAAATCTTGCGACTATGATTGGACTCAATTATAAAATGCGCGTTGAATTCTTTGGCTAGCTTTTTCCAGGTGTCGTATTTCTTGCGGGTATGCGGATCGAGATCGCTAAAATTTCCAGGTATTGCGGTGAGAATAAAGAGTTCTGCGCGCAGTCTATTCGCGATTCGCCAGCCGCGACGGATCAGTTTTTCAGCGTTGTCATCATTTTTAATACAGACGAGTATTTTTTCGTTCATAGCAGCGGCGCGGTGTTTGGACTCCTTTTCGGGAGTCTTATCATCGACATCATCAGCGACTTCGCGCAATGCCATTTCGCGGAGTGCGGATAGGTTGCGCTGTGTGAAGAAATTTTCGAGTGATTGATTGATTTTATGGATGGCATAGATTTTCCCATCGCGAAGCCGTTTTTGGAGTGTTTCTGCAGAGATATCGATCAGGATGACCTCACTGGCTGTATCTAAAAGATGATCGGGAATGCGTTCGCGTACTTTCACGCCAGTAATGGTTTGCACCGCATCATGCAAGCTCTCCAAATGCTGAATATTGACGGCTGTCAGGACGTTGATGCGATGATCTAAAATATCTAACACATCTTGATATCGCTTGTCATGTTTGGAACCAGGAATATTGGTATGCGCGAGTTCATCAATAATGACAACATCTGGATTGCGACGAATAATGGCATCCACATCGAGGTCATGAAAAGTACTACCTTTGTATGGAATTGATTTTAGCGGGATGATTTCCAGATCTCCAATCATATTTTTCGTTTCTTCGCGATTATGCGTTTCTACTAGACCGACCACGACATCGAGCCCTTCTTTTTTCATGTCTTGGGCTTCGATGAGCATGCGATATGTCTTACCAACACCCGGTGCGGAGCCGATATAAATCTTGAGTTTGCCTTTTTTCAGACGTTCAATTTCGGCAAGGATTTCTTCGGGAGTCTTGCGGCGAAAGGAAAAATTACCATCATCGGTCATAGGCTTCCGACCTCCTTAGTCATGTAATTTTGATAAGGCTAAATTTAAATGTAAAACATTTACACGTGGCTCACCAAAAATACCGAGAGAGCGTGATGCTGTGTAGTCCGCAACAAGTTTAGAAACCGTGGCAGCTTCTAAATGGTTTGCCTTGGCAACGCGCGCTACTTGCAATTTCGCACTGGCGACAGAGATATCAGGATCAAGACCCGACCCGGAGTTTGTTACTAAATCTGCCGGGATATTGGTGCGATCCATGGTGGAATTATCTTTCATAAGCTGTGCAATAGATGCTTCGACGCGCTTTTTCAGGGCTGGATTCGAAGCTGCTAAATTTAGAGAACCGCTTGCACTCGCATCATTTTTGATAGAAGAGACGCGACCATGAAAGTAGTTAGCCGATGAGAAGTTTTGTCCAATCCATTTGGAACCGACGATTTTCTCATCCTTTTTGATTAGCGAACCATTAGCTTGCTTTGGAAAAAGAACTTGGGCCACGCCAGTTGTCGCGAGTGGGTAAATAAGTCCGCAAATAACGATGAAGACAAGGCATAAACGTAGTGCTTTCATCTTTTTTCCCTCCTATAGGAAGACCGAAACGGCCAAATCAATTATTTTAATACCGAAAAATGGGGCAATAACACCGCCGAGGCCGTAGACGAACAGGTTTTTTTGGAGTAGCTTACTTGCCTTCATTGGCGTGTATTTGACGCCTTTCATCGCGAGCGGAATCAAGATCGGAATGATGACAGCATTAAAAACGAGTGCAGAAATAATCGCGCTAGTAGGGGAGTCCAATTGCATTATATTTAGTTGGTTCATCGCCGGAATGGCAATGGCGAACATCGCCGGGATAATCGCGAAGTATTTGGCAATGTCGTTGGCAATACTGAATGTTGTCAAGGCACCGCGCGTCATTAAGAGCTGTTTTCCAATCGAAACAACTTCGATAATTTTTGTTGGATCAGAATCCAAATCTACCATGTTCGCGGCTTCTTTTGCAGCGATTGTTCCAGAGTTCATCGCAAGACCAACATCGGCTTGAGCAAGTGCAGGTGCATCATTCGTGCCATCGCCAGTCATCGCGACGAGTTTGCCAAGTGCTTGCTCATCTTTGATTACTTGAATTTTGTCCTCCGGTTTGGATTCGGCGATGTAATCATCGACTCCGGCCTCCGCAGCAATTGTTTTCGCTGTCAATGGGTTGTCTCCTGTACACATAATCGTTTTGATTCCCATTTTGCGCAGTTGAGCGAACCGCTCTTGCATACCGGGCTTGACTGTATCTTTCAGATAGATAAAACCGTAAATTTCGGCGTCGACAGAGACCGCTAGAGGCGTACCGCCAAGCCGTGCAATACTATCTCCAACTTCTTGCATATCAGCAGGCAAATTACCACCTAAACCTTCTACCCAGCGAGCAATCGAATCGGAGGCCCCTTTACGGATTTTACGACCGTCTTGTAAGGTAATACCACTCATTCGCGTTTCTGCTTGGAATTCGATTTCCTGAGCGATCTGCGAATCATTGTCAGGGTAGGTGATTTCCAGTCGTTTAGCCAAAGCTAACACGGATTTCCCTTCTGGTGTATCATCTTTTAACGAACTAATCGTAGCGATTTCGGCGACCTGGGCCATTGTATGACCACCGACCGGCAAAAACTCACTCGCCATCCGATTTCCAAACGTGATGGTGCCGGTTTTATCTAAAATAATGGTATTAATATCCCCAGCTGCTTCCACGGCTTTTCCGCTCATCGCAAGTACATTGAAGCGTGTCACCCGATCCATTCCCGCAATTCCAATCGCAGAAAGGAGGGCGCCAATCGTTGTTGGAATAAGGCAAACTAGCAGGGCCACCAGCGTTGGAATCGACAACAGGACGCCATTAAAACGCGCAATTGGATACAGCGTCATGACCACAATCATAAAAATAACGGTCAGCGTAATGAGCAAAATGGTGAGTGCAATCTCATTCGGCGTTTTTTGACGTTTAGCCCCTTCGACCATGGAGATCATCTTGTCAAGGAAGGACTCACCAGGGTTGCTCTCAATCCGGACTTTAATAGCGTCACTAAGAACCATTGTTCCACCAGTAACCGAGGCAAAATCACCGCCGCTCTCTTTAATAACAGGCGCCGATTCACCAGTAATCGCCGATTCATCAATCGATGCAAGCCCTTCAATAATTTCCCCATCACTCGGAATCAAATCGCCCATTTCAACGAGGACAATATCTCCTTTGTGTAGCGTGGAGGCCGGAACTTCTTTCACAGATCCATCTTTTTGAATCCATTTTGCTACCGTATCTTGCTTCGTTTTTTTAAGTGAATCGGCTTGCGCCTTTCCGCGACCTTCTGCCAAACTTTCCGCAAAATTCGCAAATAGAATTGTGACGAATAAAATAAGGAACACCGTCAGCTCGTAACCAAATGCCCCTGTTATACCAAAAAACTGCGGAAACAAAAGAAGTAACAGTACAACAAAAGTTCCAACTTCTACAACAAACATAACTGGATTTTTCATCATGACTACCGGATTCAATTTTACAAAGCTCATTTTTATAGCAGTGAGCATCATTTCTCGATTAAATAAGACGTTTTTTTTCTCCATTTTTATACACTCCTATAAAGTTAAACTTTCTGCAATTGGTCCAAGTACGAGGACAGGTAAGAAGGTCAGGGCGCCGATAATGAGCACGACCATCACTAAAATCCCTGCAAACAAGCCATTATCTGTTCTGAACGTCCCGATGGTTTCGGGAATAAACGATTTTGCTGTCATTGAACCCGCGACGGCCAGTAATAGTACGATTGAAGCATAGCGCCCTAAAAACATCACGATTCCAGTCGTCAAATTCCAAAACGGGGTATCATCTTGAAGCCCTTCAAAACCCGAGCCATTGTTTGCAGCAGAAGAAGTGAATTCATATAAAACTTGTGTCATGCCATGGAAACCAGGATTAGAAATGGCTTCAGTTCCTAGTGTTGTAAGCAATGCTACAGCTGTGGGAACCAAGATAATTATTGGATGAACGAGCAGTGTCAGGGTGATTAGCTTCATTTCCCTCGGCTCGATTTTGCGACCAAGAAATTCGGGTGTGCGCCCAATCAAGAGCCCGCATAAAAATACACCGAGCATCGCGTACATCAACATGTTGATTAAGCCGACACCATCACCGCCAAATACGACATTGAGCATCATCAAGGCTAGCGTTCCCATACCACCGAGCGGCGTCAACGTGTCATGCATATTGTTCACCGATCCAGTCGTGGCCGCCGTTGTAATCGTACTAAAGAGCGTCGAACCACCGAGTCCAAAGCGCATTTCTTTGCCTTCCATACTGCCTTGCGCATTGGAAACCCCGAGCCCAGTTAACACCGGATTACCGGCTTTCTCCGACATGAAAATCAGCCCAAGAAAAACGATAAACAAGACAAACATCGCGGAAAAAATAACCCAGCCTTGCTTTTGATTTTTAGCAAAACGGCCATATGTGTAGGTAAGTGAAGCAGGGATACACCACATTGCTAGCATCTCCAACACATTTGTAATCGGCGTTGGATTTTCAAATGGATGCGCCGAGTTAGCACCGAAGAATCCACCGCCGTTCGTTCCTAAATGCTTGATCGCTTCAAGAGATGCTACAGGTCCAAGTGCAAGGGTTTGTTTTACGCCCTCAAGCGTTGTCAACGTTTGCGAGCTCGCTAAAGTCTGCGGCACCGCAAGTCCCACCAAAACGATAGCTAAAACAAAGGAAAAAGGCAAGAGCAACCGTGTGATGGTCCTCGTGAAATCTTCATAAAAATTACCCAGCGTTTGGCCTTTACTCGTAATCCCACGAATGAATGCAATCGCAACAGAAATCCCGCTCGCAGCAGACGTAAACATCATCATCGTAATAAAAATCATTTGCGTCATGTTAGTTAACGCCGTTTCCCCGCTGTAATGTTGCAGGTTCGTATTTGTCATAAAACTGATAACCGTATTAAAAGCAAGCGTTGGATCAAGCCCTTTTAGGCCGGTAGGATTTGCCCAAATACCTTGCATAAAAACGACCAAAAAGCCAAAAATCATCAAAATCGCATTGACGAGTAGCAAAGAAATCGCATAACGCCTCCAAGTCATTCCCGGACGATCTTGCAATCCCGCTAGCCGATAAATACCGGCTTCCACCTTTCCAAAAAAACGATCTGCTTTTGCCGGTGCCCCCGCATAAATGTGGTACATGTAAGTTCCGAGCGGTTTGATGATACAACATAAAATCAAAATGACAACAACAATTTGTAAAATTTCCATTGTCTCCATATCTCCCTTAATTAAAATTTCTCTGGATGAACGAGCGCATAGACTAAATAACCCAGTAACAAAATCGCAATTATCAGCATTGCAATCATTTTAAATCCTCCCTCAAGCTTTTACGCTATTATTCATCATGGCCCCAATAAAAAAACACCCCAGATATCCATCCGCGGATCACAAGTAAGGGGCCGTACAAAGCATCATTCCATCTCCCTTTTCCTGTCGCGAAATACAGGTTCTGTATCCTGTGCTTCACGCATATGAAATTGTTTGAAAATCGATTTTAAAACGCAAAATAGCTGCCAAAAAAACGCGAAACGCTAGTTATACCAGTACTTCATAAAGTGAACTATTATTTCTATTTCTGAGCTATGCGACATATCATACTCCTATTTTTGAGAAAAGTAAACCATAATATTAAAAGTTTTTTCAAAGTGAGGAGGGACCTAGCATTTGGACAAAATAAAAAAGTGAAGCACAGCATACAACTGCGTTTCACTTTCAATAGATCGTATTATGCAAACTGTTTTGAGAGCCAATTCTTACCTTCCACAAATCGACTAACAAGCATCGCACAAACCGTATTTCCGGTTGAGTTTAGTAATGTTGCAGGTATATCAATTATCGTACTAATAATCATGATGGTTCCCACGAGTTCCGGATTAAAACCAAACACCGCACAAATCATTAGTTCACCTGTCATACCACCACTTGGAATGGCGCCCATCACAGCTCCAACGAGGAAGGCGACGCCAAGAATGGCTAGAATGCTCATTGGTGAAGTCATGTCTTTACCAAATAAGGTAAACAAGAAGATGATTTTGATGATACCGCCCATGACAGAACCATCTTTATGCGTGTTTGCACCGAGAGGAATAACAGTTTCTGCGATATCATCCGGTACCCCCATTTTTTTCGTAGCTTGTAAATTAACAGGAATACAAGCAGCACTGGATGAAGTTGCAATCGCTGTAATCGAAGGCGTAATAACGTTTTTCCAATAAACTTTTACACCAAGTCGACCACCCGCGATAAAAGCGTACAAAGTAAAAGCACCGAAAAAATAAATAACCGCTAGTACTAAATAAAGCAAGAATGAGTTCAAATACCCGTTGATAATTTGTGGTCCAAGTTTACCGACTGTATCGGCAAAGTAACAACCAAGACCAATTGGTGCGGCGAACATAATCACTTTCACCATTTTTAAAATGACTTCGGTTCCTGCGTTTAAAAAATCTGCAACAGGTTTTCCTTTGGAGCCAGCCATCGATGTAGCAAGCCCTAACAGGATAGAAAATACGATCAGAGGCAATAAGTTAGACTTAGAGAATAAGTCCAGGAAATCGGGCACTGTGAACGTTTTGACGAGCGTTTCACCGATGCCGGAGCTCACTGATTCCGGTGCTGCGGGCAAGTTTTTAATAATGTGCGTCATATCGACACCTTGTAGCGGGTTATAAATCGTTGTCCCAATGAAAGCGATGACCGCCGCGATTAGAGCCGTTGAAAAGAATACCGCAAAAACGGTCCCCATAATTTTCCCAAGACGCTTCATGCCCTGCATATTGGCAATTGCAGAAGAGACGCTGAGAAAAACAAGTGGTACAATCACGACAAACATGAGATTCAAAAATATTTCCCCGATAGGCCTAACTACAGCTGTCTTATCCCCAAAAATGAGACCAGCCGCACCACCTAATATAATTCCGGTGATTAAGAATAAACTGAATGTATAATTTTTTAGTACTTTCATATGTAGTAAAACCTCCCTTTATCTTTTTCTAGAATAGCATTTTAAAGCGTGAAAGGGAAGCGCTTTTTGCAATAAATGCGAAAGAAAAAGCCTCCGAATCTAAAGCGTGCTTAGAAATCGGAGGCTTCTGACGTTAATTTGATTCTGTAGAGTTTGAATCTGTGCTTTCTTTATCAGTGCTTGTCGTTTTATTTTTATTATTATAGTTGTACTTCGAAGGATCGGTTTTCTTGAAGCCTTCTGGTGTGTAGAAACGAAGCAGATCGCCTTGTAAAACTTCATCGGAAAGCTCAAGTTCTTTCGCGACGTTGTCTTTTGTAGCTTTCATGGCGTCCGTTTCAGTTGTGATTTCTTCGCCTGTTTTTTGATTGTAGAACTTGCCGCCAATCATGGAATAAGCAGGCGTTATGAAGTCACCGTTTCGGAATGGTACGACTTGTTTCACGTCTTTAGAAAGCAAATCGTTACCTAGTTGCACGTAATTTTTCGTATCGGTACCAAGCAAGTGTAACAGTGTTGGCAACATATCGATTTCGCCGCCGTACGTTTCATTGACGCCACCTTTTACGCCCGGTACATGAAGCATGAATGGTACGCGTTGTGCTTGCGCATTTTGGTACGCGTCATAATCGGTTCCTAAAATTTTGGTCATCGCTTGTGCATGGTTGTCAGAAATACCGTAGTGATCGCCGTACATAACAATCACCGAATTCTCATATAAACCAGCATCTTTCAAGTACTGCACGAAGCTCTTCACAGACTCATCTAAATAGCGAGCCGTTTGGAAATAGCTATCGACAGATGAATCACCGGTCTCAGCAGGTGCTATCGTCGCTTCTTCCGGTGTAATTGGATACGGGAAGTGGTTCGTTAGTGTAATAAATTTCGCATAGAACGGCTGTTTCAAAGTTTCGATATATTTCTCGGACTCTTGGAAGAACGGCTTATCTTTCAAACCGTAATTCGAAACGTCTTTTTCGTTCATGTCATAGTAACTAGCATCGAAGAAATGGTTGTAGCCAAATTGCTTGTAAATTTCATCACGGTTCCAGAAACTCTTATAGTTCCCGTGGAAAACCGCTGAATCATATCCTTGTTGGCCTAAAATGGCAGGTGCAGATTGATACGTGTTCTTACCTTTTGTAGAGAAGGCAGAACCTTGTGGAAGTCCGAATAAAGAATTCTCTAGCATCATTTCGGCATCCGATGTTTTCCCTTGCCCAGTTTGATGGAAGAAATTCGTGAAGCTAATCGTGTTCTTATCTTTAAAGAACGAGTTGATGAATGGTGTGACTTCTTCACCGTGAAGCTTGTAGCCAATCAAGAACTGTTGGAAACTCTCCAAGTGAATATAGATCACGTTCTTGCCTTTCGCCTTGCCAAAATACTCTGGGTTAGGCTGGGCATAATTTGACTTCGTATAGTTCAACACTTCGTTGACGTCGCTACTATCAGCAAGGGCACGTTGCGTTGAATTTTGTGTACTTTTTACAGCGTCGTACAGCTGGAAGTTTGTCATACCAAGATATTTCACGATATATGTGCGGTCAAACGTACGCGTAAGCAGTTCCGGACGATCGATTTCCGCAAGACCTAAGTTGGCGAAGAACATTGCCACACCTAGCGTTAGAACGCCTACGGTTTTGCGAGCACGAATACGCGCTTCTTTATTTGGTTTTACAACTCGGAAAACAAGTAATCCAATCAGGAAAATGATATCCAAGAAGTAAAGCGCATCGGTCCAGTTCATTAAAGCTCCGATACTGCCACTTTGTTCCCCAAGGCTTGACGCCTCTTTAATGTTCGGTAGTGTAATAAAATCGCTGAAGAATCGGTAGTAAACCATGTTCGCGAACAAGACGATGGTCAGCAATAAATCAATAATGATAATCCAGACAAATGAGCGTCTACCTTTTGCGAATAAAGCCAGTCCCATAAAGAACACAGCCGAGCTCAACGGGTTGATAAGCAGTAAAAATTGTTGCATGGCATTCTCAATACCAAGGTTAAATTCTGTTTGATAAGCAATATACGTTTTTAGCCAAAATAGAATGACGGCTAGAATAAAAAATCCGTAGTTCTTACTTAAAAAACTGAGGACTTTATCTTTCCAATCTTTCATAATTCACCTCTCCTAAATACTTACTAATTCAAGTATAGTTCTTTGATTGTCTAATTAGAATAAAAAAAACTGGGTTTCATATGTAAAAAGCATTACGCTAAATCCAAACCCACGTTAACCTAATAGTAACATAACTTTAACAAAAGTGAAACTAAAAAACATGAGTCTAGAGGCTGATATGGTTTAGGAATTGGCTTTCATCAAGGTTTATGGCGGTTTCTTTTGACAAATAAGCGGTTCTATAGGTCGCGCTAAAAAGATGTATTTACTACGTATAAGTTGAGACGTATGTGAATCGTATTTTGTTGACTGCGTTCGGTATTTTGGTTTTGATGTTTTCCGAAACCAGTTACAGAAGAGAGTCCCTCAAAGTTTTCACAACCTCCACAAAAAAATCAAAAGAGGTTTCTCACTGCGCCCCTAACAAATTTTGTCCGAGGCTAACGGGCTTTTTTTGCCTTTCATAGTTGCTTTTAGAGCAGAAGCTACTATATAATAGGAACAACAGCAAGGAGGAATAAATATTGAAGAAAACGATTGCTATTATCATTTTAATTATCGGGTTGCTTCTCGTACTTTCGCCGTTTATTAAGAGCGGGATTGTGAAGTACCTAAGTGAGCGGGACTCCGTGACGAATTACAGTGCAGAAACGATTGAAAAAAATAATAACAGAGACGCCAACTTTGATTTTGCGAGTGTCGAATTACCATCGATGACATCCGTTGCCAAAGGAGCTGTAGATTACGACAAGAACGCGGTCGTTGGTTCGATTGCGATTCCGAGTGTAGATCTTAGTCTGATGGTATTAAAAGGGACGAATACAGCGAACCTGCTTGCCGGTGCAACGACGATGCGCGCGGATCAGGTGATGGGAAAAGGAAACTATCCACTTGCTGGACATCACATGCGTAACGGCTCGATGCTATTTGGACCAGTGATGAACGTAAAGGAAGGCGCCAAGGTGTATCTGACCGATTTGAAGAACCTTTACACGTATGAGGTAACGAAAACAGAAATCATTAAAGATACAGAAGTTAGCGTGATCGACAATACGGAAGAGCCTCAGATCACGTTGATTACGTGCGATGTTGCCACTGAAACCGATCAGCGCTTTGTCGCGATTGGGAAGTTAGTTTCAACAGAGAAGCTGACGAAAGAGAAAGAAGATAAGTATTTTAAATAAGTTTTCATTTATGCGCCTGACATGGAATGTTAATTCTATGCTGGCGTTTTTTATAGAAATTTATTTTCGTTAAATAGATCATGATTAATTTTAAAAATTTCCAATTATATGGGTAGCTAAAGTAGTAGCTTAAATAAAAGGTGGCAAGGATAGTTGACAATGAATAAAGAGGTAATTTCCTATACAAAAGGCATTTTAATTTCATCTATAATTTTCTTTTTAGTTTTGAAGTTTGTTTTCAGTAGTACTTGGTTCATATCAATTGGTATACCTGTGGCTACTTGTATAATCTTATCTGTCACGTCAATTTATAGATTTAAAGAAAAGTGACAGGAAATTTAACATGGTAGAGGATACTTGTTAGGAAGAATGAAGCATGGCCTTCACACAAATTGAATACGTACTAAAAATGAGAGTATGTCATGAAAATGGCGTGCTTTTTTCAGTCGCAAAATCTGTTCTCCCTCTCCATTTTAGTGTATGATAAAAAGGTAAGCTAAATCGAGAGAGGACGTGGTGGCATGAAGTTGACTGTGTTTGGTCATTGGGGCGGCTATCCGAAAGTGGATGAGGGAACGTCGAGTTATTTATTGGAAGAGGATGGGTTTAAGCTATTGATTGATGTCGGTGCGAGTGCCGTTTCTATTATGCAAAATTATGTCGATCCAAATGAGATTGATGCGGCGATTATTTCGCATTATCATCCGGATCATGTCGCGGATGTTGGGATTTTGCAGCATTATCGATTGATTGGTGGGATGAACAGGGATGTGTCGGTCTTGCCAGTGTATGGGCATGAGGAGGATGCGCGTGGTTTCTCTTATCTTTCGATGCCGAATGTGTCGGAGGGTATTGCTTATGATCCGAGTAAGCCGCTCCATGTGGGGCCTTTTACAATCACGTTTTTGAAGACGGTGCATCCGGTTGTTTGTTATGCGATGCGAATGGAGGCGAACGGGAAGGTGTTTGTATTCACGGCGGATTCGGCGTACCAGGAGTCGTTTGTTCCTTTTGCGAAGGGTGCGGATTTATTGATGGCGGATACGAATTTTTATAAAGAGTTTGCTGGGACGAGCAAGATTCATATGGCGAGTACGGAGGTTGGCAAATTGGCGCAAGATGCTGGTGTGACGACGCTATTGTTATCGCATTTGCCGCAGTTTGGGGAGTTGGCAACGTTGAAGTCGGAAGCGGCGTCGGCATTTGATGGACAGATTGTGTTGGCTGAAAAGGGCTTGATTATCGAGTTTTAAGGAGGAAATAAGGCGTGTATTTTATAGATAATAAGAATATGTTAGATCCAACGATTAATTTGGCGGTGGAGGAATTTATTTTGACGGAGCTTGATTTGGACGAGCCGGTGCTGCTTTTCTATATTAATCAGCCGTCGATCATTATTGGGCGTAACCAGAATACGATTGAGGAAATTAATACAGACTATGTCGCCAAAAATAATATCAAGGTTGTGCGTCGTTTATCGGGCGGTGGCGCGGTGTATCATGATGAGGGCAATCTGAATTTCAGCTTTATTACGAAGGATGACGGTGATTCGTTCCATAACTTTGCCAAGTTTACGCAACCGATTGTAACGGCTCTGAAAAAGCAGGGCGTGAATGCGGAGCTAAAGGGTCGCAATGATTTGCTGATCGATGGTTTTAAGGTGTCTGGAAATGCACAGTTTGCAACGAAGGGCAAGATGTTTTCGCACGGGACGTTGATGTTTGATTTGAATATCGATCATGTGGTCGCATCGCTGAAGGTGCGCAAGGACAAGATTGAATCGAAGGGCATTAAGTCGGTGCGTAGCCGTGTTGCCAACATTTCGGAATTCATGGAGCAAAAAATGACGACAGAAGCTTTCCGCGATTTGCTGTTATTGGATCTTTTTGAGGTATCGGATGTGGCGGATGTGAAGGAGTATGTGCTCACGGAAGCGGATTGGGCAAAGATTCATGCGATTTCTGAGAAGCGTTACAACAATTGGGATTGGAATTATGGAAAGTCGCCGAAGTTTAACTTGGAGCGGACGAAGCGTTTCCCAGTTGGCGGCATTGATGTGCGTCTGGATGTCGTGAAAAGTGTGATTGCAGATGTGAAGATTTTCGGTGATTTCTTCGGTGTTGGCGATGTCACGGAAATCGAGGATAAGCTTCGCGGGGTGAATTACGAGCGCGAAGCAATAGAAGCGGCGTTAAAAGGGACGGATATGAAGCATTATTTCGGTAATATAACGATGGAAGATTTTTTAGATTTAGTGTATTAAGTGATAAAAAAGAGTGCGAGCCAGATGGTTTGCGCTCTTTTTTTGGAATCTGGAAAAATGTTAACTTTCGAACGGTGGTATTATTTTCAAATTAGCGGGAAATCTGGTATATTAGAGGTAAGAAAACTTGTTTGACAGTTTTCGATTTACTTCATATCTGAACACGGCAGAATGATTTTTTGTTTTAAGAAAGATAAAAAAACAGATTATTCAAAAAGGGAGTGATGAAGTGAGCAATAAATTGCAGATCGGAAACATGTCAGAAGCGGATACATATTTATTTAATATGGGGAATCATTTTCAAAGTTATCAGCTTATGGGATGTCAGTTTGCAGTGGATGCGTCTGGGAATGAGGGTTTTTCATTTCGAGTTTGGGCTCCGAATGCGCGTGAAATTGCCATTGTGGGTGATTTTTGTGATTGGGAGACAGGATTGAAGTTAGAGAAAAAGGGGGAAACGGGGATCTGGGAAGGGTTTTCGCTTTCGGCAAAGCCTGGACAGCATTATAAGGTACTCGTTGTGGATCAAAAGGGGCATCAGAAATTGAAGATGGATCCGTACGCGTTTTCGTTTGAGACGCGACCAAAAGATGCGGCTGTTGTGACGAAGTTGCCTGATTTTAAATGGTCGGACGGACGCTGGATGGCCAAACGAAAACGGAAATCGGTGTATGAGGCACCACTAAATATTTATGAGGTACACGCTGGATCGTGGCGCAAGCCGAAAGACTCAGATGTGGAATTTTATACGTTTGGAGAGTTGGCGGAGACGTTGATTCCGTATGTGGCGGAGATGGGATTTACACATATTGAGTTTATGCCGCTCATGGAACATCCGTTAGACGCGTCATGGGGCTATCAGATCACGGGCTATTATGCGTTATCGGCGCGTTACGGGAGTTTGGAGGAATTTATGGGCTTCGTGGATGCGTGCCATGCGGCGAACATTGGTGTGATTATGGATTGGGTTCCAGGTCATTTTTGTAGAAATGATAATGCGTTGGCCTATTTTGATGGGACGCCACAATTTGAGTATTGGAAGTCGTTTCAGGCGGATAATGTGCGCTGGGGGACGCTCAATTTTGATTTGTCAAAGGCCGAGGTGCACAGTTTTCTGATTTCGAATGCGTTGTTTTGGATTGAGATGTGTCATTTGGATGGATTGCGTGTCGACGCGGTGTCGGCGATGATTTATTTGGATTATGATGAGGGGTATTGGGAAGCGAATGAGGATGGGAACAACTTGAACAAGGCTGGCATCGCTTTTGTGCAAAAGTTGAACACGGAAGTTTTTAAACGGTATCCTGATTTGTTGATGATCGCAGAGGAAAGCACGGCATATCCGAATGTGACGATGCCGGTGGACGCGAATGGGCTCGGCTTTAATTATAAGTGGAACATGGGATGGATGAACGATATTTTGAAGTTTTTCGAGATGGATCCGTTGTTTCGTAAGGATCATTTTAACCTTGTCACGTTTTCGTTTATGTACATGTTTAAGGAAAATTATATCTTGGCGTTGTCCCACGATGAGGTGGTGCATGGCAAGAAATCGATGATGCACAAGATGCCGGGCGATCGATATAACCAGTTTGCTGGTCTCCGGACGTTAGAGGCGTTTTTGATGACTCATCCGGGTAAAAAGTTGAATTTTATGGGTAACGAGACGGGGCAGTTTTTGGAATGGAAGTTTGCGGAGGAATTGGAATGGGCCGATTTGAAACAAGATTTGAATCATCAGTACCAGTTCTTTGTGCAGACGCTAAATGAGTTGTATGTGGATCATCGTGCGCTATTTGAGCAGGATCATGTGCCAGAAGGAATGGCGATTTTGGATGCGGATAATCGCGATGAGTCGATTTTGACGTTTATTCGCCAAGGTGTGAAGCCGCGTGAGTTTCTGATTGTGGCGTGTAATTTTGTCCCAGTAGAAAGGCAACACGTGCGGATTGGTGTGCCTTATGAGGGCGTTTATACAGAATTGCTGAATACGGAGTCGCGTGCGTTTGGTGGAACGTGGGATGTCGCGCAACCGGAAATGCGTACGATGGATGAGGGACATAATGGACAACCATTTAGTATCGAAGTAATCTTACCAGCGATGAGTGTACTGATGATTAAGCCGAAACGAATAAAAGGATATAAAAAGGGCGGTGAAAGGGATTCGCTAGTAAAAGGCGGGCCCAGATAATTATGAAAAATGACATGATTGCAATGATTTTAGCAGGTGGACAGGGCTCAAGGCTCGGTGATTTAACGAAAACAATGGCAAAACCGGCGGTCTCGTTTGGCGGGAAATACCGGATTATTGATTTTTCGCTTAGTAATTGTTCGAATTCGGGGATTGATACGGTCGGTGTGGTGACGCAGTATCAGCCACTTGAGTTGAATGAACATATTGGAGATGGTTCATATTTCGATTTGGATTATAAGAGTGGTGGCGTGACGATTTTGCAACCGCATCTCAGTTTAGAAGGGGAAAAGTGGTTTAAAGGAACGGCGCATGCGATTCATCAAAATGTGAGTTTCATTGATAGTCATGATCCGGAGTACGTATTGATTTTGTCGGGGGATCATATTTATAAAATGGATTACGAGAAAATGCTCGATTACCATAAGGCGAAAAATGCGGCGTTAACGGTTGCGGTTATTGAGGTGCCAATGGAAGAGGCATCGCGATTCGGAATTATGAACGTGGATAATACAGAGCGAATTATTGAATTTGATGAGAAACCAGCGGAGCCGAAAAGCAACCTAGCATCGATGGGTATCTATATTTTTAAATGGAGTCTTTTGAAGCAATATTTGAAAGAAGGCCAGACGAAAGATATTGATATGAGCGACTTTGGTAAAAATATCGTACCGGCTTATTTGAATAATGGAGAGCACATTTTTGCGTATCGATTCTCTGGGTATTGGAAGGATGTTGGAACGATTTCGAGCCTTTGGGAGGCAAACATGGAGTTTATCGATCCATGTCATGAGCTCAATATCCGCGACCGGGAATGGCGGATTTACTCGAAAAATCCAATCGCGCCACCGCAACATATTACGAAACAGGCTGATGTGAAGAATGCTCTAATCGTCGACGGTTGTTATATTAATGGTCAGGTGAAGCATTCGATCTTGTCGCAAAATGTCAAAATTGGCGAGAATAGTGTGATTGAGGATAGTATCATCATGCCAAATTCGGTGATTGGAAAAAATGTAGTGTTAAAACGGGCGATCGTTGGGGAAAATGCGGTTATTGCGGATCATGTGGAAATTATAGGTGGGGACGAGATTGAAGTTGTCGGCCACCATGAGATGATTGGAGTGTCGGAAGATGAAGGCTAATAAAATTTGTGGGATCTTAAATTTGTCGGAAATTAAAGAAGGATTACAGCCTTTGACGAAAAACCGGCCTCTTGCTGCGATGCCTTTTGCGTGTCGTTATCGGTTGGTTGACTTCCCGTTATCGAATATGACCAATGCGGGAATTAATACGATTGCGATGTTTTTGAACGAGAATAATCGGTCGTTGTTTGACCATATTCGAAGTGGTAAGGAATGGGATTTGAACACGATGTATGGCGGTTTGTTCGTATTTGACGAGCGAAATGCGGATGACTTTTCGCAGGAGAATTATGATAATAGTCTGAACTTCTTGACGAAATCGGCGACGGAATATGTCGTGATAATGGGCAGCAAGATGATCTGTAATATTGATTTAAAGGCAGTTTTACAGCATCATAAGCAGCAGGATGCGGATGTGACGGTCGTTTATAAACGAATTGCGACACCGATTGAGCCTTTCGATCATGAACATTTGACGACGTTTGAACTCAGTCCAGAAGGTGCTATTTTGGCGAATACGGTCGTTGAGAAAACAGAGCAAGTGGCGGAGCACAGCGCGCTTAGCTTGGAGATCTATTTGTTGAAACAAGAGTTGTTGGTAAAATTGCTTGAAAATTACCGGGAAACAGGTCGGGATTTCTCGTTGGATGCGGTGATGAAGCAGGCTGTGGAGCACACGAATGCCAATGGTTTTGAGTATACGGGCTACATGCGCCAAATCTATTCGGTGAACTCGTATTTTGAGGGGAATTTTGATATGCTGGATGACCGTGATTTAACGGGATTGTTCCAAGAAAATCAAAAAATCCATACGAAGGCTAAAAATGAGGTACCGACGTTTTATGCGGAAGAATCGGATATTACGGATTGTCTTGTTGCCAATGGTTGTTTGTTGCGGGGAACAGCGACGCATTCGTTGATCTTCCGGAATGTAACATTGGATGCGGGTGCAGATGTGAAGCACTCGATGATTATGCAGGGCGCGAAGGTTGGTGCGGGTGCTAGGCTAGAGTATGTGATCGCGGATAAGAAGAGCGTAATTGCACCAGGTGTCGAATTAATCGGCACGAAAGAGCAACCGATTGTTGTGAAAAAAGATGAACAGATTGAGGCCAACAGAGGAGCGGAAGTGTAATGAAAGTTTTATTTGCAGCAGCAGAAGTGTTTCCTTTTGTGAAGGTCGGCGGACTAGCGGATGTGGCGTATGCCTTGCCGAAAGAACTCGTGAAACAAGGTGTTGATATTCGGGTCGTGTTGCCGTTTCATACGAAGATAGCGGAAGAATTGAAGGCGGAGATGGAGGATCTGACGCAGTTTACGATCGATGTTGGCTGGCGCAAGCAGTTTTGCGGTGTGAAAACGTTGATGCGTGATGGCGTACGATTTTATTTTATAGATAATCTGTATTATTTTGATCGACCTAATGTGTATGGGGACTATGATGATGCGGAGCGCTATGCGTTTTTCTCGATGGCGGTTTGTGAAATGATGGAGAAAATTGACTTTATTCCGGATTGGTTGCATGTGAATGATTGGCACACGGGGATTATACCGTTACTTCTTGCTGATAAATATGATTGGATTGAGGCGTATAGAGGGATTCGGACGGTGCTGACGATTCACAATTTGCAATTCCAAGGGATTTATTCGCCGCAAGTGTTGGAAGAATTGCTCGGAATTGGACGGCAGACGTGGCATGAGGACGGGATAAAGTACTATGATAACGTGAATTTTATGAAGGGTGCGATTCAGTTTGCAGACCGAATCACGACGGTGAGTCCGACGTATGCCAACGAGATTCAGACGCCGCTTTATGGGGAGCGATTGGATGGATTACTGCGAGCCAACGCCTGGAAGTTGTTGGGGATTTTGAATGGAATCGATCAGGAGTTGAATGATCCGGCAAGTGATCCACTGATTCCGAATCATTTTACGAAAGCAGATTTGTCCGGGAAAGCGGCGAACAAGGCTGCGATGCAAAAACGGCTCGGTTTGCCCGTGCGTGCGGATGTTCCGCTTATCATCATGGTTTCGCGACTGACACATCAAAAAGGATGCCATCTACTTGAAGCAAGCCTAGATGAGTTGCTTCAAAAGGATATTCAAGTTGCTGTGCTCGGCAAGGGTGAGCAGAGCTTTGAAGAGTCATATCGCTTTTTTGCACACGTTTATCCAGAGAAAATGTCGGCGAATATTGATTTTGATATCGGTTTTGCGCAACAGCTTTATGCGGCGGGAGATATACTGCTGATGCCTTCATGGTTTGAGCCATGCGGGATTTCACAGCTGATTGCAATGCGCTATGGAACGCTTCCAGTCGTGCATGAAACAGGTGGTTTGAAGGATACCGTGACGCCGTTTAATCAATATACGAATGAGGGCACGGGCTTTAGTTTTAGCAATTATGAGGCAAGTGTTTTCAGAAATATATTGTTGATGGCGATTGATGTCTACCAAGAGGAACCTGCTGTGTGGCAACAACTTGTAGGACAGGCGATGGACAAGGATTATAGCTGGGAAGTTTCAGCCCAAAAGTACAAGGGTATCTACGAGGAATGATGATGTTAGGACAAGGCATAGCTTTACAGACCCGATAAGGAGGAATCATATTGAAAATTAGTAAGGAGCATTTTAAGAAAGAGTATAGGCGTGCATTGACGAGCCTTTATGCCTCTGAAATTCATGATTTGACGCCATTGGAACAGTACATCACGTTGGGGAGTGTAGTGAAGGACTATACGGCTCAAAATTGGATGCAAACAAAAAAAGAATATCAGCAGGATCAAGCAAAGCAAGTCTACTATTTTTCGATTGAATTTCTACCTGGGAAGTTATTAAAAAGCAATTTGTTGAATTTAGGTATTTTGGACAAGGTGCGTGAAGGTTTGGCTGAGCTTGGTGTCGATTTTGCCAAGTTAGAAGCGATTGAGGCTGATCCAGGTTTAGGTAATGGTGGTTTGGGGCGTTTGGCGGCTTGCTTTATGGATTCGATGGCAACGTGTGATGTTCCCGGAAATGGGAATGGAATTCGTTATCGTTATGGGCTGTTTAAGCAGAAATTTGTGAATGGTTACCAGGTCGAGTTACCGGATGACTGGTTGAGACATGAGAATGTGTGGGAAACGAGGCGCGAAAATAAGGCGGAAATTGTGCGCTTTTTCGGGGATGTGCATCTGGAAGAGGACGCGAATGGTCAAATCAAACCAGTTTATTCGCACACAGAAGATATTTTAGCGGTGCCCTATGATACGGCGATGACGGGTTATGAAAATGACACGGTCAACAATTTGCGACTGTGGTCTGCTGAGATCCCACCGAGCGAGGAGATGGACTACTTTTCGGAGGAGCGTCGGAAATCGATTCATAGTATTTCGGAAATGCTCTATCCGGATGATTCGAATTATGATGGCAGGTTGTTGCGCCTGAAACAGGAATACTTTTTCGTGTCGGCGGGCGTGCAGAGCATTATTCGTTATTACCGGAAGTTAGGCGTGCCAATGGAGCATTTAGCAGAGAAGATTTCGATCCATATTAATGATACGCATCCGACGATGTGTATTCCTGAATTGATGCGAATTTTACTAGATGAAGAGGGCTTGAGTTGGGACGCGGCATGGACGATTACGATGAAGACGTGTTCTTATACGAACCATACGATTATGGCTGAGGCGCTTGAGAAGTGGCCAGAGCAGATGGTTTCGAATCTAGTGCCACGGATTTATCAAATCATTTGCGAGATTAATCGCCGGCATTTAGATAGTATGTCGCCGCTTTATGGCGTGAATTTTACGCAGCGAACAGCGATTATTCAAGATGGTATCATTCATA
The DNA here is from genome assembly GCF_014322885.1 of Listeria grandensis. Lineage (NCBI taxonomy): Bacteria > Bacillati > Bacillota > Bacilli > Caryophanales > Listeriaceae > Listeria > Listeria grandensis. The sequence continues at coordinate 86,151 of NZ_JAASUG010000003.1, read as the reverse complement.
TGGCGCATTTGGCGATTATTGGTAGCCATAGCGTGAATGGTGTCGCGAAACTGCATACGGATATTTTAAAAGAGAAGGCCTTGCACGATTTTTATTTGGCGTATCCTGCCAGATTTAATAATAAAACGAACGGTATTACACATCGCCGCTGGTTGCTCCTTAGCAATGAAGGTTTGAGCGACTTGATCAGTGATTATATCGGTAGCGAGTGGAAGAAAAAACCGAATGAGCTATACTTATTGAAAGCTTTTAAAGAAGATTCTGTACTACTTGAAAAATTAGAGCAAGTGAAGTTTGAGAACAAGCAACGTTTGGCAGCCTATGTGGAAGAGACGATGGGAATCGAGATTGATCCGAATGCTGTATTTGACGTCCAAATCAAGCGACTTCATGCGTATAAACGCCAGCTCTTGAACGTACTCCATATTTTATCGATGTATTTGAAGTTGAAAGAATCGCAGTCAGGTGAGGAAATCGTGCCGCGCGTCTTCATTTTCGGTGCCAAAGCCGCGCCGAGTTACTCTTATGCCAAGGAAATTATCAAACTAATCAATGCTGTGGCAGACATGATCAACAATGACACGACGATTGATAACAAAATTAAAATCGTGTTCGTGGAGAATTACGGTGTGACACTAGCGGAGAAAATAATTCCAGCGGCGGACATTAGTGAGCAAATTTCGCTTGTAACAAAAGAAGCATCGGGGACGAGTAATATGAAATTGATGCTAAATGGTGCGATCACACTTGCGACGCTGGACGGTGCCAATGTGGAAATTCGTGATAAAGTCGGGGACGAGAACATGTTATTGTTTGGGATGCAGGACGCGGAGTTGTATCATTTTTACGATTCTAATTCGTATCATTCACATGAGATTTATGATCATAATCCACGGTTGAAGCGCTGTATAGATGCACTGGTAGATGGTACGATTCCGAACATAGAGGCAGAGGGGCGCGAGATTTTTGATTCGCTGCTGAAGTATAATGATGAATATTTCGTGTTGAAGGATTATGACTCGTATGTGCAGGCGCAGTCACGAATTGATGGTCTATACCGAGATCGCAAAAAATGGAATCAGATGTCTCTATTAAACATTGCGAACGCGGGAGATTTTTCGTCGGATTATACGATTATGAATTATGCGGATGAAATTTGGAATGTGCATCACAATAAAAATTTGTGACGAGAGGAAGTTTAAATAATGGCGAAAGTAGTTGTATTTGATTCGTGGAATGCGTTATATAAACAGCCTTTTGGCGCAGTGAATGTGAGCGCGACGGTCGATTTTCGGATTGATATCGCGCTTCCTTACGTTTCAAAAGTAGAGCTGAAAATCCATAAAGATGGTATGGAGGAACAGAGTTTTGAGATGACGCATGAGCAAGGCGTCGCGTATATTGTTTCTTTTAAACCGTATGCGGCGACTGGTCTTTATTTTTACTACTTCAAAATTCAGCAAAACTTCGATACGGAAGTGCGGACGACATATTATTTTAATAATCGTGGTATGGAAGGCGGAGAAGGCTTTTTTACCGAGAATTATGATGATGTTTGTACGTATCAGCTGACCTGTTTTGAATATGCGGATAAAGCCCCAGAATGGTATCAGAATGCGGTTTTCTATCATATCTTTGTCGACCGTTTCTTCAATGCAGACGACCATGTGCGTGCGCCAAAGCCTGATTCTTTTATTTACGCAAGAACAGAGGATACACCATATTATATTAAAAATGACAAAGGCGAAATTGTGCGCTGGGAATTTTTCGGTGGAAACTTAGATGGCATTAAGCAAAAGTTGGGCTATTTAAAGGAGCTGGGTATCACTGGTCTGTATTTAAGCCCGATTTTTGAAGCGAAGAGCAATCATAAGTACGATACTTCTGATTACAAAAAAATAGACCCAATGTTCGGCGATGAGACGATTTTTGCAGCATTGATTCAAGCGGCAAGCGAGCATGGTATGCGGATTATTTTGGATGGTGTTTTCAACCACGTTGGGGAAGATAGTATTTATTTTAATCGCAATGGCCATTTTGATTCGGTTGGTGCGTATCAGAGCGTGGATTCGCCGTACCATCACTGGTTTACTTTTCAGAATTTCCCGGATCAGTATGATACGTGGTGGGGTGTCAGTAATCTGCCCGTGGTGAACAAGCAGGATGCGGATTTTCAGCGGTTAATTTACGCGGGTAAGGACAGCGTGATTGATCATTGGACCTCGCGCGGAGTTGCTGGTTGGCGGCTAGATGTGGCGGATGAGCTTCCAGATGCATTTATTGGTGGGATTCGGCAAACATTATTAAAGTATCCTGATCGCGTTTTAATCGGCGAAGTCTGGGAGGATGCCACGAATAAAATTGCTTATAATGAGAGGCGCCACTACTTGGAAGGGGGCATGCTGCAAGGCGTGATGAACTATCCTTTCCGACAGATTATTATTGATTTGTTGAACGAGAATCTCACAGCACAGCAAGCAGTACAAAAAACGATGGCAATGAAGGAAAACTATCCTGCTGAGGCACTCGCCGCAAACTTGAACAATATTGGAACGCATGATACCGCCCGTATTTTCACGATGTTATCGGAAAATAAAGCAAAGTTGCGATTGGCCGTTTACTTATTGATGGTTTTGCCAGGCGTGCCATGCGTATATTACGGTGACGAGGCAGGTCTGACAGGCGGCGCAGATCCAGATAATCGCAAATTCTATCCGTGGGGACGCGAAGACGCTGATATTAGCGAATTTTATCGTGCTGCAATCAAGCTACGCAATACAAACGAGGCGCTACGAAAAGGGGAATACCATCCATTTTCCCTCGGTGTATTATTCGGTGTTGTTCGCCACGTAGACGAGGATAACTGGCATGTTTTCATTATGAATCCAACCCATCAAGAGCAAGAAATTGATCTTACAAAAATTTATCCACAGCGCGAAGACTGGATTCCAATTTTACAGGCAGCCAAAATTCAAAAAAACAAAATAGCACCCTATGGATTTTTTTTCGTATAAGCAAAAGAAAAGAGAAGATTAGCGTTTTTTCAATAAGCGCTAGCCTTCTCTTTTTTCGCTATTATAAACTAGAAATGACTTCTGCAGTTGAACGAATTCGGCCCATCCGCGGGAAAATAGTTTGGCATACGTAATCATGCATCGTTTTATCAGTAGCCCCCATAATGTCCTCCACAAAAACCTGATCATAGCCTAGTTGGAAAGCATCGCGCGCTGTGGTATCCACGCCAATACCGGTCGATACGCCACCAAGTACAATCGTATCAATTCCACGACGCCGCAATTGCAAGTCGAGATCGGTGCCATGAAACGCACTCCATTGCCGCTTAGTCATCGTGTAAGTTCCCTTTATCTCTGCAAGTTCTGGCACGAGAACATCCCAGCCATCAGGAAAGGCCATTGCCGCACTTGCTGGTGCGTCTGTCGTCGGATTTAACGAATCTTTACCGTCCAAAAAGGAGACTCGCACCAAAACAACGAAACCACCTTTCTCCGTAAAGGATTGAGCTAATTGCCGAGATCGTTCAATGATCTCCTCGGGGCTATGCGGTGCGCTATTTCTTCCGATAATACCATTTTGTAAGTCGATTAACACAAGTGCCGTTTTTTCGATTTGTAAATTCATTTTGTTTGTTCCCTCCAAGTTTTGTTTGCGTTGATTTCACGCGCATTAAGCTTTTTGAACACTTTAAAATAAACCCAGATCGCGTTGACTAAAAGCAGGGCGCTAGTGATGAAAAATACATACTGTATGCCCAGCAAAGCCGCGATTTGACCGCCGAATACAGCACCAGTAAAGATGCCGAGATACCCAGCTGAATTCGTAATCCCAAAGACACGACCAGTGAATTCGGGCGGCGTCATTTTTTTTATCAGAATGTTAACAGAAGGATTCAGCCCAGCAACCGCGAGTCCGAGAATAAAGCGAAGCGCGATCAGCTCCCAAGGACTGCGAACGAAGGCTTGGGGAATAAAAACAATCCCTGCAACAATCAGTGCGACAAAAATAACGCGTTGTGCCCCAATTTGATCTGAAAGCTTACCAAGGCGTGGCGCTGCGATAATGCTTGCGAGTCCAGATGCTGAAAATGCGAGTCCAGACAAAAATGCAATGTGTGAAGTGCCGTGGACGAGTTGTTGCATGTATACCGTGATGATTGGTTCCACCGAATAAAGCGCAAGTGTCAGTGTAAAGAAGGTGACAAACATCGTCAAAATAAAACTCTTATTCGGCAATGTACGCCAAATCTCTTTTGTATTCAACACTTTTTTATCCGTGCGCATGAAATGTTCTTTTACAAACAATGCCGTCAAAATAAAAGCGACGAACAACAGCCCACCCGTGATGAAAAAGACATTTTGCAAGCTGAAATGTTCTGCGATAACGCCGCCAACAAGCGGACCGAGTAGTGAGCCCGTAATGGCACCCGTCGAAAGTGTACCTAGCGCCCAACCAGCATGTGCCTCATCGGTTTGCGTCGCCACAAGCGCTGTACAAGCTGTCGCAAAACCAGTTACGACGCCTTGCAAAGTACGGAGCGCAATCAGTTCATACACATTGTGCGTAAATCCCATACATCCAATAATAATGGCCATTCCAAGACTGGCACGAAGCAACATCGGTTTTCGACCAAAACGGTCAGCCGCTTGTCCCCAAATCGGTGAAAAGATAGCTGACATAATAAAGGTGATTCCAAACGTCAAGCCTGATATCTGAGCCACAAGTGCTGCATTATCAATGCCTAGATGCTTTATGTAAAGCGGTAAAACAGGAGCAATTTGACTCATACCGATGCTAGTCACAAACGTTCCAAACCAACAAACGATTAAATTTCTCTTCCAAATCGGCATGTGAATCCATCTCCTCAAGTTATCTTATACAATAACAACTTTATTATAAGAGATAAAATCTCATGAAACCATGCATAATATTAAAAACCATGGACATTTCTATTATAATATTCTGTGGGACTGATACCTTCATGTTGCTTGAAGAGTCGACTAAAATAAAATTCGTCAGTAAAACCTAGTAAGCGTGCCACATCTTTTACCTTTTTTGTCCCATCCATCATGAGCTCTTTCGCAAGATCTATCTTGATCTTATTAAAAAAGACAATCACAGGATAGCCAGTTGTTTCTTTGAATATACGCGACAAGTATGTAGGGGAGAGCTGCACAAGTTCTGCCAGTTCATTGAGCGTGATATTTCCATGAATATGTTGCCGCATATAATCAATCACTTTCTCCACTTTTAGGCTCGTGGCATAGTTTTTATGTTGCTTTCGGAGGTTTTGATCAATCACGATTAATAGCTGTTGAAACAATGTTTTCACGACAAACTCATATCCAGGCAATTTTTCATGCCAGCGAATTACTACATTTTCAAATGCTTCACTAACAGCATAATAATCTTGCAAAACAGAGACTGCTGGTAAAGATAGCCGCTGCGTTTCAGGCACAATCGTCCACATATTATTAGTGAAACCAACGCGCCCATAGCTGAAATGTACCGTGAGAAAAGATGCTGGTCGCGCCTGGCTTGTTTCGATCGAATGCCAAACATTGGCCGGAATGTAAAAAAGCATGCCTTCGTGGAAATCTAATGCCTTATCTGCCATTCGATATTTTCCCGAGCCACCAGTAACGAGGACTAATTCATGATGTTGCAATGTTCTCGTTAACTTCTTCGCAAGTATCCCCGAACCACTAGTCTTGCCACCGTTGCAATAATGAATATGAAAAAAAAGCTCCTGTATACCCATCGTGTCCTCCTAGTTTGTATCTTTCTTTTTTGATCCCATCCAACGCTCCAACCGCTTGCCAGCATACCATAAAACAGCGACAATCACGACCAAAATCAGTAGTTTCACAGGATGTTGTATAATATCACGCAAATCATATCCGATATAACTGATTGCAAAAACTTTAATGACCTTCCCGCCAATCAATGCCATCAAAAATTGGAAAAAACGAATTTCCGATAAAGCAGCGACAACATTGACTGCAGAAGAAGGCGTAAACGGCATCACGAGTAAAATGAAGATTGGACCAAACCCGTGTTCATCGATCCAGTCCATAACCTTGCGAACATGCCTATGATGCGTAATAAACCGCAAAAACCTAGTCTGACCAAATTTCCGCACGATCCAAAAGACGCACAGACTACCAAGTATGGCGGCAGAACATGAAATGATAAATCCCCAAACAAGCCCATATGCGCTCACGTTGACAATAACAAATAAAGAGAACGGTAAAAATGGTAGAAACGCCTCAATAAATGGTAAAAAGAACGCCAACAAAGGCCCGAAAGCGCGGTAGGACTGCATCCATTGCATTATATTATCATACGAGAAAAACTCTTTCAACGAGTTATACCAATCCATCATCGTTTATCCCACCCTAAACCAGTTTTCTATTATTTTCTCACAATACCCGATAAAATGCAGTTTTAAGCCTTGAATGCGAAACAAAGCGTCTGAGAACCTTTTGCCTCAGGCTCGTTTCTTATGTGTATAGCAGGCTCCATACATAGCGTGGTGTCTTAACTTGTATTTATAAATGATTCAACAATAGAGTAGCATCCAATAAGGCTTTTCTCTAAGGTAGAGAAATCTCAAAAGGGTAACCCAAAACGAACGTGGAACTATATCTGAAAAAGTTGGGTAGGAGTGTAGGATTAGGGTGATCAATCGAGTGTTTCTTTTTAGGTGAAGATCGCTGAAAGGGAGTATCACCAAAGTACATTTGTGATGCCCTTGTTACATGTTGCGCGCATAACCGAAAATAAGGCATACGGGTGAAGAAACGCCTACCAACCTCATAAAGAAAGCGCTATCTTTTATCTTTTTTTAGGTGGAATTTTTAATTTGTACACAGCTATTCGGAATAAAAAAAGATACAATCAAAGGGGAGTCAATGAATGAAAAAAGTACTATCGCGATGGCTTGTCGTCCTGATTGTTTGCAGTCTCCCATAAAATTGGTCTTTTCAATGGGTACAATTATGACTGTGTAGACGTGGGTAAGACAAGCAACTGGAGCATCAAAGGGAAGAAATATGGGCAACCAATGAAGAAGTTGCGAATGGTAACTATCAACTGCATGTCAATGGAACTGGTAGTGAACTGCCAATTAAAGAAGTCCCTTTTGTTGATGTTTACTCTGAAAAAAATGAAGATAATCTTAATAATGGGTTTATTGGATTAAACTGGTTAAAATTAGAGGATGTAGCGGGGTATAAAGTTTGGATATTTGATGGTGCCAACTATAAAGCACACGATACGGATGGTCAAACTGGATGGTCAACCAAAGGGAAAGGGATTTGGCCTACGCAAGATGATATCAATAGCCATAAAGGATTACTACATGTGGATGGTAGTGGTGGAGATGTTTCAATAAATCCAACACAGGTGTATAAATTGAACAACAAAAATTCGTTGGTAAATGACGAATACTATACTCGTGTAACGGCATATAATGATCGTGGTGAAACAATTGCATACACTCAAGCACCTAAAGTTAACTTAGGGCAGAGTAATTGAAGCAGAAAAAATAACAGGCTTAGATGATGCAGTAATCGATAAAGTAGATATCTGGATAGTGAGGGGTTCTCAGAAGCGATATCACAATCTGTTTTAGGTTCACTTACCGAGGAAGAAATACTTAAAATAAATGAACATATAGATGAGGCTAATCAGTTTATTGAGGATGCAAGTCCAGAAATTGACACGGAAGAAAAAGTAGCAATTAATTCAGTGCATGATAGTCAATTGAATACTGATTCTAACGTAATTACGCCATCTGCAGCGGACGTTACTAAGATGAATCGCTATTGGTGGGGGTACAAATTGTACTTGAGTAAAACATTTCTTAATACACTATCTTCAGGGAGTATTGGTATAGCTGGTTATATCGTTTCAACATTAAAATTAAGACATTGGGCAACTATGACTGCAGCCGGAATATTAGGTACTATGGGGTATTTACTAGGTAATCAAAAGCATGGTGTTGTTATTATTATAGGTGTGATTCTTTTAAGATTTGTGCGAATATGGTTTATTAATCATAAAATGAAAAAATGATGTTTTAATGTTTAGATCTATTTGATGGATATTCATGACAGCGCAGAAAGGGCACACTGAAAAAAAGGTGCTCTTTCTTTGCATATAGGATAGTGTCAACAAACATGTTTTTTGACACACGAATAAATATATCCTTAAAATAAGTGATTGTTCGTCTTTTTGATTTCTAAGGGTAATTTCATTCGGTTGACACTCTGGGATCTAATCAAGCGCATTCCCTTTAATAATACTTATAAAAGTAAAGAAAGCGCTCTCCGTGTAGCTTTTATAAGTATAAATGTTGATTTTTGTATACAGCATTTCATCATGTATTGTAGTATATTGAAAGTACAAGGATTGCCTATGCGTTTTCTTGTAATCTACATATGTAAGAAGAGAGGAGATGTTTGTGATGAAAAGAAAATATGGAAAAAAACTTGCGATTGCTATAGTATCAGGAGGATTGTTATTAAGTGGCGGGTTTACAACCACATTGGCTCCATCAAGTGTTTTTGCGCAAGAATACAGTGTGTACGATGTAATTGATGCTGTGAATGGGCTGTTCGAAGATGATGATCCTGTCAATACTATCAAAGAAACGACAGATGTAAGCCAATACGTAGCAGTAAAAGCGAGTGTAGAAAGACTTTCTGCAGGCGGTTTGAAAACAGATTTATTAAAAAAGCTGACAAAAGCGAGTACTTTGATAAAACCAACTTTTACAGCAACGTCATATGAAGAGGGGCAAACACACTTATCCGGAAAAGCTATTCCAAATACAAACGTAGAAATAAATATAACTATGCCAGGATCGGGTTATGTTTTTCATGCAACATCAGATGGTAACGGTGACTGGTCAATTTCATCAGTTTCTCAGTTACTTATTGGAAGAACGTTATATGTTAAAACCGCGGTAAATGGGGTTATACAATATTCCTACAGTAATATAGTTGTTAGTCCGACAAGAACAATCGTAAACAAGCTATTCCAAGGTAATGATCCTAACAATGCTATTAAAGATACAGCGGATGTAACACAATATATTTCAGCAAAAGCACGTGTAGATAGATTGCAAGAGGATGCTTTAAAAAATGAATTACGAACTACATTGGTAAAAGCGAGTACTTTAATAAAACCAACCATTACATCAACAGCACATGAGGGTCAGACATTCTTATACGGCCAAGCCATTCCAAATACAAACGTAGAGATAAATATAACGATGCCTGGGAGAGGCTACGTATTTCATGCAATATCAGATAGCACTGGAGATTGGACAGTAGAAAATGTTTCAGAATTAGTAGTTGGAAGAACACTGTATGTTAAAACTACTATAAATGGTGTTATTCAATATTCTTACGCCACTATAACACCAAATTAACATTTGCTATAATAAAAAGCAGGAATCTTTGTATAGAGCCATTTAAGAAAATGGTGGATACAAAGATTCCTGCTTATTTTTCAGTTTAGAGACCACTTTATCCCACCCTAAACCAGTTTTCTATTATTTTCTCACAATACCCGATAAAATGCAGTTTTAAGCCTTGAATGCGAAACAAAACCATACTTTCTCCAGCTGAGAGAAAATACGGTTTTATCAATCTCTAGTTCACTTTTTGGTTCATAAATGTAGGATGGGGGACGGCTTCATTGTTTATGCGAGATGCTTCAAAGCCATAACTTTCAGCCACGATATACAAGGGACGATCCTTGACCTCATCATAAATTCGACCAATATATTCGCCGATCATTCCTAAAATAATAAGGACAAAGCCACTAAACAAAAGTTGAATAATAATCATGGAAGACCAACCACTTACCGTTGTATTCGTAAATAATGTCTGGAAAAGTACGATGAACATATAGATGAATCCAGCGCTAGACAAAGCTACACCGGCATAGCTTGCTAATTTTAATGGTTGGTACGAAAAAGAAGTCATTCCGTCCATAGAAAGTTTTAACATTTTTTTTAGTGGGTATTTTGTTTCGCCGGCTGCCCGTTCATCGCGCTCGTATGCTAAGGCGGTTTGTTTGAAACCGAGCCAACTCACCAAACCACGAACAAAAGGATTTTTCTCGTTTAGCTTTTTGAGCTCGTTGTAGACTTTTTTATCCATGAGGCGGAAATCCCCGGTATCAACAGGAATCTCCACATCAGTTAATTTATGCAACGCCCGGTAGAACATCTTCGCACTCCATTTTTTGAAAAAGGTTTCGCCGTTACGCTTGATTCGCTGTGCATAGACAACATCATAGCCTTGTTGCCATTTCTGCACCATCTCCGGAATTAGCTCCGGCGGATCTTGCAAATCTGCGTCGATAATAATAACGACATCCCCATTTGCATAGTCCGTGCCAGCAGTAATCGCGATTTGATGGCCAAAATTTCTTGAAAAAACAAGGCATTTGACGTGTGGATCTGTGAAGCTAAGCGCCTGAACGAGTGATAGAGTGGCATCTTTACTACCATCATTGACGAATAGGAGTTCATAGTCCATAGCCAAATTTTCCATCACGTTTTTTAAGCGATGATACGTTTGCTCGATAACTGCTTCTTCATTATAAAGTGGAATAACTACAGATATTTTTGTCGTCATACTACTCAATCCTCCCCGCTAAGTTTGTAAAGCGTACCGCCAGATTGTCCGCCGCCAGGCCCGCCTTGCATGCCACCATGACTTGGGGAATTTTGACTCGTTGTTGCACTCGTCGTCACATCCGTTGTCTGATCGCTCCATTCAGAGCTATCCACTTTGGTACCATTTTCTTCAATCCACTTCACAACATCGGAGCTACTACCTTTATTATTCGATGGTAAGTAGAAGTACTTGATTTTTCCATCTTTAATCATTTGTTTTAATTCTTCTACTGTCAAAATTGGATCGGTTCCGTTGAAGCCGCCGAGTGCCATGACAGATTTGCCTGTTTTAATAATGTAAGGTGCAGCTGTAGAAGCATCTGTGGTACCAAATAAGAATTCCGTTCCGTTACTATTTTTCTCTACATAAGCGAGTAATTTTTCGTTGATCGTCGCATTAGCAAAACCGCTACCACTGCTTGTTTTTAGTTGAGGTCCAGCCTCAGGAAGCGCGCTATTGCCACCGTATATCATCGGGGTTAACGCCCAATAGGTTGGTGCGAGAAGTAGTGCGATGAGAGAAGCTACGGTGACCCAAGAAGTCCATGCAGGTTGTCGATGCTTGATGATGAATAATACTGTGGCAAGCCCAAGTCCGATCACGCCTGCGACACCCATCCAAAGCACTGAATATTGCGCGATAAAGAACATTTGTAAAGCAGTTGTTACCACGATCGCGCTTGGCAATAAATAACCTGGTACGCCCGTATTTTTACGATATAAATGGAGTAACGCCATGAATCCAGCACCAGTTAAGGCTGCGATTGCAGGAGCTAACATGATTAAATAATAATGATGGAAAAAGCCAGCGATACTAAAGAAGCCTGCAACTGGAATGAGCCATGCCACCCAAAAAGTCATTTCTTTTTGTGCGGTATTCCATTGGAAGAAGCGACGTTTGCGACTCCAGTTAGCAATAAAGATGGCTGCGATGCCAAAAAATGCCATTGGTAATAACCAACTAATCTGATCGCCTAGCGCCGTTTGGAAAAGACGCAATGGACCAGCTGTACCAGTACCAAACATGCCCGTTCCGCCCATCATTTTCGAGCCGCCACCTTGTTTTCCATTAGGCCCGCCACCTTGCATACCACCATTTGGAGGCTGAGGTGGTTGACCAGACATCGACTGGCTATTTTGAGTGGATTCTGTTGATGCATCGGGTGCGATATTATCATTGTTTGAGCTGGAACCTGGAGGAGTCATTTGCGAATTCGTGCTTGCATTTGTTCCCGTTTCTTGACCTAATAAGCGCTCCATACCATTGTAACCGAATGCGAGTTCCAACACGGAGTTCGTTTGGCTACTCCCGATGTATGGTCGCTCACTTGCTGATGTGTTATCCACGATGACGGCCCATGAAACCGAAACGCCAAGCATCATCACGAGGGCGATGACGAGATGAAGTGCTTTTCTCTTCCAATTACATTTTGCTGCAATGAAATAGAACAATAAGAAGGCTGGGACGACCATATAAGCTTGCAACATCTTGACATTAAAGCCAATCCCGATCAAGGCAAACGCAAGGAGTAGGAAGCCAATTTTGCCTTTTTTCACGGCTTTAAATAGTGCCCATGTCCCGAGCAATAGGACAAAGACGAGAATGCTATCCACGTTATTCGTCCGACTCACAGCTACTGCAATCGGCGTTGTTGCCATAACAAGCGCCGCAATCCGAGCTGCCCATTTGCCAAACGTCGGCTTTATGAGGAAATAAAGCAATAAGACCGAGCCCACACCAGCGAGAGCTTGCGGTAAAATAACGCTCCAACCGTGAATACCAAAAATAAGAGCACTCATCGTTTGTAACCAAAGTGCAACAGGAGGCTTATCGACTGTCACAAACCCCGAAGGATCAAGCGCTCCATAGAAAAAATTCGACCAACTTTCCGTCATACTTGTCACAGCTGCCGTATAATAGGGATTTACCGTATCATCATTCCATACACCCCAAAAATTAAGAAACGCAGCGAGCACTGCAATACCAATTAAATACCAATCAATCCGTCGTTGTTTCACCATTCCATTCACTTCCTTCATTACTGATAAGCTAAGTGTATCTAGCAAATATGAAGAAAGAATGAACAATTAGGGAAATTAGTTTTAAATGTTTCATTGATCCTAACGTGTATGAGTTATCAGCTGACTAAAAATAAGCTTTTAAAATACAAAATTATTTTCGAAAGATATAATCTTGAAAAGAGCAATAAATTCAAATCCTGACGATCATAAGTCAAAGCAGATAGGGAAAAGGCACGAGAATCCAAACATTTAGTGACAAATATCTAAACGAACTACCGTAATCATTTTTACTGTGCTATAATTTTTTTAGCGCCGACGTTGGGCAAAAAATAACGAGGGATCTAAAGTCGAATAATTCAAAAAAATCAATATCTAATATCTAGACGCAATTTTTTTCATAATCAAGTAATACCAATCAAAAACGAAAGAGGTTGTAGCAAAATGAATAGTAAAATGAAGAAAGTAATTAGTGTGTTAACCGTAACTTCTATTTTAGGAACAAGTATTGTAACACCTTTTAACGTATTCTCAGAAGCACCAGTAGAAGCAACGGTATTAGCCACAGCCCCGAAGTACACGGTTCCAGCAACACAAGCACCTTATTTATTGTTTACGAAAACGAATGTCTCTAACTACTTACCAAATATCAGATTTAACGGTTCCTATCTGGTGGTTGATGTAACTAAATTGCCTAAAGGGTATGGCTTGCAAACGAGCCTCCCAGACGGAACGATTGACACGCAATATTCAACTACCGCCGTAGGAGTGGCACAGAGCCTATATATCTATATAGAAACCCAAAAATTCGGTAAAAATACAATGGTTGGCATCAATGTTATCTCACCAGACGGCAAAACAGTAGAACGAAATGATGCTATTTTGACTGCAGCCGACTTTATAGGCGATTTGACAGGACTTCAAGATTTTGGTCAAAAAGTCTATAATTTATATGAGAATACACTATTTCTTCACCTTGCAAAAGGGATCACACAAGCCGACATAGACACAGCATATGCCGCTGCGCAGAATGTAGCATCCTCTTATGAACGAGACCGTTTAATGCGCCTTTTAGATGAAATGCAGTGGGAATTCGATGATAACAATGCTAGAGACCTACAAAAACAATTTAATAATGCTAATGGGGCTGTTAGTGATTTATTTGTTAATAATGAACAAACAAGTGGGACTATTAAATCTACTGTAACGCAAAGCGCGATTGATGCGGCTAAAGCTTTGGTAAATCAATTGACAGATTCCACACAGAAAACAGAGATGTTAGTAAATGTGCAACTAGCCCAAAATTTTTTAAACAGTTCTAATTCGGCATCAACGCTCGCTCTCACTCCCACGAGACCTTTTGATGCAACGAATGCAGTACTAGGGCTGTTCGCAAACAATAATCCGAGCACCAATGTACTAAAGCCGACAACCGATCAACAAGCAATTGATGATGCACAAAAATTAGTGGACGGATTAGCAGATGTAACTATAAGAGCAAACATGCAAGTAACAATGGAACAAGCAAAAGATTTATTGAAAGTAAAAAATACACCACAAGACTATAGTTTACTGGCGAATGATGCAGATATAACATCAACAGCCGTTACAGGAACAGTAGGTAAAGGCGTTACCAGTGTATGCCTACTTATAGATGGTGTTGTGAAGGCAACTGTAACAGTAAATACAGATCGAACTTATAGCCTCTCCACAAACAATTTCATCACACAAGGCTCAAAAGTAGAAGTAGCAGGATACACTGGTACAACCGAAGTAGCTCGAAAAATAGTAAAAGTCAGCAACAATGAGAAACCGCTTGTTCCAGGAGCCAATGAAGGGCTAGCAAAACAAATGGCAGCAACAGCAGTACTTGCCCTTTTCAAAGACAACGAGCCAAACACGAATACACTCAAACCAACTACAGCCCAAAAGACAATTGATTTTGCCCAGAATATGATTAATGTAGTCCTAGACCCAGTCGTGAAAGCAAATATGCAAAAAGAGCTAGACAAAGCACAAAATTTACTGAGTGGAACAAAGGCACCAGAAAACTTCAGTTTAATAGTAGCTCCATATCAACTTGGTAAAGATAGCTACGTAACAGGACAATTTTCTGGTAGCATCGCAAAAATCAGTTTGACAGTCAACGACGTAGAAGGTAATAAAATAAGCGTCACATCACCAGACTTTAAGTACTATGCCAATCCACTTATACGTAATGTAACAGATAGCGTGAAGCTAACTGCATATGGCGTTGATGGAAAAGTACTCGACACAAAACCAGTAGCAGTAACAAAACCTGTGGTAGCTGGATCTATCACTTCCATAGCACCATATAAACTTGGCACGGATGGCTACGTAACAGGGACATTTACAGGTGATATCACTAAAGTAGAACTACAAGTCAATAAAGTAGCAATCAAGCGCATTGGAGTAAGGGATGGTATTATCAATTTTTATGCAAAACCAAACATCACGAAGACTACAGATGTCGTGGAAATGGTAGGCTATAACTCAGCTGGCGAAGTAGTTAGCACAAAAGCAGTACCTTTTGCATCTGCTGGTTTGAGCGGTAGTATGATAGTAGAGCCTTTCCTCCTCGGCGTAGACGGTTATGTAACAGGAACATTTACAGGTGATATCACTAAAGTAGAACTACAAGTCAATAAAGTAGCAATAAAACGCATCGGGGTAACAGATGGTGTCATTAGATTTTACGCAAAACCAAACATCACGAAGGCTACGGATGTTGTAGAAATGATAGGCTATAATTCAGCTGGTCAAGTAGTTAGTACAAAAGCAGTGCCTTTTGTTTCTGCGAGCCCGTATGATAGAGTAACAGTAGAGCCATTCCTTCTTGGTACAGATGGCTATGTGAAAGGCAAATTTACTGCGGATGTAGCAAAAATTAGCTTAAGTGTAAATAATGTTCTTCAAAAGACGATTAGTGTTCCAACAACAGGATCAGACTACCAATACTATGCAAAATTATTGATTAAAAATCGGACAGATAGTGTAACCTTAACAGCTTATGACGCAACAGGTAGCACGATTAATATAGTAAGCGTACCAGTGTTGTAAATTAAGTTTGAGATAGAGATTAAAGACTGTTCTGAAGTGAAAACACGTACTAACAATTTAATCTAGTGCGTGTTTTCGTATATATTAACAGTCAAACCAGCGCAGTGTATATTATGTGAAAATCGAAATCAGGCTTACTAAGTTCTACGAAAATATATCTACTGATTCCATATTCGAAAATAATTAAAAAACTTTCAAAAAAGCCTTGCCAAACCTAATTAGTAGTGATATTATATTAATTGTTGCTAGAACAACTTGTTCTAAACTATGCGGGTGTAGTTTAGTGGTAAAACTACAGCCTTCCAAGCTGTTGTCGTGAGTTCGATTCTCATCACCCGCTCTTAAATATGTTATCAACGCAGTGTTTCGACCTTTATAAGCGAAGCATTGCGTTTTATTTTACTCGAAATGCTGCATTGGGTAACAGGAAGGCAGTCTCATTTCATTCCACTGCATATGGAGGCTCTAAATCGGGAAGATACCCTCATAAGAGCTACAACAAAGCTGGGTCCGGTTGCTTAAAGCCATATTTTCATCTTACCAAAAGTCAAAAGATACTAAGAACTGAGGTGCGAACCTTGCAAAATATAGATATGAACGACTTAAAACAAGACATCATTGAGTACGCAGCTGAAATAGGTATTCAAAAAATAGGATTTGCTTCGGCGGATCCTTTTTTGGAATTGAAAGCGCGGTTAGAAGTCGCGGCGAAAGAGGATGTTTTAACTGGTTTTGAACATCCAAATATCGATGAACGTGTTTATCCTGACCTGATTTTTAAGGAGCCACGGTCGATTATTGCGATTGCGCTTGCCTACCCTTCAAAAATGAAGAATGAACCGGTGAGCAGAAAAGAAGCGAGGCGTGGCATTTTTTCGCGTGCCTCGTGGGGAACGGATTACCATACAGTGCTTCGCGAAAAACTGACGTTACTAGAGGCTTTTATCGCAGAGCGAGTTCCGGATGCTCGTTTTAAATCCATGGTAGATACGGGCGAATTTTCTGATGTGGCGGTGGCAGAGCGAGCGGGCATTGGTTGGCGTGGCAAGAATACGCTTTTGATATCGCCAGAATTTGGCTCTTTTATTTATTTAGGGGAGATGCTGACGAATTTGCCGCTTGCGCCGGATAAACCGATGGGGGATTTGTGTGGCGATTGCAATAAGTGTGTCGAGGCTTGTCCTACGGGGAGTTTGCTCGGGGAAGGCAAGATGAATCCGAAGATTTGTCTGAGTTATTTGAGCCAGACGAAAGGCTTTTTGGATGAAAAATATCGAGATGTGTTGCATAATCGGTTATATGGTTGCGATACGTGCCAGTCTGTTTGTCCGTACAATCGGGGACATGACTTTCATTTCCATGAAGCGATGGAGCCGGATCCAGAGCTTGTGAAACCGGAATTAAAGCCATTACTTTCTATATCAAATAAAGAATTTAAGCAAAAATTTGGTCCGATGGCTGGGTCTTGGCGTGGCAAAAAGCCGATCCAACGCAATGCGATCATTGTGCTTGCGCGTTATAAGGATAAGACGGCTGTACCCGAGCTCATTCGTTGCATGACAGAAGATCCACGTCCGGTGATTCGGGGAACGGCAGCCTGGGCGCTTGGAAAAATTGGCGGCGAAGAGGCAGAACAGGCGCTATTGCGAGCGGAAGAACAAGATACAGAAGTACTCGCAGAAATTACGCGAGCAAAGAATTTAATAGGAGCAAGGTGAAGAATTTGGCAAATCATATTGTGCTTTATCAACCAGAAATTCCGGCAAATACGGGTAATATTTCAAGAACGTGTGCAGGAACGGATACCTACTTACATTTAATTAGACCGCTCGGGTTTTCGACGGATGACAAGATGCTTAAGCGAGCAGGGCTTGATTATTGGGATCATGTGAAATTGAACTACTATGATTCCATCGAGGAGTTTTTTGAAAAAAATGCAGGTGGTGAATTTTATTTCATTACAAAATTCGGACGCCATTTGTACAGTGATGTCAACTATCAAGATACGGACAAAGATTATTTTTTCATTTTTGGGAAGGAAACGACAGGGTTGCCGGATGCCATTTTAGAGGCGCATGAGGAGACTTGTTTGCGGATTCCGATGACGGATCATATTCGGTCGCTAAACCTTTCGAATACGGCAGCCATTTTGATTTATGAATGTTTGCGACAACAGCAGTTCGGTGCGCTAGATCAGATGCCGCAATATGAGCGTAAAATTTTTAAAGATTAGGGGATGAGTGGGATGAACGAAACGATTGAGGGGATTCTGAGTCATTATTCGGTACGTGAATTCACAAAAGAGGCATTGACAAAAAGTGAGATTGAACTGCTCGTTAAAAGCGCACAGGCAGCCTCTACATCAAGTTTTGTGCAAGCATACTCCATAATCGGTGTCACGGATACAAAGTTGCGTCAGGAGCTCTCTGCCGTTGCTGGGAACCAGGACTATGTCGTTCAGACTGGACAATTCTTTGTTTTTGTCGCGGATTTGTCACGGCATCACGAAATTGGTAAAGCGCGAGGTGTGGAAACGAACTCCTTGTCATCCATGGAGCGGCTACTTGTGGCAACCGTTGACGCGACATTGGCCGCACAAAACATGGCCATTGCTGCAGAATCGATGGGCTTTGGTATTTGTTATATCGGCGGCATTCGCAACGACCTTGTGAAAGTTTCGGAGTTGTTGCACATTCCAGATTATGCGACACCGCTATTTGGCTTGACAATTGGACATCCGAA
The DNA here is from genome assembly GCF_014322885.1 of Listeria grandensis. Classification (NCBI taxonomy): domain Bacteria; kingdom Bacillati; phylum Bacillota; class Bacilli; order Caryophanales; family Listeriaceae; genus Listeria; species Listeria grandensis. The sequence continues at coordinate 67,598 of NZ_JAASUG010000003.1, read as the reverse complement.
GGCGAATTCAGAACCGAAGCCGAGACTTGCTACAGACCTTGTTTATCACGAAAATCATTTCCAACCAAAAACAATGGATGACTTCAAAATGTATGACGATACCATCCGCGATTACTATGCAGCTAGAACTGGTGGCAAGCGTGTGGAAGGTTGGACGGATCAAATTGAACGCGGTTTGAAACACCCAACAAGGAAAGATTTGAAAGACTTTTTAGCTAGTAAAAATTTAGGAACAAAATAGAAAACACACTAAGATGAGCAGGTAAGACCATGACCGTGGTTTTACCTGCTCATCCTAGTATATTTTGATGTCTATAAAACAAATTCTGTCATACTTGTAGAGGGAAATAGCGCGAAGATATGTCTAAATGTGCCAGCCCTTATTTCATGTATCCAAGGATTAAATCTTGCTCGGCTTGTATCTCTAGTTTACGAAGAAGCAAGGTATATTGATATAAAGCGGTGTTTGAGCACGTGAACTTGTTTTGTTGGAGTTGTTGATAAAGATATTCCAGTGTAGCTGTAAAGACAAGATGGAAGTAGTGCACTGTTTCTAACAATGGCGTTCCGATATCCTTCCGATCTTCTCCAACATTTTGAAAGACGGATGTACTGACATAATTCTGCTGCAGTTGTTGATTGATCATGTGAAAGAGTTGTGTGATTTCCTGCGCCTGTGTCATAAGAAATCCATCATATTCTTTTCGCTGTGTATATTCTTCGGACTGTGTGTAATAAGTGGAAATCCAATAGCGAACAATGTTTTCTCTATTTTGTTCGATATATTGAAAAATTTTTTGCACCATACGAATACCCCACTTTCTAAATACTACCATTCCATTTTATTATACTGTCTTGGCGCATAAAAAGATAGCTGGTTAGCCATTGTTCACAGAATTGTCGGAATTATGGAGATTTCATGTAGCATATCCCCTTTTAATATAGATTGAATGCTCGGCAAGGGTGCTCGTTAACATATAATGTTGCATATAATTTGAAAATATAAATTAATCTGAGCTCAACATGCATTTCACAATTCGCTCGCTATCCACCCAAATTTCCGCTATACTCTAAAGTAATGAAGTTCAAAAAGGAGAACCACATGAATACAAATGAAGTGATGCAGCAACTTGAATCTCTCGGTTCTGAGCAAACCAAAAAGACCCTCTGTAAACATGGCGCTAACGAACCAATTTTTGGTGTTAAAATCGGGGACATGAAAAAATTTTTAGTCAAGAAAATAAAGGATCCAGACGTCTCACGTGAACTTTTTGCGACTGGGAACTATGATGCTCAGTATTTAGCTGGCTTAACCATCGATCCAAAAGAAGTCACAAAAGAAGAACTTCTCAACTGGGCAGAAATTGCAAACTGTTCCGCTATAAACGAAGCTATCGTAGCAAGCCTCGCAGCAGAAACACCATATGCAACCGAACTCGCAAAAACATGGATGGCATCGAGCGAAGAACGAATGGTGGATACTGGATGGAGCTGTTACGCTAATTATTTATCACTGGCACCGAACGAGGAAATTAACGAAGCCGAGGTGTTCACTCTTTTAGAAAATATCGAAAAAAATATTCACGACGCCAAAAACAGCGTGAAATACACGATGAATCAATTTGTCATCTGCACCGGAACCTACTACCCTCCTCTACTTGAAAAAGCCATTTCTGTTGCAAAAAAAATCGGCCAAGTTCACGTAGATATGGGTGACACCTCATGTAAAGTTCCACTAGCAACTGACTACATCGAAAAAGTGATTGAAAAAGACCGCGTCGGAAAAAAACGGAAACGCGCAATTTGCTAGATAAATAATCAAAACTTAAATTCTTATGAGATTTATTGCTTGACTAAACGTCAGAAAAGGATGGAACATCTGTTGATACTAATCAACTTTTGTCCCATCCTCTTCGGTTTTTGACTATTTTAGTCCTTAACGGGGAAATCCGCGTTTTGCTAGCGAGATCCCCATCTGGTATCTCTACTTAACTTCCTTACCTGTGTAAAAGCCCGTATAGTCAATGTTAGCGTCGAGATCCCCATCATAACCATCTAATCGATAATCACTGGCAAATTGCCATAAACCAACTGGGAACGGAGGTTCTATAGGTGTTTCAGGCCAATAAGCGAGCCAAAAATTATCAATGGACAATTGTTCAGGGTAAAATCGATTTTGATACCATGACAGAGAAGCGTAAACATCTAATTTTTGGTAGCCATGTTCTCGCATTCTATCCAAAAAAGCATTAGTTTGATCTGTTAGCATTTGGCGATCTTTCGTCAAGCCATTGCTTTCTAAATCTACCGCCATGACAGAATCTTTCGGTACTTGTAACTTGTCTGCTATTTTAGCAAACCAATCTGCTTCTTCTCGCGCGTTTTGGATGCTGTTCATCCAACTGTAATGATAAAAATTCACTCTAATTCCGGCTTCAAGTGCACCCTCTATTTGTTTTTCAGCCTGCAGATTTAAAACGGGCTGATCATCTTCCATCCCTTCTGTGAGCTTAATAACCACCGCTTCTATACCTTGTTCTTTCCATTTTTTAAAATCAATTTTTTTAGGATCTTGCCACTTAGAAATATCAATAACGTTTGGTTTTACGGGCGTACTGGCCGCGTGAACACTGTGTAATGTCAATGAAACACCTAGGCATACCGTGGCAAGGAAGAATAGCATCATTTTTTTTCTCATCTTTTAACCCCTTTTCTTTGTGTTTGATCGTCTTGATTATAACATGTAAATACTGTATTAAAAATTACGTTTTTGTAAGGTTGATCAAAATTAAAAGTTACATTTTTGTAAGGTTGATCAAGGATTTCGCTTTTGTCTAACACGAAGTTTTCAATTATTAAAGAGTTGACCACTTTTTTGTGCTTTTAAGAAACGACAAAATAAGATGGAAACCGAAGATTATAGCGCCTAGCCCATATGGTTCAGAAACAGGGAAACAGTGGGCGCAGCTGTTCAATTATTAGCTTCAATCTATCGTCATCAATAGTGAAGTAGTTAAAGAAAATCTAACTCAGTCACAGTAGGAGAAGTATTTTCAGATTTCACATGGGATAAAAATGGGAACTTAACCGCTATTTATTTTCCTTCATGGGCGGCTACAAAAAAATATAATTTCAGACTAGTGGTGGATAATGCTTATCATGCCTCAATTGTTGAAGGAACACCATATTATTCTTATTTGAACGGCATTATATGGAGACTTGCATCCCCCGTAAGTGGTTCTTCAGACTTTAAATTAGAAATAACAGACCAGGAAGGAAGGGATATGGGTTATCTGACTAAGGATGAGTTAGTGCCTATATCTGATGCACAGTGGGTTCAACACGCTAATTATCATCTTAACCATCTGATTGTTCTTGGAGTGAGTACTGAGAATACGCAAGAACAAATTGATGATGCACAAGAGTGTGTTCAGTATATATACGGTAACAAAAAGGTTAAAAGTGAACTTCAAGCTAAAGTTACCGAAGCGCAAAGGCAATATAATTATAATCATAGTCTTACTGCAACCGTAGAAAGTATATTTACAAACTCAAATCATACAGAATTGAAATCGTACGTCACGCAATCTGATCTGGATGACCTGAAAGACCGAGTGGGTGGTGTAGTAAATGTAGTATGGAGAGATAGACTAGCTTATAAGCTTGCAAATGCTCAAAGTATACTTGCAGGAGCTAAAAATCTGCAAGCAGCAATCAACGCAGTCGATAAATTGTTTGGCAACTGTATGCACAACACGCTAGCAAAAGGGATTACCGCGACAAATATTAATAAAGCTAAAGCGTTGGTAAATAAAGTGACCAATGCAGCTAAGAAGAAGGCACTTTTAGATGAAATTGAAAAAGCAGAGCAGTTACAAAATGCAACAACAGCGGAGCAGATAGCGGAACAAGCAACGAATAACCTGTTTGATAAAGATGGCAAGCTAGCTGAGGGAACCACACAACAAGATATTGACAAGGCAAAAGAAGAAGTGAACAAAGTAACAGATAATAGAAGAGGGGGGGCTGGAAGAAGGACGCAGTTGGAAGTTATTGGGTTGGGAGCGTTGGAAAGGTGAACTTGATAGAATATATAGTAAATGGTGATTTTATAGGAACGGAAATGTATGGAGTAATATGTATAATGTTTTTCGTTGTTGCTTGCTACGAGAAGAGCAAAAAATAAAGGATAGATGAAACGAACAAAGTAAATGTAAGAAAGGGCTCGCTGAAAAAGTGACGCTCTTTCTTATGTGTATTTGGTATGTCAAAATGTTTGAAATGGAGTTTAGAAATGTGTCATTGAACATGGTCACTCTTTAAATTAGAAAATAAAATCTAATACATGTTATCTTTTTTAATGAGAATTACGGTGTTATCGTTATTTAGACTATATCGCTAGGAGCTAGCATGTTCTTTTGGGGTATACAGAGTAGGTCAGTTAAGGATGAATCATATTAATTTACCAAGAACGTGCCCATTATTATAGGCAAAAAGAAGAACCTTACAACAAGTGTCATGAGGTCACCTCTGTGCATGTATTAATAAATGATTGAAAACTATCCACTATTCTTACTTACTAAAACAAATCAGTTGTTGCTATAATGAAAAACGCTCTCGAATTGCATTAAGAAGTCCTTCGCAACCTGCGCTAACGAGTCGTTCGGTTTCGTCGAAATTCCCTGTGTAATACGGATCGGGAACATCCGTTGTCTCCTCACCTGCTGCAAAATCCATCAACTTTTTTAAAACAACGGGGCTATCTGCTGGTTTTAAAGCCTCTAAGTCTTGCATATTCGAGCCATCCATACCGATAACATAATCAAAATCAGCAAAGTCTTCCTGACCGATAAGTCGCGCTCGCATTTGTGAATAATCGATACCGTGTTTCGTCAAGATCTGCTGCGTTCCGCGATGTGGCGGATTGCCTAAATTCCAATTTCCTGTTGCTGCGGAATCAATCCGGATCTGATCACCTAAACCTGCCGCTTCGACTTTTGCGCGAAACATCCCTTCTGCCATCGGAGAGCGGCATATATTCCCTAAACATACAAACAATATTCGAACTACCATTCTAATCCTCCCATTCTCTTCGTAATTCTGCCACTTTTTCTGGCCAAAAATGCTGTGATTCAAGCCATGATAACATAGCCGTAACGCGTTTGGGATCTAATTTTCGTCTGAAATAATATATTTGATTTTCAAGCAAGGTAATGCCAATTTGCTGATAAGGCGCTTCTTCCGAATGGAGTAAATGATCCAAATGCGTCAAATACCAGTCTTTCTCTTCACGATCCTCCAGCAACTGCAAGATTTCCAAGGTTTTCGCTACATTGGCCATCGCCAGCATCTGGTCCAATTTTTCAAGCGGATATTCGTACACCATATTCACCGCAAAAGGAGAGAAGTACAGCGAGGCAACAAAACGATCAAAATCTTCTGCTACAATGAGCGTTTGCAGCGTTTCAAAATCTACATAAATCACGCAAGGTTCCGCGGTTTGATAATCCAATCCAATGTAACGATGCCCATCTTGATGGAAATAAACTTGGACACCGGGTAAATCGACATCTTGCGCTTCTGGAATCCGTATCTGAAGTTCATCTAAGCCAGCGAGCGTATAAATTTCAGCGTCCGTCAGTCCATAGGAAGTAGGCTCTGCGACGGGAAAATGATTTTTTGCAAGTAAACCACCATTATGTACGCGCAACAATGCCTTGTAAGTATCAGGTAAAGAAACACCATGTTTATGCTCCCATGCCGCAATTTCTGTTTCCGAGGCAGGAGGAGCCGCGTGCAACCAAATATCCATGCCATTCACCTCTTTCTCTCTACATAGTATAGCAAATAGAATCACTTTTGACTCAGAAGAACATCAAAAATGATTCTATTCGATTGTTTCAGGTAAATTCTAGCCGAATTGCGTTCACGATGTCAGCCATTGTTTTATCTGCTAATACGTGTTCCATGGCTAGCTGAGCCTCACGTAAAGTATTCTCCATCGCGGTTTGAATGTGTGCACCGACATGGCAATTTGGGTTTGGATTATCATGAAACTGGAACAACTCACCATCCGCAACGCTATCCACAGCTTTATAAACTTCGAGCAGTGTAATTTCATCTAGCGGCTTAAGGAGTGTTGCCCCACCGGTTCCAGCTCTCACAGCGATGAGTCCAGCTTTTTTTAGTTGGCCACTAATGCGCCGGATCACGACAGCATTTGTATTAACGCTCCCTGCAATTTGTTCGGAGGTTAATGGTAGCTCTTCGGTAGCAATTAGTGATAAAATGTGAGTAGCAACTGTAAAACGACTACTTATTTTCATGCAAACCAACTCCTTTGTAACCATTGTAGTTACAAAACAAACAGATGTCAACTATGTTTTAATTTCAGTCAGAGTGGTACAAATGATTGTGAGGCATAACACGATTGGACAAATCGGAAAAACTAGTTTATAATTATTATTAGATAATAGTTATTATAAATAAGGAGGAGAATTATAAATGAAAACAATTAACTCAGTAGACACGAAGGAATTTTTAAACCATCAGGTGGCGAACTTAAACGTATTTACGGTGAAAATTCACCAAATCCACTGGTTCATGCGTGGACATAACTTCTTTACACTACATGAAAAAATGGACGACCTATACAGCGAATTCGGCGAACAAATGGATGAAGTAGCAGAGCGTTTATTAGCCATTGGTGGCGCACCGTTTTCGACATTAAAAGAGTTCTCAGAAAATGCTAGCGTAGAAGAAGCACCATACACAAAACCAAAAACAATCGATCAGTTTATGGAAGATCTTGTTGGAACATTAGAATTATTGCGTGACGAATATCAACAAGGTATCGAACTAACTGGAAAAGAAGGCGATGATGTAACGCAAGACATGTTAATCGGCTTCAAAGCAGCGATCGACAAACATATCTGGATGTTCAAAGCATTCCTTGGAAAAGCACCATTAGAAAAATAAGTAGTATGACGCAAAGCCTGTGAATGCGGGTTTTGCGTTTTTATTTTTGCTAAAGAAGTTTAACTATTCAAAAAGAGTGGTACATACAGTTATCTAGTTGTAAGCAAAATACATGCGAAATGTGTAGATATCTGCTATTCTTGCAGTAATCGAATTTGGAAGAGGAGTGATGACAATGCAAATCGAAGTAAGCGATCAAGCACAACACTGGTTCAGAAATGAATTTAACACGGCTGACGGTAATGGAATTAGATTATTCGCAAAATATGGTGGCTCAAATAGTTCGCTACATCCGGGTTTTTCGATTGGTTTAGTATCTGAAAAGCCTACAGAAATGGCATTGCAACACAAAATCGGCGATATTTTATTCTATGTAGAGGATCATGATTATTGGTACTTTAAAGACCATGATTGGATCATTGACTACAATCCAAAAAGCGAAGAAGTGACGTTTAAATTCTTTGAGAAAGTAAAATAATAGAGAGCGGGTCCCTGTTTTTGGGGCTCGTTTTTATTTTGTGGAAATCTCCCAAGTTGGCGTGCAGCTATTTACTCCTGACAATGATTCTGCTATTCTAAATGAAGAGAATTAGGGAGTTGAGATTTTGAAGAGATTAACAGGATGGGGCATCATCGCGATTTTTTTAATCGCACTTATTAGCGGATGCTCGAACAATACACAATCAAGCGTGACCGAAAATACATTGAAAGGAGCGAAGTTCACTTTTTTCGATGTGGGGCAAGGGGATAGCACGTTAATCCAAGCCGACGATGGAACAACTATATTGATCGATACAGGGCGCCATGACGATAATCGGATTATGACTTACCTTGAAAAAGCAGATATCCAGAAAATTGATTTGCTGCTTTTAACACACCCACATTCGGATCATATTGGCAACGCGGATAAAGTTATCAACCAATATAAACCGAAAGAAATTTGGATGGATGGACTTGTATTCAATAGTTCGATTTATGAGCGCGTCATTGACGCAGCGCTTGCATCCAATGCGAAATATAAAGAACCAAGACGCGGTGAAAAAGCGACATTTGGCCCGTTTGGAATTCAAGTATTGAGTCCAGATAAACTATCGGATAACGCCAATAATGACTCGATCGCGATCCGTCTGACTTACAAAGATGTGGCAGCTATTTTTACAGGCGACGCAGAGAAGCCGCGCGAACGTGAAATGGTGGATAGCGGTCTGGATTTGAACGCACAAATCCTAGATTTAGGACACCATGGCTCCTCTACATCGAATCAACCGTACTTTTTAGATGCAGTGAAGCCTGAGGTGGCAGTTTATTCTGCTGAAAAAGGAAATTCCTACGGGCACCCACATCGCGAAGTCATTCAGTGGTTGAAGGATCGTGATATTACAACATATGGTACAGACGTTGAAGGGACAGTCACAATTGAGACTGATGGCAAGCAAATTCACGTTGCAACGGAGAAGTCTGGAACACCGAAACCGGGGAATGAAACAGGCAAACAAACAGCGGAAGAACCAGGAGATGCAGTACCTGTCCCTGCTAAAATCAATGTGAATACCGCAACTGCCGAAGAATTGCAGTACCTTCCAAGCGTTGGGCCCGTTTTAGCAGATAAAATTATTGCAGAGCGACCATATCGCACCATTGATGACTTGAAAAAAATAAACGGAATCGGCGACGGCATTGTTAGGCAAATAAAAGAACAAGGCATTGCGACCGTGAAGTAGGTGAATCAACTTGAAAAAAGCGATTTTAGATCATATCGAGGATGGAAAAGCTGTTTTTCTACTAGAGCCTAATCAGCAAACCTGGACAATCCCACAAACAAAAGTACCAAAAAACATTCATGAAGGCAGTTCAGTCATCATCAATGGCACCACAATCACATTAGACGAGCAAACAACAAACAAAAATAAAGCCAGAATCGCATCCAAACTCGAGCAACTACGCAAAAAAAATGGACAATAAACAAATAACTTTTTCAAAAATGGTTGACAGTGTCCGAAATACACGATATAGTTATAAAAAATAAATAACGACGAACGCATTTTATCCAGAGAGGTGGAGGGATTTGGCCCTATGAAACCTCGGCAACAGATCAATTTTTTGATACTGTGCCAATTCCAACAAGCATTTTACGTGCTTGGTAGATAAGATGAGACGACAAAGACTGCATTAATATGGCTGTATAATTATTCGGTACATAGATGTTTGGATTAGAATCTCCTCTTATTAACTTAAGGGGAGATTTTTTTGTGGTAAAGTTGTGTAACTAAGGGAGTGAGAAAATGATTGAATTCAAAAATGTAACAAAAACATTCAAAAGCGGAGGAAAAGAAATAACAGCCTTGGACGGCGTGAGTTTGACCATTGAAAAAGGGGATATTTTCGGCGTGGTTGGTTTCAGCGGCGCTGGTAAAAGTACGTTGATTCGCACAGTGAACTTGCTAGAACGACCGACAACAGGCTCCGTTGCAGTCGGAGGCACAGACTTGACGACATTAAAAGCCAAAGAACTCCGTGCGGAACGAAAAAAGATCGGTATGATTTTTCAACATTTTAACTTACTAAACTCGAAAACCGTCTTCGATAATATCGCGATTCCACTGGCTTTAATACATACGAATCGTAAAGAACGCGAACAACGGGTGATGGAGCTTCTCGCCTTTGTGGGACTAGCAGATAAGGCTAAAAACTATCCAGACCAGCTCTCAGGGGGACAGAAACAGCGCATCGGTATTGCGCGGGCGTTAGCAACCAATCCTGACGTGCTCCTGTGTGACGAAGCAACAAGCGCGCTCGATCCTGAGACGACAGGCGCGATTCTCGAACTACTGCAAAAAATCAATAAAGAATACAATATTACGATTTTACTTATTACGCATGAAATGTCTGTTATTCGCGAAATCTGTAATCGAGTAGCCGTAATGGAAGACGGTAGAGTGATTGAAGAAGGCAAAGTGTTCGATATTTTCTCCAATCCGCAAAGCCAAACTGCTAAAAATTTTGTGAAAACAGTGATTAATGACGATATTCCAGCAAGTGCGTTAAAACTCATTCAGAATCATGATGCGACGGTTTGGAAATTTACATTTGTGGGGGAATCGTCTGGTAATCCACTGCTTTCTAATATTGCGAAACAATTCGATGTGAATGTCAGTGTGTTAAGTGGCAACATTTCTGAAATTCAGGCGATTGCGTTCGGGTACATGATTGTAGAGGTGACCGGGGAAGCAGAAGAAATTGCAAGCGCATATGCCTATGCCGCAACGCAAAATATCAAACTAGAGGAGGTGAGCGTTGATGGAAGTCACATCTGAGCAGCTGAGCACAGCATTTATTGAAACATTATACATGGTTACATGGTCGCTCCTGTTTGCTTGCCTTATTGGTATTCCACTCGGTGTCTTGCTCGTGGTTACTCGCAAAGGACATATTTTACAAAACACAGTGATTTTCAATATTTTAAACCCGATCATTAATATTTTACGCTCGGTACCATTCATTATTTTGCTTGTGGCATTGATTCCGGTGACGCGATTTATTGTTGATTCGAGCATTGGTGTGAAAGCAGCGATTGTACCACTTGTTTTCTACGCAGGACCTTACATTGCGCGACTTGTTGAAAACTCGCTTTTAGAAGTGGATCAAGGAATTATCGAGGCAGCGCAAGCAATGGGTGCCAACGCATGGCAAATCATCTGGCGTTTCATGTTGCCAGAAGGTTTGAGTTCGCTGATTTTGACGCTGACAACAGCAACGATTGGACTTGTTGGCGCAACCGCGATGGCTGGTGTCGTCGGCGCTGGTGGAATTGGTAATTTGGCGATTACTTATGGCTATCAGCGGTATGATAATATCACAATGTTGGTTACCGTCATCATCTTGGTAGTGATCGTACAGAGCGTTCAGTCTTTAGGGAACTTCATTTCTCGCAAAATTCGTCGTCGCTAGGGTGGTATGGTGCTTGGCTTTACCTAGAATCGAGCGTGCCTTGGTTAGGTAAAGGAGTCCGGATGGTGATGAAAGTACAAAGATTCAATAATAAATAATAAGGGAGTTTTTTGGATGAAGAAGTTGGTATTCGTTTTGACATTGGTTTTGTTGGCTGTTGTGGTTAGTGCTTGTGGTGGTGCGGATGAGAAGGCAAGCGGGGATGAGAAGAATCTCGTGATCGGTGTTAGCGCTGGGGATCGGACTTGGCCTGAGATTAAGCGGATTGCGAAGAAAGACGGCATTCATATCGAGTTGAAAGAGTTTAGTGATTATGTATTGCCGAACCGTGCGCTTGCGGATGGGGACTTAGATGCCAATGCTTTTCAAACAATTGCTTATTTTGACTCTTTTATCAAGGAAAATAAATTGGATCTTGAGCCGCTTGCTTCAACGGTCATTGCTCCGATGGGCGTGTATTCTAACAAGGTGAAAGCTATTAAGGATATCAAAAATGGGGCTACAATCGCAGTTCCTGATGATTCGACGAACTATGGCCGCGCGCTACTGTTATTGCAAGAAGCAGGACTTATCACATTAGTCGATGATTTTGATGGGAATGGTTCACCGGAAGCTATTCAATCTAACCCGAAAAAATTAGATATTAAACCAATGATTGCAGGACAAATCCCGCGTGCACTAGATGATGTAGATGCTGCCGCGATTAATAATGGTGTCGCTGTGGAAGCTAAACTGAACCCGTTGAAAGACTCCATTTTCCTAGAATCCGATACAGCAAAACCGTATATTAACATTATTGCGGTTCGTAAAGGAGATACGGATCGTGCGGCGCTTCAACAAATCGTGAAAATTTATCACTCAGATGAAATGAAGAAATTTATCGAAAAAACATATAAAGGTAGCTCGATCCCAGCTTTCGTCCCACTTGATGAGCTAGAAACATACAAAGAAACATGGTCTAAGAAGTAAATTCGAAAAAAGGAGGCGTTCGTAGATGGTAGATACAAAAATAACATGGTCTGAAGCCATAAAAACCAATATTGATGTGCACAAGGATTTTTATATTGAAGTTAGTCATGCGATTCATGATCGCCCGGAAATCGGCAATGAGGAATTTTACGCTAGCGAAAAATTAGCAACAATTCTTGAAAAAGCCGGTTTTACGGTAGAAATAGATGTAGCAGGTCACAAAACCGCATTTATCGCGCGCAAAAAAGCAACGAAACCAGGCGCAACCGTCGCATTTTTAGCGGAGTATGATGCTTTGCCAGGACTCGGCCATGCCTGTGGACATAACATCATCGGTACGACAAGTGTCGCCGCAGCCATTGCACTCGCAGAAGTTATCGAAGCAGTCGGCGGAGAGGTCGTTGTACTTGGAACCCCAGCTGAGGAAGGTGGGCCGAATGGTAGCGCAAAGGGCAGTTTTGTGAAGCATCATCTACTTCAAGGTATCGATGCTGCGCTCATGATTCATCCATCCAGTGACTCCGCGCTGACGACGCCATCGCTTGCAGTAGACGTATTAGAGTTTGAATTCTTCGGAAAACCAGCCCATTCTGCTGCCAATCCAGAAGATGGTATTAATGCACTCGATGGTTTGATCCAATTTTATAACGGTGTTAATGCCTTGCGTCAACATGTGACTTCGGACGTCCGCATTCACGGCATTATTTTAGACGGCGGTCAAGCACCGAATATCGTACCAGATTACGCTCGCGCTCGCTTTTTTACACGTGCGGATAAACGCCATCGCTTGGATGAGGTAACGAAGCGTGTTATTCAAGTTGCAGAAGGTGCGGCCATTCAAACAGGTACGACATTTAAAGTCACGAATATCCAGAACGGCGTCGATGATTTTCTGATTAATAAGCAGTTTAATCGCGTTTTTGCCCGGATTGCCGAGCAGTTGGATGAACCACTAAAAACCGATAGTCGCGGCATTGGTTCAACGGACGCTGGGAATATCAGCCAAGTCATTCCAACGATTCACCCCTATATCAAAATTGGTGCTAGTAATCTTGTCGGGCACACGGTAGAATTCCGCGAAGCCGCAAAATCAGAGGCGGGAGACAAAGCCTTGATCCAGGGTGCAAAATTGATCGCGTTAACCGCACTCGAACTTTATACAAATGAGACTCTGCTGGCCGATATTAAGAAAGAATACGATGAAACAAAGCAAATCTAATGCACACAAAAAGGAGATAGGCGTGTCGCTTGTCTCCTTTAATGTGATAAACGTTATATAATAATTCAATTAATTTTGAAAAAGGTATTTATTTTCACATCGAAATAGCGTATGATAGAAGTATTCACACAGAAAAGGGGAGTTTTACATATGAAAAAAGGAGTTATTATCAGTACCATTTTAGTAGCAAGTACACTTATACTCGCAGCATGTGGTGGGAAAGACACGGCGAGTGACGCATCAAACAAACAAGTATTACGCGTGATTGAAACAACCGAAATCCCACTCATGGATACCTCACTTGCGACAGATGGCGTCAGTTTCACTGCGATGAATCAAGTGTTCGAAGGATTGTACACACTAGATCAAAAAGATCAAATCATTCCAGCCGCGGCCGAAGCGATGCCTGAGATAAGCGAAGATCAAAAAACATATACGATCAAAATTCGTGATAACGCGAAATGGTCCGATGGTTCCGAACTGAAAGCTGCTGATTTTATTTACGCATGGCGCAAAGTCGTGAATCCCAAATCAGGTGCCCAATACTCATTCCTATATCGCGATGTCGTTGAAAACGCGAGTGATATCATTGACGGCAAAAAAGATCCAAAAGAACTGGGCGTTAAAGCGCTAGACGATAAAACCATCGAGATTAAGCTCACTCAGGCTGTGCCATACTTCAACTCACTGCTCACATTCGGCCCATTCTACCCGCAAAAAGAAGCTTACGTAACAAAAGAAGGAAAAGATTTTGCGAAGGATTCCGATCATATGCTGTACAATGGTCCATTTACGATGACAGACTGGTCTGGAACGAGTAAAACTTGGAGCTTCCTCAAAAACGACAACTATTGGGATAAAAAGAACGTGAAATTAGATCGTATCGATGTCCAAGTTGCTAAAGAACCGGGTTCCGCAGTCAATCTTTATAACACGGGAAAAGTTGACCGCGCTCCGCTCACTGGCGATTATGCAAGCCAGTACAAGGATAACAAAGAGTTTGTGGCAGAACCAGACTCCTATGTCTACTGGCTTAAATTCAACCAGAAACAAAGCGATGTTGCCAATGTCGAATTACGAAAAGCGATAGCGAAGGCGATTAACAAAGAAGCGTTGGCGGATACCGTTATCGCAAATGGTGCTACTGCAATTAACGGCGAAATTCCAAACGGCTTTGCCCAAAACCCACAAACCGGAAAAGATTTCCGTGAAGATAGCGGCGACCATCTCACCTATAACGTTGCGGAAGCGAAAGAACATTTCGCTAAAGCCAAACAACAACTCGGCAAAAATGAAATCACATTAGAACTTGTTGGTGATGATCAAGAATTTGCCAAGAAAACTTTAGAATTCATCCAAAGCGAGTTAGAAAGTCATTTAGAAGGCTTGAAAATAAACCTAAAAACGGTCCCTTATAAAAACAGGCTAGCACTCGATAAGGCACAAGATTACACCGTTCAACTTTCACGCTGGGCACCAGCTTACAAAGACCCAATGACATACATCGCAAGCTGGCAGACAGACAACAACTATAACAACATGAGCTACTCTAGCCCGGAATATGACAAGCTGACAACTGAGATTACGACAACACTAGCGACAAATCCAGAGAAACGTTGGCAAGCCATGCTTGATACAGAGAAAGTATTACTAGATAAGGATGCAGCAATTGCGCCACTTTATCAAAACGCAACGGCTGTGCTTGAAAAACCATACGTAAAAGGCGTTGTTAAACACTTATTCGGCGCTCCGTATAGTTTTAGATGGGCATACATTCAAAAATAATGAGGAGCCATAAGTTCCAATAAATTGGCTCTCAAGCACGGATTGCTTCTAGCAGGAGTCACGCCTTACCCGAAAAAATGGGTTGCGTGATTTCCTGCTTATTTTTATGTGAAAGGGTGTTTTGTCTAGCTCACTTTATCAAATACTTTCTTATCTCGAGCTGCATCTAGTCCCATAATGAGCAACAGTAGTGTAGCAACGATAAGTATGCCAAGTGGTGCCGTGTAGCTATCGGTCACATCGTGCAGAAGCCCGAATAAGGTCGGTCCTGTCGCGGCTAGCAAGTATCCAATAGACTGAGCCATCCCAGATAAATCTGCCGCTTCTGATGCCGTTGTGGTTCGCAAGCTAAAGAACATCATGCAAATACTAAAGGCGGTTCCTGACCCAATCCCAATCATAAATACAGAGGCACTTGTGAGAAAAAGATGACCGGAGCCGAACATCAATCCAGCCGTACCAGCCAAAAGTAATACGGCCATCGCAATAATAATCGGTTGCTGTGATTTCATTTTGCTAGCGATTATGGGCACGATAAATGTGAACGGAAGAATGCCTAGTTGTAGTAACGACAGCATAAATCCAGCTTCTGTACTGTCGATCCCTTGGCTGATTAAAATATTGGGCAACCAGGCTACCATTACGTAAAAAACCGTAGACTGCATGCCCATAAAAATTGTGATTTTCCAAGCTAACGGGGAACCCCAAATGCTCTGTTTTGGTTTTTGCACAGTAGAATCAAGAACTACTTTCTTATTATATTTTAGTTGCGGTAGCCAGAACAGAAGCGCAATAATCACAAAAGCCGACCAAACGACAAGTGCTCCTTGCCAGCCAAATCCGGATTTTACTGCAATGGGCACACTAAGTCCCGAAGCAAGCATCGCGCAGACATTCATCGAAATCGAGTACATTCCTGTCATCAGCCCCATTTTAAAAGGGAATTCTTTTTTGATCAAGCTAGGCAGTAGTACGTTACCAACAGCAATGGCGAGCCCAATTAAAAACGTACCGAACAAAAGTAGCGGAATCCCACCAAAAGGCCGAACTAAGCTACCGAAAACCATCAAACATAGTGCAAAAAAGACAACGAATTCCATGCCCCATCTGCGCGCCAATTTCGAAACAAAAGGGGACAAACCTGCAAAGGCGAGAAGCGGTAATGTCGTTAAAAATCCCGTCATTGTATTAGACAGCGGCAAATCGACTCGAATATAGCTGAGGAGCGGACTTATTGCTGTAATCGGTGCGCGCAAATTGGATGCAACGAGTAAAATCCCGATAATAAGCAAAATTCTGCTACGCATCTTTATTTTTTCTTCTCCCATGACTTCATTCTCCTTTCTTCGGCAGTATAATTTGTTTAAAATGCGAAATATACAGATCCACACAATGTACGGCAGAGGCTGCATCCTGATT
Source organism: Listeria grandensis (assembly GCF_014322885.1). NCBI lineage: Bacteria > Bacillati > Bacillota > Bacilli > Caryophanales > Listeriaceae > Listeria > Listeria grandensis. Next base: position 51,280 of record NZ_JAASUG010000003.1, on the reverse strand, counting down.
GCGAATCGCCAAAATCAGATCATTATGACCCGCCGCACTGGAATCATTCATTTCTGTCGTACTCGTAATGGACATTTGAATTTCCTCGAACAGGTGCGCGTACATGTCAATTAAAAGCGGATTATAAGAAGCCGCTGTAATAGCTTGGTGCAACTGCCAATCTGCCTCTACAAACCCCTCTAGATTATTCTCCTTTGTAAATTGGAAGCATTGATCGCGAAACTTCTCCATCTCAATCAAATCCTCCTCTGTGCGACGTAAACAAGCCAACGATACAGCTTCCCGATCAAGCGCATGCCGAACTTCTAGAATTTCAAGCACCGCAGCACCCTGAATTCTTTTTTGCAAAACAGCATTAAGCTCACTTGTCGTTAAAACAAATGTCCCGTCGCCTTGTTTTACTTCAAGCAGGCCGACATGTGCCAAAGCACGGATTGCTTCTCGCAACGTATTGCGACTCACACCAAATTGTTCCATTAAATCTGCCTCAACGGGTAATCGATCGCCAATTTGCCACGTACCATTTTTAATCATATCTTCAATTTGGCTATATACTTGTTCTACCAATGATTTTTTTTGTAATTTATGTATCATTTTAGACACTCTCCTTTAAAGGTAGGATGATTGGTTCATAGGATATATTACCGCGTATTCTGTCAAAAGTAAACCCTAAAAGCAGCATTTCTCAAATTTAATAGAAAAACTAACAAATTTTTTCATGAAAGGAGGAATATGTGTTAGAATATGTTAAGAAACGATGGGAGTGTGTTCATTGGAAGAACTATGGGGAAAATTTAAAGTAAATACTGGACTGCAACGACTTCTTATTTTTGCGCTTCTCATTTTTGTATTATATTTGGTGAGAAGTATGATAGACCTGATTTTATTAACATTTATCTTCACCTTTTTGATTACACGGCTAGAAAAAGTTATTTTGCGGTGGGTGAAAGTGCCACGAAAGCTGATCGTTATTGTGTTATACATACTGATCGTGATTTTCTTATACTTTGCATTTACGCATTATCTACCCATTATTATCGGGCAAATCGTCTCGACCTTTAACGGCGTTATGAAATTCTATAATAACCCTGGAAATAATGATTTTATCAAGTATGTGATGAGCTTGTTCAATGACTCCAATGTGAAAGCGTACATTAATTCCGGTTTGAAATTCATCATTGGATCGCTTAGCGGCATTGGCAGCATTGGGATTTCGTTCTTCATGGCGCTAATTCTCAGCTTATTTTTCTCTTTGGAGCAAGAGCGCGTTGTGCATTTTTCAAGCAAGTTTTTGACGAGTAAAATCGGTCCCGTTTTTCGTGAAATTGCTTACTTTGGCAAGAAATTCGTTGGAACGTTTGGCGTTGTTTTAGAGGCGCAGTTTTTGATCGCCATTGTAAATACAGTGCTGACAACCATTGCTCTGATTGCGATGGGATTCCCGCAAGTACTGACACTATCTACTATGGTATTCTTGCTAGGGCTTATTCCCGTTGCCGGCGTGATTATTTCCTGTATTCCACTCTCTATTATTGCTTACTCAGTGGGCGGACTTACAGACGTCGTTGTTATTTTAATTACGATCGTCATCGTACACGCCGTGGAAACCTACATCCTTAATCCAAAACTGATGTCATCCAAAACCGATTTACCGGTTTTCTATACGTTCATTATCCTTATTTTCTCCGAGCATTTCTTTGGAGTATGGGGGTTGATTGTAGGTATTCCGGTCGTTGTCTTCCTGTTCGATGTACTAGGCGTACGCGGAAACGAAGCGGAAATTAACAACCGCACATTCTTAGGATTCAAAAAGAAAAAAAGTTAGACAAACCAAAAAAGAGCCGCATCCAAAACTTGGATACGACTCTTTTTTAGGGCCATAAAAAGGCTTTTATTGCGTCGTCAACATCTCTATTCTCATGAAGTCTACTATGTTGCGCTTGGCTTCCAGTCATGACAAGCTCTTTATAACTCGCAACGTGATTGAAAATAAATTTGCCAGATAAAGCGCTGGCTAACGAAACGCTAGTGTCACTCTTTGTACCATCTTCTATATCCCCAGCAATATTCAAAACTTCAAGTGAAGCGGGGATCGCTTTTTGGCGCGCGATGAAACCTTGATAGCGTTCTGTTTGCGTCGCAGGTCCATTCTCGGTCAAATCATAGGCCGTTTTACCATCCTCGCCAATAACAAGGCCATTAAAAGGGGCACCAATCGTGACCAGTTTAGCCACCGCTGGGAACGTTGGTTGATTGCTTGCGGCCTCGATATAACTGGTCCAATCGACGCCGCCCATCGAATGCCCGACAACGTTCACCGCCGGAATATGATACGTGCTTTTAAGCTCACGCATCACACTTTGTAGCCAAGCCGTTTGATTCGTTAGTGAGCTCTTATTATCCTCAAAAAGAACTTGAATGAGTGGCTTCTTCGCAAATTTATCCCACTCACCATCGATTTTAATTTGGCCATCAGGTGTCACAGAAATAACGATGGAGCGCGTCGCATCACCATTTCGTGCTAGACGATCCATCATGTGCCCCATCGAGTTTTTCGTTCCAGAATAACCGTGGAGAAAAAGGGTTGGCACATCAATACTCTTCACTTTTGCCGGTGCTTTTTGTTTTTCTGTTGTATTTTGTTGTTCTGATTTTGCCGCATCATGTGTGGCGAAAATAAAGCCGAATCCAATCGCAAATACGGCTAGAATACTAATAGCTACTAAAATTTTCTTCATTTTACTGACCCCTTAAATCCCCATAAAAATTTGGCGACATAGTTATCGACGACAGGTAGCTCATGCATATTACTATGTTTCGCCGTCGGACCTGTCAGTGTATGAGCCTCAACGTATTGATTGCTAAACAATTTCTTGCCATACATCACGCTATCAATTTTAACTTCCCCATCACTGTTCGAACCATCTTCCAAATTACCACCAATAATCATGATTTCCGTCGTAGTCTTTAATCGCTTTTCCATCTGTTTAGCGAATTTTGTATGAATCGCATTCGCATTTTCTAAATCGACTTCTTGGTCCCCATTCACATACTCTTCAGGATAGAAAGGAACCGCCAAAAATACGATTTTCTGAACTTCTGGATAATCGGGATTGTTGGCATAAGAGGACAGATAAGAAACCCAGGCGCCGCCGCCCATCGAATGTCCTACTGCATTAAATTTCTTAATGTCATACGTATCTTCGAGGTAACGCATCACTTTTTTTGTCCATAAAGATTGTTGCGTCACGGTCGCACGATTGTCCGCGAAAACAATATTTATCAGCGGATTGTCCGCTTTCTTACTATAAGTCCCCTTCACAGAAATATCTCCGGTTGGGCTGACCTTTACGGTTAGGGCATCCGTCGCCCAATCATATTTTTGATCAAAACGTCGAATCATTCCATGGAGCGATCGATCCGTTCCACGATAACCATGAATAAAGATCGTCGGTGTCGTACTCTGATTCACTTTTTGGTGTGTCCCGTTTAGTTGCAGCAACACAAATATGGACCCAGCAACAAAAATAGCCGATAAGAGTCCCATCCATAAACTTTTTTTCCACATAAGACATATCCTCTTTTCTAAAATAGCAACATCTTTCTAAAGTATACAAGTTTTTTTGAAAAAACGCACCTTCTATCCTATCAAAAATGCCATCTTTATTTTTACAGCTGGATTTATTTATAGTATACTGAAACAAACACGTAAGAAATGAGGGAATAGTAGAATATGATTAAACGTACAGCCGAGGTTGTTCTAGCTGTAATCGGTATGCTTTTTGGGTTAGTGACCTTAGTAGGGTTTACTGCCATTGGGTTTATCATAGATAGCACAGCCAGTACAAAAGAGGGCGTAGCATCCTTTACAAGAAGTTATGATCAAAGCCTAGAGGATTCAGGAATTGCGGTAAGTGATGTGCCGAGTGCCAAGCAGATTTTAGATATGGTGCATACATATGCTATTTTAGCATTAATCGCAACGATCGTTTTCACGGTTTTGCTGATTATCGGACTGATTGGCATTACTGGAAATAAGAAGCCTGTTTTGGCAGGTTTTATGTTCCTTATTGCTGGAATTATCGTAACCATTGGCGGTTTTGTAGTGGCAGGTTTTGTGCCAGGTCTACTACTTGTTATTGCGGCAATCTTAAGTTTCGTCCGCAAGCCAAAAGATCCATTTTTAGCATAAATAAAATAATGCGATGTAAGCCGTGTCTTGATATAGGATGCGGTTTATTTTCATTTGAAGTGGGAAAAGAGAGAGGGATAGCAATTAACGGCAGGGAGGTTTCACAAAATGCGAAATAAAAAGAATTGGATAATGCTTGGAATGATAGCTGGGACAATTGGAGGTATAGTGACATGCGTGATATTAAATCAACGGACACTGGCTCCTTTGGAAGAAGGAAAAGAAGATTTGGAAGGAAATAATATGGTTTCAGAGGGTGCGATGACAAGCATTGATTACGAAAACAGGAGACAAGAACTAAAGAAATAATGAGTACCTATAGCCTACCGCCAAGCATCTTCACTTGGTAGTAGGCCTTTTTCATATCAGTCTTCTCTTTCTATTAGCTTTTTTCCCTTTGGTGTAATATGGTAGCTTATATCTTCCAAGTGATATACTCGAAAAACATAGCCGTAACTTTCTAACGTGTAAAGGACAACCAAAATTATATCTTTACTAAGGTTCGTTTTTCTCTCTATCTGTGTACTCGCTTTATTGAAGTTTGTTAGCGATAGGCCACCAGCATCTAAATGTTTCAAAATGGTAGTCAGATTCCTATTTAAATCTCTTTTCATTTCCCCTTCACCTCTGTTTCGATTCATCCCAATGTAACAATATCCCCTTGCACAAAAGTTAGAAAGTACCTAATTGTTAGATTTTTCAAGAATCACCCCCAATACCTAGAGACTCCTTGCTTTTTTTAATTATCACCCCCCATCAGAGTATAACCTTTGTAAAGAAAAAATAAAAATCAGAATCGATAGAAAGTGTAACGATTACATCAAAAAAGATACAGGCAATATAATTAAAACGCTATCATTTTTATTTGTGGCGTGCAAAACATACAAGCTGGGTAGGAAGATGCGTTGGGGATATATTCTTAGTAAGTTAAATCAAGGTTTGATATAGTAGAGGAAACAGGTACATATTGTTTTAGTAGGACTCTAGTTGTAGTGAAAGTTCCAACTAGAGTAGCTTACTGAAATGGCGAATCTATTTTATGATAGTTGTATAGTAAAGCAAGGAGGACATAATCATGAGAGGAATTATTATTGGAGTATTAGTCGCAGCCCTTATTATTGCGATCATTGTTTTCCTTTGGCCCGCGATTATGGCGGCGCTCGGAGCTGCACTTGGCTACTGGGCTTGGAAGCAATTAATGGTAGCAAATAGTGTAGGAGAAAAGATTTTATACGGTGTACTTATCGGTGTCGGAGCGTTAGTTATTTTGTCTAACTTGCATGGTATTGTTACTGTGGCCATCGTTGTCGCATTGATTTACTTCTTAACAAGAAATAAGCGCAAGACAACCAACTCGAATACATTTGATTATTGATATATAACTAAACAATTGGAGGAAATAACAATGACAAACTTTTTTAACAAATTCAAACAAGCTGTAAACAATGACTGGGATGCAATGAAAGAAAAACGTGAAGAGAAGAAACGTAACTCAGTATCTTATTATATGGACCAAACAAAGAAAGAAATGAAAGATATTGAACGCGCGGTGGACAAACAACGTGAGTTGAAATCTTTGTTCTATAAAGAATGTACGGAAATTGAGAAATACATCGAAAAACGCGAGTATCAAGCTGGTATCGCGGAAGAAGCTGGAGAAACAAAGCTCGCTAATTTTGCAAAAGAAGAAGTAGCGCAATATAAAGAACAATTGGCTACAACCCAAGGCCATTACGACAGCGCGTCGGAGCAACTAGATAAACTAGAGCTACGAATGCACGAAATGCGTTTGAAATGGAAAAACCTAAAAACACAACATCTTGCAGAAACGGCAGAGAAAAATGCAGCAGAAACAGCTGAAAAAATGGATAAAGTCATTCACGATATGAGCTGGGGAAGCGTAACAGACTATCACGAAGCACAAAAACAACGCGATCTTGCAGACACAGCTAAAAAGCAAGCAGATATGACAAGTGAGTTGTCGCAAACATTTGATGAACTGATGGCAGAGTTGGAAAAGAAAACAGCAAAAGGCAAAGAAGCTATCAAAGGAAAAACACAAGATTTTACACAAATGGTAGATGAGATCATCGAACGTGAGAAACAAAACTTCAAGAAGAAAGATAATGCATCGATGGAAGACATGTTAGAGGATCTAGAACGCGATGCGAAGAAACAAGCCAAAGCGGAAAAATCAGAAGAAGAAAAAGAAGTTTTAATTCCTGAGCTTGAGAAAAAAGATCCAGAAGAAAAGAAAGAACAAGAATAGATTGATTCATAGAAGGATACGGTGCGTCTAGCTACTTAGGTGCACCGTATCCTTTTTTAGTATAGCTTGTTGATTGGCGCATGAGTAAAGCTGTTTCTTATTTTCACCACTGGTATGCTTATATATTGGGATTGGGGGTAAATATAAAAACGAAAAGTGGTTGCATTTTTTCGAATAAGTTGTATAATAATTGGTATAGACCAGTTATAGAAGGGATGATTATGAATGACTTCAAAAGTAATCAAGAACGCAGTAGTATACACAGGCGATTCCGTTATCCAAGACGGTTTTGTGAGGTTTGATAAGACTGTAACTGAAGTAGGACCGATGTCGAGTTATCAAGAAGTGGCGAATGAGGAAATCCTTGATGCAAAAGGTCAGAAATTAGTTCCTGGATTTATCGATGTGCATTCACATGGTGGTTATAGTTTTGATGCGATGGATGCGAACCCTGAAGAGCTAAGAAAGCAAGTTCGAAGCATGCTAAATGAAGGAATCACAACATATTTTGCAACAACAATGACGCAATCCAATGAGAATATTGAGAAGGCGTTAAAAGTTATCGACGAAGTAGCAAAAGACGAGCCACTGATTGGTGGGATTCATTTAGAAGGACCCTTTGTGTCGCCGGTATTTAAAGGGGCGCAACCGGAAGAATATATTACAGCACCAGATTTGGAATTATTTAAAAAATGGTTTAAGGTAAGCGGTGGTCGTATCAAATTGGTGACGTATGCGCCAGAACATAGTACATCACCAGCATTTGAAGATCTTTGTATCGAGCTTGGTGTCGTGCCCTCTGTTGGACATTCAAACGCGGTTCGTGCGGAGTTGATCCATAGTAAAGCGAGCCATGCGACACATATGTACAATGCGTGTCGTCCGCTTCATCACCGTGAACCAGGCGTTGTCGGGCACGTTATGTTAGAGCCTAGCATTCATGCGGAATTGATCGTAGATGGGATTCACGTGCATCCTGACATGATTAAATTGGCTTATAACGTGAAAGGTCCGAAACGAATTGCGATTATTACGGATTCCATGCGCGCAAAAGGAATGCCAGATGGTGATTATGAGCTCGGCGGTCAGAAAGTATATGTGAAAGATCGTCAGGCGCGTTTGGAAGATGGAACACTAGCAGGTAGTGTGTTGACGTATGATGATGCTTTCCGAAATATGATCCAATTCACTGGTTGTTCGGTGGAAGATGCGGTATTAATGTCATCTGTTAACCAAGCAGAAGAGTTTAAACTGGATTCAAAAGGTGGTATTGCGGTAGGCAAAGATGCCGACTTTAACCTTTTGGACGATGCCCTTGAAATTCAAGCTACCTATTCATTTGGTAAAAAACATAGTAAACAGTAGGAGGAAACCATTCATGAACATTATTGTAAAAGATTCAAAAGCAGAAGCATCAAAGGAAGCTTTCCAAATTATTGAGAAAGCAATCCAAGCTGGTGAAGCGAAAACATTAGGCTTAGCAACAGGAAGTACACCAACAGATTTATATAAAGAATTTGTGAAAAGTGACGTAGATACATCAAAGCTAGTATCTGTAAACTTAGATGAATATGTGGGCTTGGCGGAGAATGATCCAAACAGCTATCATTTCTATATGAATGATGTTTTATTTTCAAAAAAGAAATTTCAAAAAAGTTATTTACCAGATGGTTTAGCAACCGATGCCGATGCGGAATGTGCTCGTTATGAGCAGATTTTAGCGGACAATCCAATCGATATTCAAGTGTTGGGAATTGGTACGAACGCGCATATTGGTTTTAATGAGCCAGGTACGCCATTTGAAACGCCAACGCATAAAGTGTTGTTAACAGAATCAACACGTGAATCGAATAAGATTTATTTTGAACGTGAAGAAGATGTGCCAACGCATGCCTATTCGATGGGAATTAAGTCGATTATGGGTGCAAAAAAAATTATTTTGCTAGCATTCGGTGAAAATAAAGCGCAAGCAATTAAAGATACGGTGGAAGGTAAAGTAGATGTTCAAATTCCTGCGTCTGTCTTACAGAACCATCCAGATGTGACGATTGTTGTCGATAAGGCAGCAGCATCACTTTTATAAGCAATAGAGAGCACCAAGCTAGTTCGTTCTTACAAGAATGGCATAGCTTGGTGTTGTATGATATAATTCACTTCTACAAAAAAGAAGGTGTAAAAATGATAGATAAGTCATCGGGAATACCCATTTATATTCAAATCCAAGGTGAAATTAAACAGAAAATAGAAAATGGCACGTGGCAAGTTGGAAAAGCTATTCCTGCAGAGCGTCAGTTAGCCGAGATGTTTCATGTGAGCCGGATGACGGTTCGCCAAGCTATTCAAGGGCTTGTGGATGACACGATTCTGCAACGCCGTGTTGGTGCTGGAACATACATTGCTGAGAAGAAGATGACGGAGCATTTGGAAGCTGTAACGAGTTTTACGAATTTAATGATTCATGAGGGCAAGACGCCATCATCACGGATTGTTTCGTATGGTATCAGGCCCGCGAGCGTACAAGAACGGGAGGCCTTGCAATTACCTGAAAATAGTAATGTGATGCGGATTGAACGGATTCGTTACGGTGACAAAATTCCGATCTTGTTTGAGGTTGTTGTCGTTCCAGAAAACATTGCTTCGCTATTGAATAAAGAAGATATTATGGACTCGCTATATGAGGCTATTTTGTCGAAACTGGGCCAAAATATCGGTGAAGCAGAACAAATTATGGAGGCCGCGCTTGTTTCTGAAAAAGTGGCGCCATATTTGGATGTAAAACTAGGTTCTCCAGTGATGAAATTACGACAAATTACATTTTTACAAGATGGTAGACCATTTGAGTTTACTCGTTCACAATATGTTGGTAATAGGTTTCAATTTGTGGCGCGGGTCAAGCAATAACAGAACTGGAATAACCAGAACATGAATGATGTTCCGGCTATTCCAGTTTTATTTTTGCGCGTTTTTATGGTATAAAGAACAAGATAAGTAGGACGATAAGTTGTATTATCCGTTTTTTACAAGTCTTGGCGTTACTTAACTAGCCACAAAGTATAGCTTTATTCCAAAATGAAGAAAAAAAAGTTATTGAAAAACATACCTAAAAAATGAAATAATAAGGTTCTTGCGAGGAGGAGAAAAAAATGAACAAATTGTATTTAGACTTACTGACAGATAAAAAGAATAAGCGACTAGTTATTTTGCTAGACTATCTTGTAAAGTCTCGTCATCCAAGCACAATCGAGGAACTAGCAGATGTGGTTAATGTCAGCATAAAAACATTAAAAAAAGATTTGGAAATTTTAGAAGACGTATTTCCAGAAGGGGTGTGGCTTGCGAATATTGGAAATAAGAGTGTTTTACTGGAATGGCAAGCTGCATTTTCCATCAGTGATTTTATTCAGAGTTTCATCGGTAACAGCCCTTTATTTCAAATTCTGGATGCGATGTTTCGGGGAGAGCATTTTTCAGTGGCGCAGTGGAGTGAGAAACTTTGGATTTCTGAAATGACATTACGCCGTTATACTAATACACTTGTGAAAATAATAAAACCATATAAACTAGATTTGGAGACAGCTCCACTTCAACTTGCTGGGAAGGAAAGCGATATTCGGTGTTTCTATTTTAGTTATCTTAATCAACGGAAGCAAACGGATGTCCTGTCAGCGAGTGTGGAGGAGAAGAAAGTGATTTCTCATTTCTATAAAAAAATGTTGGAAAAAGCGGAAAAACGACTAGATCGAGTGTTGCACCTAGATTATCATCGCATGGTGTCATGGCTTGGCGTTATCACACAGCGGTTGGAGAATAGTAATTATATTAAGCTGAGTGAGGCGTTGAAAGGTGAGATTTCAGAGGAGAGTAGCTATCAAATTTTTAGACAACTATATGAGGACGAGTTGATGGTGAATTTTGAGTTTGGAAGTATTCCGGAAGATGAGATGATCTATGCGTATATCATTTGTTTGGATAGTGTTGTCTATAAGTTGAATGATGGAAAGCACTTTCAGATGCGCGGGGAAGATAGATGTATAGAAATATATGAGGATTTGTTCGCATGGAGGCATTTACAGCACCTAGGAATTCCTGCTACAAAATTGGAGCATGCTCACGCAAGTTTTATTGCTTTCACCGAAAATCTTACGTTACTCACACAAATATCGGAAGTATTCCAAAAGAATTCATATGAGCTTAATGTCTATACGAAGTCTGAATATCCATACACGTATCGTTACTGGTTGGATCAATTGACACAAAATGAACATGTGAAGGATTTGCCAATCGCTTATCGGGAAGATGTAGCTGTGAGTTTGACGATGCTAACGTGTGCGTACCGTGGGGAAGAGAATTACCGGAATAAAACAATCCTGTTTGCTTTCTCTGGGGAGTCGACTTATATGAATTATTTGATGACACGTGTCAGACAACATATCCCGCATGGTGTGAAATATGATTTTCTTTTTAATGAGGAGATAACGGAAGAGGCAATCCGGGAGCGTGATGTCGATATATTTTTGCATAATTATGATATTGAAGGAAATCTGAATAATTGTTTATCACTGCGGATTTCACCTTTTCCGACGGTTCGAGAGTTGGAATTTATTAATAAGTTAATTGTGGATATGCCTTCTGATATTATGCATATGACGTACGATGCTTACAGTGAGAACTTGATTACCGGATAAGATGATGGAGGAGTAAATATGAAAAAAACGATTTTGATATTGGTATGTTTTATTAGTATGTATGTGGTTAAAAGTCCAGTTTTTGCGGAGGAGCCGGCCTTTTCTGTGAAGGCGGTTTTACCTGCGAATCAACAAGGTGACGCCACGAGTTATTTTAATTTAAAAATGAAGCCAGGACAGGAACAAGAGTTAGAAGTGGCGCTTCATAACGCTACAGATAAGGATTTGACGATTGAGGCTGCGGCCAATACAGCATTTACGAATGGGAATGGTATCGTGGATTATAATGCGACCAAACGACCGATGGATGAGTCACTCAAACATGGTTTCGGGGCGCTGGCTGAAATCGCCGAGAAAGAAATCATCGTGAAAGCGAAATCGAAGGCGACGGCTAAAATAAAGGTCAAGATGCCGGATGAGGAGAAGAATGGTGTCATCTTAGGGGGGATTGTCTTCTCGGAAAAAGAGCAGGCGACGGATGGGGCTGAGAGCGCTAAGTTACAAAATCGGTTTTCCTATACAATTGGCGTCGTGCTTTCGCAAAATGATACGTTGGTAAAACCTAATTTGAATTTAGGAGAAATAAAAGCAGCACAGCAAAATTATCGCAATAAAATAACGGCAAACTTACAAAATGATCAAGCCGTTATCATACGGGACTTGGCGATAAAAGCAGAGGTATTCCGTGAAAATGGTAGTAAGGCACTATTCGAGCAACAGTCAAAGAAGTTACGGATGGCACCGAATTCTAATTTTGATTATGCGATTCATACACAGGATCAACCACTAAAGCCTGGCAACTATACATTAAAATTGACAGCAGCTTCGGGGGAAGATAGTTGGGCTTGGGAACGCGATTTTAAAATAGACAAGGAAACGGCCAGCGATTTGAATGATACGGCGCTAGATTTGGATAAAGGAGGTTGGTCCACGATTGGATTTATCGCCGCCATTATTATTTTATTAGGATTGGTGATAGTGTTGTTTTGGAGACAACATGAGACGAAGAAGAAACTAGGAATGAAGAAGAGGAGTGAGGAAGATGAAAGTTGACCATCATTTTGACGATATTGCTATTTTTCAGGTGGAGTTTACAGATAAGAAAAACCGGTGTCATAACCGCTGGATTGCCGTGCATGATCACGGGGAAGCAAATCCACGCCATATCTTAGAGAAGAAATTTCAACGTTTTGATGCAGTCAAAGTCAGGAATATTGATGAATGGGATGTTGGACTATACTTACGACCGGAGTAGGTGGAACGATGGATGGATTGTTATTTTTGCAAGATAAGGAAGAGGAGTCATTCGGAGGCGACATATACAACCAGATGATTTGTTTGGATTATATCGGTTTGATTGAGGCAGAATTTCATGATGAGTATGTCATTTTTAAAGGATATACAGAGCAAGGTTCATATATTGCTAAAACGTTGACGAGAAAGGAGGTGAGCTTTTGAAAAGGCAAAGAAATTCGAGTATGTGTAGAGGCTTGCTTTTCGTAGTAGTCGTTTCACTCGGGATTTCAGGACATCAATATGTGGAGGCCACAACGGGCAAGTCCGATATTAATATACGAATTGTCGAAAATGAATTGGAAGTAGTGGAAGAAGCACCTGTAGATGAGGTAGGATTGCCACATACTGGAGATAATAATTCTGTTTTTTCATTAATTATAGGCGGAATATTAATTATATTAAGCTTAATATACATGAGGGAACGAAAAATTAGAGAGTGAAAGAGGTTGAGTAGATGATGAAGCAGAAGAAAATGATGGCAGGTTTAACGATTTTTGGAATGACGATAAGTATATATGCTGCGGGCGCTGGTGCTGCAGAATTTGATGGTCCGGATAAGGCGACGAGTGAGGCGACGGTGAACGTTTTACCAGGTAGTGGTGTGGTAGACCCGCCGATTACTAATCCAATTGATCCGGAATTACCGGAGTTGCCAATCGATCCGGTTAATCCGATTGAGGGGCCATTGCGTATTAATTATGTGTCAGATTTAAATTTTGATGATCATACGCTGACAGGAAGAGAGGAAACGATCTTTTCTAACGATGATGTCGTTGGTGATACTACGATTCCGGCTTTTGTGAATGTGGCGGATTTACGTGGAACAGGAACTGGATGGACATTAAAAGTATCGCAAACCGGTGAATTAGTAGAAGGTGGCGAATTACAATTCAAGCCTGTGTATAACGGTGCCGATGATAAGATTACAACGGTAGGCGGCAACTTGAATAGCGATGGGGACGAAATTGATATTGCGATTGCTTCTGAAAATGGTGGTATGGGCTCGAACTCGATTCTGCTTGGTGGAACGGACGGTGTGGCACTTGTGATTCCGCATGATGCTAAGGCTGGGGATTATAATGCAGCGCTTCATTGGAACGTTGTTGCTGATCCAACAACATGATTAAATAACTCAATATAGCTGAATCCGCGCTTGCGTACGGCGAGGGTTTGGCGGAATGGAAGCCGGGAGTCTTTGAGGAGGTTCTGGGCTTCTTTTTTGAAGCAAATTAATTTCGTAAATAAATGGGGCATGGTATCTTAGGAGGGTAGATGTTTTTTTCGCGAAGAGAAGGGGTGTGAATAGTGAGAAAAATTTTATGGTGGGGGACGGGGCTTTTTCTAGTGGTCTGCTTCTTCTGTCTTTCGCCAACTGTGGCAAATGCCCATGCGTACTTGCAAAGTTCGACGCCAGTGGACCAGTCGACGCTTGATCAGGCGCCAAAAAAGGTCGTATTAACATTCACCGAGATGATTCAAAATGAGTATCCTTCGATCATTATTAGGGATTCAAAAGGAAATCGTGTGGAAAAAGGAAAAGCGTTTATTAATCCAGAAAATGATCATGTTGTTGAGGTCGGCGTGCAAGATTCGCTACCAGCAGATGTTTACAGTGCGGAATGGCGTGTGGTATCAGCTGATGGACATCCGGTTTCTGGGGTTATCTCTTTTAAAGTCGGCAAAACGGATAAAAGTTTTGCGACAGGTTCGGAAATAGGTGGAAATGCAACATCTGCTTGGCCAAGCACGATAGTAAAAATGGTTTTATACATAGGCTTTAGTTTGATTGCAGGGGTACTGTTGTTTTTCTTGGTGTTGTATCGGGGAATGATCGACAAACGGTTATCTAAAAGAGCGGGACGCGTGCTGTATGTTGGCGCTGGACTACTCACGCTTGGTTTCCTGTTATTTTTGCCCGTGCAAGTTCAGATCTATACAGGTGGGAAAGTACTGGATATTGGGGCCATGGGGCAACTTATTCGTCATTCTGGAATCGGACATTTATGGTTACTCCAGATGGTGTCATTTTTATTATTAATTGCGAGTTTTATCGTTATTTTTCGGAAAAATTGGTTGGGACGCACGTGGTTATGGCTGGTACCGCTTTGTTTGTTCGCGGTAATCTTGTTTGCTAAAGCGATGCAGGGACATGCGGCGGGGAGCTCGGATAAAAGTATCGCGATTCCGATGGACTTTCTGCATTTAGTCAGTGCTTCTGCGTGGGTCGGTGGTATTTTGGTCTTGTTCGTCCTTTTGCGGAAAATGCCGGAGGAGGCGCAACTTACTTGGAACCGGTTTAGCCCATGGGCGGCAAGCTTCGTCGGATTAATTATTGTGAGTGGGCTATTGATGAGCGTGATGAATTTGGGATCGATGCCGAAGCTGTTTACGACGGAGTATGGCAAGGTTATTTTGTTGAAAGTGGCGTTGTTCCTCGTGATGGGCGCGCTTGGATTGGTGCATTATTTGTACATGCGGCAAACTGGGAAAATGATGTCGGCAAAAACGATGGTCGCTGAGTTTGGCATTGGTTTTGTGATTCTTGGCGTGGCGGCATTTTTGACGAATGTACAGACACCACCGCCCGCGCCGCCGGTTGCTTTTTCGCAAGAAATGGCGACGGATTCCGGTTTTGTCTCACTGAAAATCGCGCCGGCAATCGTTGGTGATAACACGTTCCTTGTTGTGTTTACAGATCGTGATGGGCAAGTCCGGACGGATTTTCAGAAAGTGACGTTGACAGCGACTCCGAGTGGTGGCAAAAAACCAAGCGAATTCGAAGCGCTCCAAAATGCGCAAAAGGAATACGTGGCAAGTGGTTTATATTTGAATGCGACAGGGCGTTGGAAAATCAAGATTCATGCGCTTGCCAATGATTTTTCAGAGGTGGATAAAACGTTTACAATCAAAATAAAGCAATAAGGGAGAGTGGCAGGAATGAAGAAATGGATGACAGGTTTATTGACGGGTGCGATGTTGGTGATCTCGCCGGTGTTGGCTAGTGCGCACGTGACAGTTGCACCAACGGAATCAACGACAGGCGCTTGGGAAACGTATACGGTGAAAGTGCCTGTGGAAAAGGATAGCCCAACGACGAAATTGGTTATTAAAATTCCAACAGGTGTTGCGTTTCAGTCCTATGAGCCGGTTCCTGGATGGAATGTAGTGGTTAACAAGGCTGACAACACGGTGACATGGACGGCGACGGCAGGTGGCATTAAGAATGGTCAATTTCAACGCTTTAGTTTTGTCGCGCAAAATCCAGACAAAGCCGAAACAGTAGATTGGAATGCCTATCAATACTATCAAGATGGTTCCATTGTGGAATGGACGGGAAATGAGGACGCAGATTACCCACATGCGACTACTACGATTTCTAAAGCTGTATCGGATAGCGCGACCGATTCTCACGGGAAAAAAGCAAGCGAAGCGGCAACAGAGGATGATAAGCGTACGACTTCTGTGATACAATGGATTTCGCTAGGCATTGCTAGTTTAGCATTTGTTCTAGCTTTATGGACTTTTATAACAAAGCGAAAAAAATAACAGGAGGTTGGAAAGGGCATGACAAGCGATAAAGTTTGGGCAATTCTTTCTTATGCGAGCCATTTCTTTTTACCAATTGTATTCCCTGCTGTTGTATGGATGTTGGTTAAATCGGCGTACGTGAAACAGCATGCGAAAACGGTATTATTGGTCGACTTGGTTCCGACAGCAGTTAACATTTTGTTTCTTGTTATTGTTGGATTATACGGATTCTCAACAAAAGACAGCTCAGGGATGGTATTTATTACTATGTTTATGCTATTTGTAATCGTTGTTGTCAATGTTACCATTTTCATCTGGATAATTGTCAGAATTGTGAAGGTAGCAACAAATAAAATCTAAATAAAGGACGTCAGAGCTTGAAAGTTCGGCGTTTTTTTGTTAAATTGAAAGCATCAGAGAGGGTGAGGGCATGGATAGAGAAATTGTTGGGCTCGCAATTGGTGAGCCAAAAGAGATGCCAGTTGGTAAAAAGAAATCAATGATGACAGGGATTATCAAACAACCAGTAGAAAAAGCCATGTTAACGCAATATGGGTTTGTAAACGATCGTTCGCATGATTTAAGGCATCACGGTGGGCCAGATCGTACCGTGTGCATTTATCCTGCTGAGCATTACACGCGTTGGAATGAACAATTTCAAATAGCATTACCACACGCAGCATTCGGAGAAAATTTAACCGTAACCAATATGCTTGAAAAAGATGTCTGCATTGGGGATGTATTTCGGATTGGTAGGGCGATCATCCAAGTGACAGAGGCGCGCAATCCATGTGCCACGATTGGTAAACGAAATGATTTATCTGAATTATTCAAAGAAGTTAGAAATACAGGGTTTACAGGATATTTATGTCGTACGATTGAAGTGGGCGAGATTTGCCTTGGTGACAAGTTAGAATGTATTGAACGCTCGGATGATTTGGTGACAGTTGCTTTTTGTCATGAGAACATTTTGCATGGACATGGGACAGAAGAAGAACTCATTAGAATCTTAGAAGTAGAGGCGCTTTCAGAGCGTTATCGTTTTGATGTCGAGACCCGTTTGATCAATCTAGTTACTTAATCAAAAGTGCAGAATCACGGTACTTACTTTATATGTTAGTTTTCTTTTTGGTTATAACATGATATAATTACTAGGAATGAAAGCGTTATAAATCAAATGAAGGTGGGAATAAAAGATGACATTAGGGGTTTATATCAATTTTAAAACAGAGGCGCGTGAAGCCATTGCATTTTATGGTCAGATTTTCGGATCAGAATGCACAGATTTGATGACGTATGGTGATCTTCATGGGAAAGAAGAAGGTGGACCAGAAATGGATGACGCGACTAAGAAATTAGTGATGAATGCGAGTATTCAAATCGAGGGAGATACCGTTATGTTCTCCGATACACCGCCGTTCATGGCCGATTTCATACCTGGAAATAACGTGACACTTGTGTTAGATACGAAAGATGCGGATAAACTTACGCGTTATTTCGATGCTCTATCGGAAGGTGCTACGAAAGTGATGCCGTTACAAAAAACGTTCTGGTCTGAGAAATTCGGCCAGTTAACAGATAAGTACGGAATCGGTTGGTCCTTTAATTTATCTGCATAAAAAAGTGTTTGTGCTCTGTCGACAAGACAAGGCGCAAACACTTTTTTTTATGGCGTATTCTCTTCCTTTTTCTTACTATGAAGGAAGGTTTGGATCATTTGGATTTCTGATTCTGTTAGCGTGCCAGCTTGCTCGATACTTTTTGTGATTTTAGTTATTTTTTCGGAGCTATTAAGCCTTTTGTGATTGTTCGTGATAAAGCTACGAATGGTAGAAGTAAGCATCCCGATAAAACCGATTCCAAAAAGCATGAGCAACACGGCGAGGAAGCGACCAAGGCCAGTGACTGGAACGATATCGCCATATCCGACGGTTGTTGTTGTAACGATAGAGAACCAAAGTGCATCAGGGTAGTTCTTGATGCTGGGCTCGACGAAAATGAGTGGGATAGGGATGAGTATCACGAGAATGACAAAGGTGTTGACCATCCGATTAAAGCCGTTCGTACGCAAGAAACTATACAGTGGGATAATGTAGCGCTTTCCAATAGCTGTTAGTCGCAATATCCGAATGAGGCTAACAACACGAGCCAAGCGGAAGAAACTATATACTGGTAAAATAGCGATTAGTTCAAAGAGATGAGTTTTAATGTATTCTATTTTATTTTCAGCACGAATCAATCTTGCAAAATAATCCACCGCAAAAACGGCCCAAATAACAATATTAAGAACGTTTACTGCTGGGGAGTGTATCGGGATGGTTAGGAGAGAGAGGATGACTAAAACGAGCATAAATAATTCATAAAAAATACTGCGACGTGGAGCTTTCAACCGATTCCCTACTTTCTTCAAGTTATTTATTCATTCTACCATAAAAAACGAAACTAGAACAAAAGGGATCTCCACAAAAATAAGCAGAATTCACGTTATCCTCTTTTTACACAGGGCGTGGATTCTGCTTATGTTTAGTTGAGATCTATCGGATGCGTAACCGATTTTGCTTACTACGGCTAGCGAGTAGACATAGGTAGGTCATCAAGGCGAACATCATGGTGATAATTAAGCTATGTGCCAGAGCGACATACAGATTGACATTGGTAACCACGGACATGATACCCGTAAACGCTTGGGCTACTACGAAAATAATTTCGAGCACCATCGCATATTTTAGGACGCGATAATGGCTGTACTCTCGGAATACAATCCAAGTGACATACAAAATCCACACGACAAGGATGAGAGCGGCGAGGCGGTGTAAATATTGTACATAATCTTGCACATTGGTTGGCATGACGAACTTACCGTTCTCAAAGGGCCAGGCAGGTACGGCGAGGCTTGCTTTTTCATGACGTACGAGAGCGCCGGTGTAGACCGAGAGATATGTGTAAATCGTGAGCAGGTAGATGTTCACTTTTAGCTTTTTGCCAATGACCATGTTTCTGGCGTCGAACTTGTTGTCTACTTCAAAGATAAGGAGACAAAGTAAGACGATGGCAGCATAGCAAATGATCGAAATGCCGAAGTGTAGCGCCATGATGTAAGGATTTTGTCCCCACATAACGGCTGCAGCTCCCATGAAGGCCTGCAATACTAGGAATGCAACAGCAATAATCGCAAGTGGTTTCGTTTCGCGACGATCTTTAATATAAATCCAAGCTAGAATGGCTAAAACAATAACGAAAATAGAGCTAATTCCTGTTGTGAGTCGGTGCATAACCTCGATAATTTTTTCTGGTGTAATGTCTGTTAGGCGAACAAATTGTCCATTACAAAGTGGCCAAGTATTACCACAGCCGTCTGCAGAACCTGTCTTTGTCACGAGCGCGCCGCCGAACACAACGAATGTCATGCACAGAATTGTCAGCACGGACCAGACTTTTAGAAATGTTTTCATGTTGGATGGTTTCCTCCTTCGTATGTATTAATTCAAAACTGAGCATACAAATAAATTGCATTGCCATATACTATCTCATTTTAACTTGTTTGAAGGTGTAAGTAAAGAGTGTGGCTTGTGAAATCAGAAGGCGAACCAAAAGTTGCATAGGCAGTTCTTCTTGCTCAAATGAAGCTTAATGGCTTGACAATTAGGGTGTTTATTTCCGATAATAGTTAGGATGGCGTTCATAAGGATATTGTGAACTAATAAGCAATCATAGACCTAATAATCTATGTGAGAAATTTGTAAAGTGCAACACAAGCTAAGGGGGAAAACAAGTGAATCAAATGGAGAAGACAGCAAATGTGGATACTGCTGCGAAGTTCACTGTGAAAGATTTTACGGAACTCGTGAAGATTGGGATTGTTAATTCCAACACGATTACAGCTTTTACAGGGATGTGGCTCGCATTTCAGTTAACGAACGTTTCGTTTATGCAGAATCTCGACGTTCTTATTTTTACAATTTTGGGGTCAGGAATGGTCGTGGCTGCGTCGGGTGCGTTTAATAATGTAATTGATCGCGATATTGACGGGATCATGGAACGGACGAAAAATCGCCCAACGATGACGGGTAAAATTTCTGGGAAACGGGCGCTTCTCATCGCGGCGGTTCTTGGTATTGTCGGTGAAGCATTGCTATTTATGACAACGTGGCAGGCTGGTGTCATCGGCTTGATTGGTATTTTCCTATACGTCGTTGTTTATTCTATGTGGGCCAAGCGGAAATTGGTCAGTAATACAGTGATTGGTAGTTTTTCGGGTGCTGTGCCGCCGCTTATCGGTTGGTTTGCAGTAGAGCCGACGTTTAGTGCTGTACCGATTATGTTGTTCCTCGTTATGTTCTGCTGGCAACCACCGCATTTTTATGCGATTGCGATTAAGCGGAAAGAGGAGTATGCAGCAGCCGGTATTCCTATGCTACCCGTTGTAAAAGGCATCGAACGGACAAAATGGAGTACGCTTTTCTGGGTGGTACTTTTGACGATTTTACCGTTTTTCATGTGGGAACTGGGCCTTGTCTATGTCATTTTGGCGACAGTTTTAAACGTTATTTGGTTAGCGTTATGCCTGTATGGATTCAAAATGGAAGACAGCATGAAGTGGGCGCGAATCAGCTTTGTATACTCGATTAATTACATGACTATTTTGTTCGTATCGATGGTCATTATCGGTGTATTTTTATAAGACAAAAGCCTGACTTTGCGGTCGGGTTTTTTATTGCGAAAAAATTCGCTTTTCTTACTAGTAATTTTGACGAAAAGCCGATACAATAGAGAGAGTAGCATGAAGGAGTGCAGAAGTCTATGCGATTTATTTTACGAACACTTTCTGTGGTGGTGGTGTGTCTTTTTGTCGGCTATTACACGGATCTATTTTTTGAAACGCCTACAGATGTAAATTCTGTGGAAGATAAGGCTGTGCAACAAGGGAATGTAGATAAAAATAAAACAAATGAGAATGATCCAAAAGCGGAGACGGCAACTAGTCTTGCGACTTATATTAATAAAGATATATCAGTTCTGGAGAAGAAATACGGCGATCCAAAGCGGGTTGATGAGTCTCCATATGGGTATCAGAATTACATTTTCCATCAAACAGATGACCAGTATATGCAGGTCGGTGTGGTTAATCAGAAGGTACAAACGATTTATGGTCTCGGTGATAAGTTGCCGCTAGCGCCGTTTAAAATCGGGATGGCGACGGAAAAAGTTTTTCTGAATATGAAATTGCAGTCGGAGATTACGTTTAATTACGAGGACAATTACTATCGGTTTGAGTTGTCGGAGGATGAGCTTAATATTCGGCCGCTCATCAGCCTTGGAAATGGTGTGTATGCACAGGTGAATTTTGATAAATTTGAGTCAAAGGTCATCAGTGTGCGCTATTTCAATAAGCTGTCGCTGATTAAGATGCATCCGTACGAAATGACGTATCAAGGGGATATTTTTAAAGATGTTGTGACGGACGCGGAATGGGACAAGATTGATAAAGCGTCGGACCAGCAAGTATTTGATATTTCGAATATTTTCCGTAGTCGCTACGACAAGAAGCAGTTGGATTGGAACGAAGCGGTTGCCAAAGTAGCGTATGGGCATAGTGTGGATATGTATCAGAACAAATATTTTGATCATGATTCACCGACATACGGTTCGCTTGGCGATCGGATGAGTCGCGCGGGTGTCGATTATCAGAAGGCAGCGGAGAATATTGCATCGAATTATTTGGATGCTCCGGCGGCAGTAGAAGGTTGGTTGAACTCGGCTGGACACCGCAAGAACTTGTTTGATGATAGTTTCACGGACATGGGGGCTGGAACTTATCGGAAATTTTACACGCAGAACTTCTTGCAAAAGTAAAGCGTTTTTTGCAGAATCGTGTTATAATGGAGCTTGTAATTTGATTTACGATGGAAAGAAGGTGGCAAGATGCTTGCTACAATGGAAAATCTGGCGCTACTCGATATGTCAGATGACCTTGCATCGATGATTTTGGAGTCAGTAGAAGCGGATCGATATCGCGAATGCTTACACCAAATGACGACAAGTTTACCAACCGATCAGCGTATTAAGCGCTTGGCAAAGATAAAGGAACAATACGATGAAGTGCAACGTTTTGGTCGCTATCATCCGGATTATAAAGAAGTGAATCGTTTGGCTCGTCAATATAAACGTGAGGTTGACATGGATGAATATGTCGCAGCGTTTCGGCAAGCGGAGATGGATTTACAAAGTTTACTCGATGAAATTAGTTTTATTTTGGCAGATGCTGTCTCGGAAAATATTAAGGTTCCAACTGGAAATCCGTTTTTTGAATCCAAGTCTTCTTGTTCTACAGGTGGATGTGGCACAGGCGGCGGTTGTAGTTGCTCAGCTTAAGAGGGAGGAAAGGCAATGGAGAATGAACGTCAATCCATTATTATTTGGATGAATCATTTGAAACAAGTACGTTCTTTAAAGCGTTTTGGAAATGTGCACTATGTTTCTAGGAAATTGAAATATGCGGTGTTGTATTGTGATATGGTTGATGTGGAAGAAATTTCAGCTAAATTATCGCGGTTCCATTATGTGAAACGTGTGGAATTATCGTATCGGCCGTTTTTAAACACGGAATACGAATCGAAGAAAGACATGAAGTTTCGTGACCGCATGGAAGACGTACAAATCAGTATTTAATAACAATAGCGGCATGATTCGGCCTTGTTTTTGCGAGGCTGGGTGATGTCGTTTTGTATTTTGGAGGTACATATATAGATGAGAGTTATTGCTGGAGAACGTAAAGGGCATCATTTGAAGGCGGTGCCAGGAACGAATACAAGACCGACCACGGATAAAATTAAAGAGTCGCTATTTTCGATTATTGGCCCTTTTTTTGATGGGGAGAAGGTGCTTGATTTGTTTGCTGGAAGTGGCGGATTGGGTATCGAAGCGCTCAGTCGTGGGGCAAGCGAGTGCGTGTTTATTGACCAGGCGCAAGCGGCGATTAAGACGGTACACGGGAATGTGGCGGCATGTCATCTGGAAGAACGGTCGCATATTTTTAGGAATGAAGCGAAGCGGGCGCTTAAAGTTTTGACGAAGAATGAGTGGTCGTTTGATCTAATTTTTTTAGATCCGCCATACAAGAAGCAGCAGTTGGAGCAGCTTTTGACGTCGCTTGCGGAGCTTGCGTTGGTGAACGATGCGGCATTAGCTATTTGTGAGCATGATGCGGATGCGTTGTTGCCGGAAATCGTGGCGGGATTTAAAAAAATTCGGGAAGAGCGCTATGGCATTACGGTGCTGTCGATTTTCGAATATGAGAAGGAAGTGGCCGAAAATGAATAAAATCGCGGTTTGTCCGGGTAGTTTTGACCCGATTACGAATGGACATTTGGATATTATTACGCGCGCGGCAAAGGTTTTTGATGTGTTGTACGTGGCCGTTTTGAATAATTCGTCGAAGAAGTCGTTGTTTGATGTGGAAGAACGGATCTATTTGATGGAGCAGGTAACAAAGCATCTACCAAATGTGCACGTGGAAAGTGCGTCGGGATTGCTTGTCGATTATGCGAAGCAAAAAGAAGCGGATGTGATTGTGCGCGGGTTGCGGGCGATTAGTGATTTTGAATATGAGATGCAGATTACATCGATGAACCGCGTGTTGGATGATCACATTGAGACGTTTTTCATCATGACGAGTTCGCAGTATTCCTTTTTAAGTTCGAGTATTGTAAAGGAAGTGGCGCAGTATGATGGTAATATTGCTGAACTTGTACCACCGATCGTGCACCAAGCGCTGTTAAATAAACTAGGAATACAGGAGAAAAAAGATGATTAAAAAGAATTGGAAAAAACTCTTAGCTGGGCTGATCGTCTTGGCTTTAGTTGTCGCATTTTTTGTACCGTTACCATATTATGTTACGAGACCGGGGAGCGCCGACAAGTTGAGTCCGCTCGTTTCAGTGGAAGGATACCCGAGCAATAGTGAAGGCGTATTTCGTTTGGTGACGATTGCGATGGGGCAAGCCAACATATACGCTTATTTAGCGGCGAAAGTGTTGCCATATCAGGAGATTGAGAAAGAATCCGATGTTCGTGGAGAAAATGAGACGGATGAAGAATATAATGTACGCCAATTATCGCTCATGAATCAGTCGAAAAACAACGCGATCCAGGTGGCTTATAAAGCGGCGGGGAAATCGGTGAAGGTGGAGTATCGCGGTGTTTATGTGCTCAGTGTGATGCCAGATGCACCGGCAGCGAAATATTTAGCTGCAGGAGATTTGATTACGGCCATCGATGGTAAGACGTTCGAATCTAGTGCCGAGTTTATTAAATATGTCCGCAGTAAAAAAGTGGGGGACAAAGTCGAGATCAGCTACAAACATCAAGATAAATCTGAAAAAGCATCGATTGAACTGATTGACATTGATAAAAAAGGAATGCCTGGCATCGGAATCTCACTCGTTGATGACCAAAAGCTAGTGACCGATCCTAAAATAACGATTGACTCCGAAAAAATCGGCGGGCCATCCGCGGGTTTGATGTTCACGCTTGAAATTTATAATCATTTTGGTAAGACCGATTGGACAAAAGGGCATAATATTGCAGGCACGGGAACCATTGATGTAGACGGGAATGTGGGCCGAATCGGCGGTATTGATCAAAAAATTGTTGCAGCAGATCGCGATGATGTCGAAATTTTCTTTGCTCCAGATGATACAGTGACGCCAGAAATGAAAAAGGCGGACCCTAAGGCTGTGAGCAATTATCAAGACGCGGTGAAAACAGCGAAAGCGATTGATTCCAAGATGAAGATCGTCCCTGTAAAGACATTCCAAGAGGCACTAGATTATTTAAAAACAGTGACCGAGAAAAAATAGAGACCAGAGAAAAACTTTGACCGCTTGGGTCAAAGTTTTTTTCTATATGGTGATGTGTGATAATCGCGTAGAAGTTGGTCTCCTAAGCTTGGTGAAAGTGAATACAGTTTTGTCGCTAAAACATCTTTTTGAATGAGTGCTGGGTCGGTTTTTGAGGCGGTGCTGACAATCGGCAAAGTAGCTACTTTTTTAACTTGGCTGAGGTATCTTTGCCCTGCGGAGGACATACCTAAAAGGCGAATATAATTTTGTATAGGCGCTTTTGTTTGTGCTTGTTGTGCGAGTATTTGCAAGGAGATTCGCTTGATTCGAGCGCTGCTGTAACGCTTTGTTGTCACAGCGCCTAGGAATTCATCGAAATTTGTTGCAAGTTGCGTTGCTTGTTGCAGACGGTTCTCAATGCCTTCAGAAACGCCGCGTATGGCCTGTAACTGACTTGTTGGCGCCATCATCAATTGATAACGCAGTAACGGCCAAAAATCATCCCATGACACGAAGGAGTATGTCTCACGGTATTTGTGCAAAATCGCAAGTGTGGTTTCGGGTACGTATTGTTTCACTGATTGCCAATCGTTCGCTAGTAACATGCGGCGTATAGCGGTCGCGCTAGCAATAGAATGGTGCGCCGGGCTTTCATCATGGTAGCCTGCATTTTGCCGAGTCATCGTTGCAATTTCTATCCTTTTTCGTTGCTCGATGATAGCCCGCGTATAGTGGAATCCCAGTATGTTATTAGGTTGTGCTAAATCAAGCGCTAAATTGGGTGCTATTTCGCGAATTGCTAAATTCCAAGCTACAGCATAACTATTCGCCTTATCCTCCAAGAAACGACCCATAGCGGCTTTAAAAGGTATACTTTGTTCTGTCAACAACTTTGCAGTCTGAGTAAAGGCGTCCGCATCTCCATTTTCACTTCCAAAAAAGAGCGTCTGCACACCAAGCGCATCTAGAATGTCAACCGCACCGTTTGCAAAAATATCTGCTTGTTGCGTAGCGAAATGAAACGGCAATTCTACTACAAGGTCGACACCAGCATCGATAGCCATTTGCGCGCGCTCCCATTTTGGAAGAAGAGCTGGCTCGCCACGCTGTAAAAAAGAACCGCTCATTACCGCAATGATAACATCGGCATCGGTTTGTTTCCGAGCTTCCCGCAAATGCAAGAGGTGCCCATTATGAAAAGGATTATACTCTACGATAATGCCTGTTGCTTTCAAAATTATCAACTCCATGTCACAATAGTAATAGGTGTTTTGATATTTAAATGAGTCAAGGTAACCTATATTTGATCTCGAAAAAGATAGATGTTTTTAAGAAACTTGTCGATGCTTACCTTCGATTACTTCCAGAATACCATAAAATCGCGCATGATAACATGGTTCGCTTAATAAATAGGGATTGACAAAAGGCTTAGAAAAGTCTATAATATTTTTTGTTGCGCTTGGAGTGATAAACGATGAAATGGTCATTAATTCAACTACAGAAATACCGTGGTAAGAAAGTGCCGTTTGAGCAGGAAATAGATGTGGCAGAATACTTGAAAGAGCATAATCACGATGTCCGTGAAGCAAGTCTTGTACGTGTTTCAGGAGATATTACAGTGCGCCAAGATTCTGTGTTAATCAATCTTGTTTTGGATGGAACGCTGACATTGCCATGTGCCAGAACATTTGAAGATGTTCTTTATCCGTATCATATCGAATCTATCGAAACGTATGTGAACAAAGAGGAGAAGGTACTGGATGAGATGCATCACCTTATGGATGGCGATAAAATTGATGCGTTACCGGTGATTGAAGAATTACTTTTGTTAGAAATTCCGATGCAAGTCTACAGCGATAACATAGAAAATGCGTTATCAGAAGGAAACGATTGGAATGTCGTGACAGAAGAAGAACTGGAGCAACAGGCAATACAAGCAGAAACAAAAGTGGATCCTCGTCTTGCAGGATTAGCCGATTTCTTTGATAAGAAAGAAGACTAATTCTAAGAGCTGGAATATATTTTAAGAGAAAGAAATTTTTCTTAGATGGATTGCGATGAGGGAGATATCCTAAAAGTCGCGAAGGAGGTGTATGGAAATGGCAGTACCTTTTAGAAGAACATCTAAAGCAAAAAAACGCAAGCGTCGTACGCACTTCAAATTACAAGTGCCTGGTATGGTTGAATGCCCAAATTGTGGCGAGTACAAACTTTCTCACCGTATTTGTCCTGAATGTGGTCAATATAACGGCAAAGAAGTAGTAGAAAGCAACTAATTATGCGTGAACAAAAGCAAGCGAAACGTACGCTTGCCCAAATAAAAAAACCAGAAGACGCCATGGATCTTCTGGTTTTTTTGTTGAGGTTCTTATGAAGCACCCTTCGCTGAATTAGAACATCAATATGCATGCGAACAAAGTGAGCATGTAATCCTTCAGTGGTTCTTATGACGCAAAGCTAGAGTAACTGCTCCGTACACTAATTGAGACTATACATACATATAATCCCCATCCACTAAAGGGAAACTAACAGGCCATCCAGTAAAACGTTAGACACTTCAAAATGCTCATCTAGAAAAACCAAATTTGCAATGTTCCCAGCTTTAATGGCACCTAAATCTTCGAGCCCTAAAATAGTTGCAGGAGTATTAGAAGCCATTTGAATAACATCAGAAAGAGGAATTCCCATCTCTGTTCCAATTTTTAAGGCTTGGTTCATGGTAACGGTGCTGGAAGCTAATGTGCCATCTGTTAAACGAGCTACTCCATTTAATACAGTAACGTGATGTCCGCCGAATTGATATTCACCGTCGCCAACACCCATTGCTTGCAAGGCGTCGGTGATCAAAACCATTCGCTTGGCAGTTTTTACTTTATGCATTAATCGGACCATGCCTGGATGCAGGTGAACGTTATCTACAATAGCTTGAATACTGACTTGATCATTTTCTAAAGCTGCGGTAGTAATGCCAGGGTTTCTATGGTGAATTTGAGGCATGGCATTACAACAATGGGTGATATGTGTTACACCGTGATGAAAGGCGATACTCGCTTCCTCGTAGGTCGCATTGGTGTGTCCAGCAGCCACAATGATATCAAGTGATCTAAGGTAATCAATCAGCTCCGTTGCTCCGGGGAGTTCTGGTGCTACCGTAACCATTTTGATCAATCCATTGGCGTGCTCTATAATTTTCCTCATTTCGTTTAAATCGGGATGTCTAATAAAGTGAGGATCCTGCATTCCTTTTTTCTCGATATTTAAGTAAGGCCCTTCTAAATGAATGCCTAAAATTTTGGCGCCTTCTTCTTTACCGATGACTTGTTTTACGGCTTCGATCATGGCTATAAGTTGCGCTAATGATGAGGTGACAGAAGTGACGAGAAAGCCAGTGCATCCTGTTGCCAGACATTTCTTTGATACTTCCTGAATGCTTTTTGTTGTGCCATCCATCATATCGTAATGATTTGCGCCGTGAATGTGAACATCGATCATTCCGGGGATTAGCAATTCTCCTAACCCATCGATTATTTTGTCAAAATGACTTTCGGGATTCTGTGAACTAATCGCTTGAATTCGTCCGTCTTCTACTTGAATATAGGCGGGTTCTTTTCCTAGTTCTGTCGCGATAACAACATTTTTAATAAGGGTACGCATCATTTTACTCTCCTTCGATAATACAAGCTATATTTTGTTCTTTTAGGGTATCTAGAAGTGTTTTTGGAATAGGGCTGTTTGTAATAATGGCGTCGATTCCTGTGAAGTCCATCTTGAAATTAGTTGTGACATGAAACTTGGAACTATCGATCAATAGATAGGTCTTGCTTGCGTTATCACTAATGGCTTGATGTAGCTGGATATCATCAAATTCTGGGTAGAAAACACCTTGGTTTGTAATTCCGGAAGCGCCGATAAAGGCAACATCGAAATGAAAATGATGGATTTGTGCGATGGTCGAGGCTCCATTTAATAGGTGAAAATCTGCGTGAAAAAAACCACCGAGTAAATAAATACGTTGCTTCTGCTTTGAAAAGGACAGCGCGTTGTCTACCGAGTTAGTCACAAGAAATGTATCTGGCGTGGCCAAATGTTCCGATATTAACTGGACGGTGGTGGAGACATCTAGCCATACTGTGTGCTTGTCATGGATGAGCGAAGCAGCTCTTTTTGCGATGCGTTGTTTGGCATGACTATGTTGTATTAAACGGTCGGTGTAATTTTCAATTTGTTGTTTTAATTTGGGGAGTGTGACCCCGCCGCGTGTTCTTTCCGCTAGGTCTTGTTCCACGAGTTTTAGAATATCTCGTCGGGCCGTGTCTTTAGAGATTCCGAAATAGCTTGTTAAGTCTGGGAGTGTGAGAGATTGTCTTTCTTGTAGCAAGTCTAAAATTTTTGCTACGCGCGCTTTTTGTTCCATATGCATCACCAAAGTTAGTATACAATATAAAAGCAAAATTTGCTAGTTATTAAGTTTTTCGTTATATTTTTATAAGTTTTTATAAGTTTTTATAAGTTTTTTTGAGAATGTTACGTGGTGTTTTTCTTAAAAATGCAAAATACACGAGGATTTGCTAAAATAGAGCCAAGGTGTTTAAAAGGAGTGAGTAGCTTGACTTATCGGGTGGGCATTATTGGCGCAGGAGCATTAGGACTTTTATATGCTGGGATGTTGCGAGCGGATGTGACGCTTTATACGCACTCCGAACATCAAGCGGTTGTAATAAATGAAAATAATGGTATAGCGGTGAGGTTAACTGGAACAGAAAAAGTAGCTGCTGTTCGTGGCGTGCGGATCGAAAAAGCCGATTTTTCGGAAATGGATCTCGTTATTGTAACGGTGAAGTCTTATCAACTAGATTCGCTCGAAAAGCAATGGGGCGAAATTTCTCTGGAGACGCCGCTTTTATTTTTGCAAAATGGAATTGGGCATTTGGAATTGTTAGCGAATTTGCCACAGGAGACGATTTTGGTGGGATCTTGTGAGCATGGCGTCGGGAAAATCGATGATAGGGTGGCGGAATGGCGTGGTATGGGTCGAACGAATTGGGCGCTTTATCGGGGACGTGCTAACGAGGCTTTATATGGCATATTTGATGCGAACCCAGACTTTCTTTTTTTGGAGCAGGTAGATTATCGTGAAATGTTGTATAATAAATTATTGGTTAATGCGGTGATTAATCCGTTGACTGCTGTTCTTGGTGTGTCAAATGGTGCATTGTTACATAATGAGTATATGTTGGAATTATTGAAGCGATTGACGGAAGAAGTGGCGACCGTTTTAGCGCGCGAGGAGGCATTTCAGAAGGTATCTGGAATATGCGAGGCGACGGCGCTGAACTTTTCTTCGATGGCAACGGACGTCAAGGCGAAGCGGCGGACGGAGATTGAGAGTATAACTGGAGCGGTAGTCAAGCTTGCGAAAAGGCAGGGCAAACCCGCTCCAATTTCAGAGACATTATACGGCCTAGTGAAGGGGCTAGAGGGAGAATATTTACAGTGAATTGGTTAACGAATGTGACGGCGCTTGTTATTATCGTCCCAGTACTTATATTTACGTTGACGTTTATAGTGACGCAGTATATGACGAAGCGAACACCCAAAGCGATCAAACGGAGCGCGGATGTGACGACTTTTTTCCTAATTTTAGCGGTGCATTTCTTCATGATTGTGCTGTTTGATCAGTCCTTTTTGCTCTATATTTTGTTGTTTTTATTTTTGGTAGGCATTGTTTTTGTGACGATGTATGCGAAGTCGCAAGGCGATATTAATTTCCGCAAAGTGATTCGTGGTTATTGGCGAATTTGTTTTTTTGCTTTCGCGATTTTATACTTGCTATTATTCGTCATTGGGTTGGCAAAAAGTATTGTGCTTGTTTTTTGAAATGGTCTGAGATCTTCTATTCTGACAACATGTGGATGGCAATTGACGACAGGAACTATTACCAAAAGAAGAGGTGTGGCCGAGTATGAGGAACCGGTGTATGCCTCTTCTTTTTGAATTATTTAGCGCCGTGTGCTTGGAGCATGTCCGCTATGGCGTGATAGTTTTGTTCCTTGGCGTGTTGGAGTGGCGTTACGCCGTTTGCATCAGCAATATTTGGGTCAGCGCCATTTTCGAGTAGGGCCTGCACGATTTGTTGTTGCGTTTTATTACCGTTAGACAAGACGATGGCTTCTAAAATTGCTGTCCAGCCTGGATTGTTTACGTGATTGACATCGATTTCGGTCTCGGCTAGGAGCAGTCGAACATTCGCTAAATGGCCTTTTTCAGCGGCGGGGATCAGGGCGGTCCCTCCGAAGCGATTGGTTAATTTATAATCGGGGTGATGGGAAAGCATGTGCCTTAAGATCTCTGTGCGGCCTTCTGCGCCAGCATATAAAAAGGGGCTATCTTGCATATGATCCTGTAAATTGACGTCGGCATCATACTTTAGGAAAAGTTGTGCCATCTGAATATCGTTTTCGTGTGTCGCGATGAGCAACCCGCTTTCTCCCTTACTGTTCACCGCATCGACCTGTGCCCCTTGGTCAAGAAGCGACCTGATTTGTTCGAGATCTTTTGCTTTAGTAGCTCTGAGTAAAGAGGCATTCAAATTCGCTGTGCTTTTCTTGGGCATGATTTTCTCCTCCGTTTCCTGTTTTGGTATATTTTCTGATTCCCTTGATTTGGATTCGTTGGAACAGGCTACAAGTGTAATGATTGCAATCGTGGCTAAAAATAGAAATAATTGGCGCATAATCTGAAACCTCCTTTATATAACTAGTATGCCATATAAAAATAAACCAGACATTAACTGGATATTAAATGTTTAGTGGGAAATGTCCCCACTTGTGCTCCACTTCTGTGGAATAAGAAAAAATCGCTCTATATCAGCGCTTAGTAATCTTGTTTTTAGGACAAGGTTTATTTTTTTGCGCTTTTTTTTAGTTTTTGGTGGTACGAAGTGGGGAGTTGTGGTAAAGTTGTTAATAAGAAAGTGGGGATGGACTATGTTCATGGGCGAATATCAACATAACATTGATATAAAGGGCCGTTTAATCGTGCCATCTAAATTCCGTGAACAATTAGGGGATCAATTTGTCATTACCCGAGGGCTTGATAAATGCCTTTTTGCTTATCCGCTTGATGAGTGGACGAAAGTGGAAGAGAAGATCCAAACACTCCCGCTGACTAAAAAAGATGCTCGTTCTTTTACCCGTTTTTTCTTTTCTGGGGCTTCGGAATGTGAGCTTGATAAGCAAGGTCGGATGAATATTCCGTCCAACTTAACAAGCTACGCGGAACTCGAGAAAGAGACGGTGATTGTCGGGGTCGCAAGTCGTATTGAAATTTGGAGCAAGTCAGAATGGGATAAATTCTTCGATGACGCACAGGAATCATTCGCAGACATTGCCGAAAATATGATTGGCTTTGATATTTAAAAGAGGAGGGCATACTCGGATGTTTGAACATGAGACAGTATTGTTAAAAGAGACGGTAGACAGCTTGAACATAAAGCCAGATGGTGTGTATGTCGACTGTACGCTCGGTGGGGCAGGACATAGTGCTTACTTGTTGAGCCAGCTTTCGGAGTCGGGGCATTTATTTGCGTTTGATCAAGATAGCAAGGCGCTTGCTCACGCGAAAGAACGTTTAAGTGAGTACACCGGACAAGTGACGTTTATCAAAAGCAACTTTAGATATATAAAGGAAGCATTACTAGAAGTTGGGATTACCGAAGTGGATGGAATTTTGTATGATTTAGGTGTTTCGTCACCGCAACTAGATGAACGGGAACGTGGATTTAGTTATCATCAAGATGCACCGCTAGATATGCGAATGGATCAGGATGCCGAGCTTACGGCACGCGATGTCGTGAACGATTGGCGTTATGAGGATCTTGTGCGCATTTTTTTCCGGTATGGCGAGGAGAAGTTTTCGAAGCAAGTGGCACGTGAGATTGAACGGAGACGTGAAGTGGCACCGATTGAGACGACGGGGGAACTCGTGGATGCGATTAAAGCCGCGATTCCAGCGCCAGCAAGACGAAAAGGTGGGCACCCAGCAAAGCGGGTTTTCCAAGCGATTCGGATTGCAGTGAACGACGAACTAGGTGCAGTAGAAGATTCGCTGAAAGAAGCGCTTGAACTACTGAAACCAGGTGGACGAATCAGCGTGATTACGTTCCATTCATTAGAAGATCGAATGACGAAGCAAATTTTTGCAGAACAAGCGAAGGGACCAGAGCTGCCACCAGGGTTACCGATTATTCCAGATGAATATAAGCCAAAAATGAAGCTAATAACAAGAAAACCGATTCTCCCATCTGAGGAAGAACTAACGGAAAACAACCGTGCCAGATCAGCAAAGCTTAGAGTGGTGGAACGGAATATTTAGGAGTGATGTAAATGAGTAATAATGTAGCTTACAAAACGAATGCGGAACCAAAACGTGTACATAGAGAAGTACCGCAGCCGCAACCTAGGAAGCAAATATTAAAACGTGGTAAAATAACGCTTGGTGAGAAACTGATCGCCTCCATTTTCATTGTTGTGATTGCGGTTTTTGCATTTAAAATCATCAGCGTGCAGGCGCAAATATATGATGTGAACCAAAGTATTCAAGAAAAACAAACGGATGTGGATAAACAAGTGAAAGCGAACGAAGATTTGTCGGCAGAAGTGGCAGATCTCAGCCGTTACGAACGTGTGTGGCAAAAAGCGAAAGAGCTTGGTTTGAAACTCGATCCAGATAATGTGAAAGTAGTGGAAGGCAAATGAAGAAACGAGTAGGAAACATGCGAAGGGGCGCCCTGGTTCTTTTCATCATCTTTGGCGTTATTTTTCTGTCGGTTATCGGACGCTTCTTTTACATGCAAGTCGTTGGCGATGTTAACGGCGTTCCTCTTGCTGCGAAGGCGGCAAAACAGCATTTACGAAGCAGTGTCATGGAAGCAAATCGCGGCTCTATTTTGGACCAAAAGGGCGAAGTGATTGCAAAGGACACTGCTTCTTATACGTTGGCGGCTGTGCTTGATCCGAAGCAAACCGTCGATCCGAAAAACCCGCATCATGTGGTTGAAAAAGAGAAGACCGCGGCGCTTTTAGCGAAATATTTACCGTTAAAAGAAGCGGATATTTTGAAAAAGCTCGAAAAGAAGAAGGTATTCCAAGTCGAATTTGGGAAGGCTGGCAAGCACTTGTCGGCCGAAGTGAAGGATAAGATTGAGGCTTCCAAGCTGCCAGGGCTTGTCTTTACAAAGCAAGCAGAGCGATTTTATCCGAATGGTGTCTTTGCCTCGCATCTTGTTGGTTATGCCCAGCAGGAGACTGGGAAGGATGGCATGTCGAAATTAATCGGTAAAATGGGAATTGAGAAGGCGTACAATAGCATTTTAACTGGTAAAAATGGATCGATTAATTATGATGCAGATAAATATGGTTATATTTTGCCGAACACGAAAAGTAGTGTGAAGGAAGCGCAAGATGGCCAGAATATTTATTTGACGCTAGATAAGAAAATCCAAACATTTTTAGAGGATACGCTCAATACGGTGGATGCGAAGTATAATCCCAAAAATATGATGGCGGTTGTGATGAACCCGAAAACGGGTGAGATTTTGGCTATGAGTCAGCGCGATACGTTTAATCCAACGACGAAGGAAGGTTTGACGAAAGAGTGGGCGAACTTACCGGTGGAAACAACGTATGAGCCTGGTTCGGTTATGAAAGTATTCTCGCTTGCATCGGCTATCGATCTCGGTGTTTATAACCCCAATGCATACTATCAATCTGGAACATACAATGTTGGTAAGATTCCAATACATGACCATAATGCTGGTGTTGGCTGGGGATCGATTACGTATCGTGAAGGTGTGGAACGCTCCAGTAACGTAGCGTTTGCAAAAATGCTCGCTGGTATGGGCCCTGATAAATTCAAAACCTATTTGCAAAATTTTGGATTTGGTCAAAAAACGGGTATCGACCTTCCGAATGAAGCGCAAGGCAAGATCCTTTTTGATCAAAAAATTGAGCAGGTAACAACGGTATTTGGCCAAGGAACAACGGTTTCTATGATGCAAATGCTTCAAGGTGCGACGGCAATCGCGAGTGATGGAACGATGAAGCAACCATACGTTGTCTCAAAAATTGTCGATCCAAATACGGGTAAAACAACGGAGACGAAGCCGAAAGTGACGGGTAGCCCGATCAGTGCAGCAACGGCGAAGCAAACGCGTGAGGAATTACGAAATGTTATTAAAGGTAAAGTTGGTACGGGGAAACTGTACGCGATTGACGGTTATGATATCGCTGGTAAAACCGGAACGTCCCAAATTCCAAATCCGAATGGTGGGGGTTATATGACAGGGGATAATAACTATATATTCTCCTTCATGGGCATGGCACCAGCAAAAGATCCAGAGCTTGTCATGTATGTGACGATGTTGCAACCGCAATTGCCAACAGGTGTGACAGGCGGCAAGGCGGTATCTGAAATTTTTAACCCGGTAATGAAGAACAGTTTGCAATACTTGAATATCAAGTCGGCGGATACAGATAAACTAAAAACGGTCGAAGTTCCGACGATGGCAGGTAAGACGCCGGCCGCGGCTAAGAAAGAACTGGAAGCGAAGAAGTTGGTTCCTGTCGTGATTGGTAATGGTAAGAAAATTGTGCAGCAATTACCGCAAGTTGGTGAGAAGATTTTAGAAGGCCAGCGTGTTATTTTGATGACAGAAGGCGACATGACGATTCCTGATATGAAGGATTGGGCGAAGAATGATGTGCTCAAAGTCTCCGAAATAACGGGAGTTCCTTTTAAAGTGACTGGAAATGGGTATGTGCTTAAGCAGAGCCTATCTGCGGGGTCCGTGCTGAACGATAAATCCAATGTGATAATTGAGCTTGCGACACCGGATAAAATTCCGAATTTCAACAAAGTGCCTGTGGTGACGAAGGATAAAGACGATTCGACGGACACATCGGTGGAAGAAGCGGCAGGGCTAAATGCCTTATTAAATTAATATGCGTGAGGAGTAGGCGCCAAACTTCGTGACAGGCAACGCGAGGCGCCTACTTTCTTTTCATCACATTGGAAACATTGTTAAAAGACTAGTATTCCCACGTTGTTTTTGCTAATATAGAGGAGAAGATTTGTCATCGTTACGCGCGGCTGATATGCTTCCCCGCTTTTTAAAGGGATGTGATATCGTTTTTTGGCGTTAGGGCGATCGGGATGGAAGGGAAGTTTCAAAATGGAGTTAAAGAAGCTGATACAGGCAATTCCTTATAATCGAATCATGCAGGCGAAGGAAGATGTGCTACATATAGAAATTAATGCGGTGGAACAGGATAGCAGGCAAGTGCGGGATGGAACGCTATTCGTTTGTATTGACGGGGAAGTCGTTGATGGCCATGATTACGCGAAAATGGCGCAGGAACAAGGCGCGGTGGCGATTGTTGCGGAGCGGATGCTGGCGGATGTGACGCTACCGATTATCTTGGTACAGGACGGGAAACGGGCGATGGCGATGCTTGCTACGGCGTTTTATGAAAATCCGACAGCTGAAATGGCTTTGATTGGTATTACAGGAACAAACGGTAAAACGACAGTGAGTCACCTCATCGAGTTTATTCTAGCAGATCATGCGGTGACAACGGGTCTGATTGGCACGATGTACCGCAAAATTGGTGCTGAGATTTTGGAGACTAAAAACACGACACCGGATAGTTTAACGCTACAAAAGACATTCCGGCAAATGCGGCAGGCCAAAGTGACGACGGCAATCATGGAAGTATCTTCCCACGCATTGGTGCAAGGCCGCGTTTATGGATCAGAGTATGACATAGCTGTATTTACGAATTTGTCGCAGGATCATCTCGATTACCACAAAACGATGGAAGAGTATGCACACGCGAAGAGCTTGCTATTTGCACAGCTTGGTAACGGTTATGGTGGTGTAGCTAAAACGGCGGTTATGAATGCCGATGATGCGTATGCGCGATTCATGACGGAGGCAACTGGCGTGAGTTTATTGTCGTATGGCATCGAGAAGGAAGCGACATTTCAAGCAAGGAACATCAGGATTAGTAGCAAGGGCACCGCGTTTGATCTCCATTTTCAGGATGAGGTTTTCCATACCGAATTGAAATTAATCGGCAAGTTCAATGTATATAATGCGCTAGCAGCGATCGCAACGATCTACGCGGCGAAAGAAGGTCCAGACACGCTTCCAGAAATTATCGCATCATTGGAAAAGGTACCAGGTGTCGCGGGACGCTTTGAGCTTGTGGATGCAGGCCAGCAATTTCCGGTCATTGTAGACTACGCGCATACGCCAGATGGACTCGAGAATGTTTTGAAAACCGTGAGCGAGTTTGCAACAGGACGGATTTTTGTTGTTGTTGGTTGTGGCGGTGATCGTGATAAAGGAAAAAGGCCGCAGATGGCGCAGATTGCCGTGAAGTATGCCACAGATCCTATTTTTACATCGGATAATCCGCGAACAGAAGCGCCGATGCAGATCATTGAAGATATGTTGGCGGGCGTGCCCAATGCGACTTATACAGTGAAGGAACAACGACATGACGCGATTCGGTTTGCCGTAAATCAAGCAAAGGCGGGAGATGTCATTTTGATCGCTGGAAAAGGGCATGAAACGTATCAAATCATTGGCGATGTCGTCCATGATTTTGACGATCGCATCGAGGCGCGAGACGCTATTTTGGCGAAGATACTATAAAAACTAATATTGCACAGAACAGATTTACGTTGTTCGTGATAAAAAGATAGGAGCGAAAAAGCGTGTCATTATATTGGATATTTACAACATTTGCGATGGCGTTCATTATTACTGTAATCGGGGTGCCACTATTCATTCCGTTTTTACAAAAATTGAAGTTTGGTCAGAGTATTCGTGAAGAAGGACCACAAAGCCATCAAAAAAAATCAGGAACGCCGACGATGGGAGGACTTGTCTTTTTACTAGCTATGATTGTGAGTTTCGTCGTCATGGTACTGATCGGTGGCTGGTTTGGAAGCGAGGCATTGCTACTCCTTATCCCGCTCGTTTTATTTGGTGCACTGGGCTTTTTAGACGATTACATCAAAGTGGTTAAAAAACAAAATTTAGGATTAAAATCCAAACAAAAATTTATCGGACAAGTCGTTATTTCGCTCTTGTTCTACCTCGTATATCGTTGGGGCGGTTATCCAGATACGCTCCTGATTCCATTTACATCTATAGAAGTGAACCTTGGTTGGTTCTTCCTTATCTTTGTGATTTTCTGGATGGTCGGATTTTCCAACGCTGTTAACTTGACGGATGGTTTAGATGGTCTTGTTTCTGGACTTTCTGTGATTGCATTTGGCACGTTTGGAATCATTGCGATTTACCAAGAGCAAAACGTCGTGGCGATGTTCTGCTTAGCCATTGTCGGCGCCATGCTTGGCTTCCTTCTTTTTAACAAAAACCCTGCGAAAATTTTTATGGGAGATACCGGATCACTCGCGCTAGGTGGTGGGATTGCGGCAATCTCGATTCTGTTGGAACAAGAATGGATGTTGCTTTTAATCGGCCTTGTTTTTGTCATTGAGACGGCCTCGGTTATTATCCAAGTATTCTATTTTAAAGTAACAAACGGAAAACGACTATTCAAAATGAGTCCAATCCACCATCACTTTGAGCATGCCGATATTGGCTGGTCTGAGTGGCGTATTGTTTTCACTTTTTGGGGGACTGGCCTTGTATGTGCCATCATTGCCCTGTTCGTCATCCTTTAAAAAATGGTAGAGAGTTAAACTGGAGGAGTAGAAATGAAAAACATTATTCAATATAAGCATCGCAAAGTACTTGTATTGGGCTTGGCGAGAAGTGGCGTCAGTGCGGCGACATTACTGCATAAACTCGGCGCCTTTGTGACGGTCAACGATCAACAGCCGTTTAGTGAAAATCCAGAGGCGCAAGGCCTGTTAGAACAAGGCATTAAAGTTATCTGTGGCTCACATCCCGTAGAGCTTTTGGATGAAGGGTTCGAGCTTGTTGTGAAAAATCCAGGCATCCCGTATGAAAATCCAATGATTAAAAAAGCGCAAGATTTGATGATCCCGATTATAACGGAAGTCGAACTGGCTTATCAAATATCAGACGCGCCGATCATTGGTATTACAGGTACAAACGGAAAAACAACGACCACGACAATCATACATCACATGTTAAACGAAATGTCGCCTAACAAATCATTACTTGCCGGGAATATTGGCTTTCCTAGTTCAGAAGTTGCTGAAAAAGCGACGACAGACCAATATATTGCGATGGAACTTTCGTCATTCCAGCTCATGGGGATTCGTACGTTTTGTCCGAAAATCGCGGTGATTACGAATATTTACGAGGCGCATCTCGATTACCATAAGACGCGTGATGAATATGTGAAGGCGAAATGGCGTATCCAAGAAAACCAGACGAAAAATGAATTTTTAGTCGTCAATTGGGATCAAGATGAACTGCGTAACATGACGAAGCGTACAAAAGCAAAAGTCATTCCATTTTCACCAACACAAAAACTAGCAGAAGGCGCCTACGTCAAAGATGGAAATATCATGTTTTATGATGAAGTTATTGGAAACCGGGATGATATCTTGCTTCCAGGAGAACATAACCTCGAAAATATTCTAGCTTCGATTGCAGTCGCAAAAATTTGTGACGTCAGCAATGAGCAAATTATGCATATTCTAGAAACATTTAAAGGTGTGGAACATCGGACACAGTTTGTAAAAGAGCTGAACGGTCGTAAATTTTACAACGATTCTAAAGCGACGAACATTTTAGCGACACAAAGTGCGCTCAGCGGTTTCAATAAGCCAATCGTTTTGCTTGCGGGCGGGCTTGATCGCGGCACCCAATTCGATGAACTAAAACCATTTTTTAAAAATGTAAAAACATTAATCGTATTTGGAGAAACTGCCGAAAAAATAGGCCGTGTTGGGAAAGAGGCAGGCGTTGATGTGCATACAGTCCATGATGTCACAGCTGCAGTGCCACTTGCCTATCAATTATCGAACCCAGGCGATATTATTTTATTATCACCGGCATGTGCAAGCTGGGATCAGTACCGGACGTTTGAAGTTCGTGGTCGCGCCTTTATGGATGCCATCGAAGAATTACCGGATGAGGTGGGAAAATGAAATTTGTAATAAGCGGCGGCGGCACGGGTGGACATATTTATCCAGCCCTTGCGCTAATCCGAGCTATAAAAAAAAGAGATCCTGAAGCAGAATTTCTGTACATTGGAACGGAAAAAGGACTAGAGTCCACGATCGTTAGGCGTGAAGGGATTCGTTTTGAAGCTATTGATATTACCGGTTTTAAACGCTCGCTCTCGCTTGAAAATGTCAAAACGATTACCCGTTTTTTTAAAGGTGTTACAAGAAGTAAAACGTTGATTCGAGACTTTGCGCCTGACGCAGTTATTGGCACGGGTGGATACGTATGTGGACCGGTTGTCTATGCGGCAGCAAAATTGAAAATCCCGACATTGATTCACGAACAAAATAGTGTCGCTGGATTGACTAATAAATTTTTAAGCAGGTACGCAGACCGAGTAGCGATTTGTTTTGAAGAAGTAAGTGACTCATTCGCCGCTGAAAAAGTTGTTTTCACTGGTAACCCGCGCGCGTCCGAAGTTGTTGGCATCGAATCAGGGGATGTTTTGACGGAATACGGTTTAGAAATGGGCAAACCCACCGTGCTCGTTTTTGGAGGAAGTCGTGGTGCTAGGGGTATTAACGAAGCAATCGAAGCCAATTTAGCAAAAATCGGCAAGCGTTCTTATCAACTGTTGTATGTGACAGGTGATGTTCATTTTGAAAAGATCAAAGAGAAGTTAGCCAATATGGAGCTAAGTAACAACATTAGCATTCAACCATTCATCTACGACATGCCAAAAGTACTTAACGTGAGCACATTAGTCGTATCAAGAGCAGGCGCTACATCACTTGCAGAACTGACAGCGCTAGGTATTCCGAGCATCTTAATCCCAAGCCCATATGTGACAGCGAATCATCAGGAAAAAAACGCAGAATCATTAGCGAAAAAAGCAGCAGCCTCCGTATTAACGGAAGCAGATCTAACGCCTCAGCGCTTGCTAGATGAGATTGATAACATCATGGGTAGCCCAGAAAAGCTTGCAAAAATGCAATATGAAGCGAAACAACTAGGCGTTCCGGATGCAGCAGATCAGCTCGTCAATGCCATTTATGAAATCATAAACAACTAACAAAGATGAGGAGGACAAACCGTGGCGAATAAAAAAATTGTTTCCATCGAAAGCAGAATTCCTGAACTAAAAAAATATCGCAAAAAGAAACTGATTCGCCATATGTCGATCCTGATAAGCGCTTTCGTTCTTCTCATTTTGATTACGCTCTATTTTTTGTCACCGCTGAGTAAGGTTGCGCGCATCTATGTTGATGGCAATCACCAAGTGGACGAAAAAACAATTTTAGCAGAAGGAAATCTAAATCTCGACGAATTTATTTTTGCACTAAATAAGTCCAAAAGTGCGTCGAAATTGGAAGAAAATCTGTTGATCAAAAAGGCGACGATAGAGCTTCAGGGATTTAACACTTTACGCGTCCATATTACAGAGAACCAGACGGTAGGCTACCAAGAAAAAGAGGGGCAATACTTTGACATTTTAGAAACAGGTAAACTGCTCACAACCCAGCCTAAGCAATTTCCGATTGGCAATAGCCCGATATTTAGCAATTTCAAAAACGGAACCGCACTAAAGGATATGGTTTCGCAATTAAACAAGCTTCCAGAAGGCGTGAGACTCTCCATTTCGGAGGTCCATTTTGCACCAACCAAAAGTGATGATGAGCACATTTTTCTCTATATGAACGATGGCAATGAGGTATCTGCAACAATTGCAACCTTCGCTGAAAAAATGGCGCATTATCCGTCCATCGTCGCGCAATTAAAAGCGGATCAAAAAGGAATTATTGATCTAGAAATAGGATCTTACTTCCGAACATATTTAAAAGATAAAGAAGAAAAAGCCGCCTTGGATAAGAAAAAATGACACGGAGCGACAAACTAAAAAGCTAAAAAGATGTGTGTTTTACTACATAAAAAAATTTTGTATGAGAATGCACGTTCCTTTTTTAGAGCTGAATTAAAAAAAAAGCTAAAAAGTTGCTGAAAAACGTCCTTTGTGCTTTTATTACTATCTTTCTTGGTGTAGACTGTAGATATGCGTTGTAAAAAAAACAGAACTATTTTGGACAATTATCATGTTTGCTGGAAAGGGAAATCTTAATCAGCAAACACCAACAACAAAAATAAACTTATGAATAAAACACTTACTACTAACATTCTTGCGAGTAGACAAATATAATGAGAGATAACTTTAAATGAAGGAGGTGCCGATAAATGGGAGAAAACGAAATTTACGTGAGCTTAGATATTGGAACATCATCTGTGAAAGTGATTATTGCTGAAATGGCAAACGACCGACTCAATATTATCGGTGTGGGCAACGTGGCATCCCAAGGTGTCAAAAAAGGCGTGGTCATTGATATTGATAAAACAGTAGATTCCATAAAAAAAGCAATTGAGCAAGCAGAGCGCATGGTAGGCGTGCATATTTCACAAGTGATTGTGGGTATCGTATCCAGCCAAGTGCGACTTGACCCATGTCGTGGTATTGTTGCAATTAGCAGTGAAAACCGTGAAATAACAGATGAAGATGTGTGGAATGTCATGGACGCAGCGCAAGTTGTTCCGCTATCCCCAGACAGAGAGATCATTAATATCATTCCAGATCAATATATTGTGGATGGACTAGAAGGTGTGACCGATCCTAGAGGCATGATTGGTGTGCGTTTAGAAGTCGAAGGGACACTTATTACTGGCTCAAAAACCATCTTACATAATACGCTACGTTGCGTAGAGCGCGCTGGTTTAGAAATTACGGATATTGTTTTACAACCCCTTGCAGAGGGAGCAATTTCCTTGTCAGCAGATGACAAAGATTTCGGCACGGCACTTGTCAATATTGGTGCTGGAACAACGACAATAAGTGTCTTTGAACAAGGCAAGTTAACGTATACAACGGTATTGCCAGTCGGTGGGGATCACGTGACAAAAGATCTGTCACTTGGCTTAAATACATCGACAACAAATGCTGAAAAAGTGAAGTTAGAACAAGGATATGCTTTTTACGACGACGCATCTGCGGATATTGTATTTGGTATCGATGTCATTGGTAGTGATCAACAGCAGCATTTCACACAGCTAGAGGTCGCAGATATCGTCGAAGCTCGGATGGAAGAAATTTTCACATTGACGATGGAAGAGCTGGCGCGTGTTGGAAAAAATCATCTACCAGGTGGTTACGTGCTAACAGGTGGCTCGATGGCAATTCCGGGTGCGATTGATCTAGCAGGAAAAGTATTTCAATCGCATGTCAGGCTAGCAATCCCAGATTATATCGGTGTTCGTGAACCGAGTTTCACAACGGCCGTTGGATTGATAAAATACGCCTATCAAATGGCTGAAAAAGAAGGTCGGAGCGTGAGTTCTGCGCCGGCTGAAACTATGGAACAAGAAGCGCACACACCAAAACAAAAACCAAAGAAAACAGAAGAAGAGAAAGTTTCTACTAAAATGAAGAATTTCTTCGGTGCATTTTTCGATTAAAAAAGTACGTGTTTTTCGTTAAAAAGGTGAAATTAGGAGGCAATAATATGTTAGATTTTGACACAAGCTCAGAAAGCTTAGCAACAATTAAAGTAATAGGTGTCGGTGGTGGCGGGAATAATGCTGTCAACCGTATGATCGAACATGGCGTCCAAGGTGTCGATTTTGTCGCAGCCAATACGGATGCACAAGCTTTAAATCTATCCAAGGCAGAGGTTCATTTGCAACTAGGCACGAAATTAACGCGTGGACTAGGCGCCGGCGCTGTTCCTGAAATCGGTAAAAAAGCTGCGGAAGAAAGTCGTGAAATGATTGAAGAAGCATTAAATGGAGCCGATATGGTCTTTGTAACAGCCGGTATGGGCGGCGGTACTGGAACTGGTGCAGCACCTGTCATTGCGACGATTGCTAAAGAGATGGGTGCTTTAACGGTAGGTGTGGTCACGCGCCCATTCGGTTTTGAAGGGCCGAAACGTACAAAGCAAGCGGCAATTGGTACAGAAGCAATGAAAGAAGCAGTGGACACATTAATCGTCATTCCAAATGACCGTTTGTTACAAATTGTCGACAAAAATACACCGATGTTAGAAGCGTTCCGTGAAGCGGATAATGTTTTACGTCAAGGTGTACAGGGTATATCTGATTTAATTGCTGTTCCAGGATTAATCAACCTTGATTTTGCCGATGTGAAAACA
The DNA here is from genome assembly GCF_014322885.1 of Listeria grandensis. NCBI lineage: Bacteria > Bacillati > Bacillota > Bacilli > Caryophanales > Listeriaceae > Listeria > Listeria grandensis. The sequence continues at coordinate 7,099 of NZ_JAASUG010000003.1, read as the reverse complement.
ATTATGACAAATCGTGGTTCTGCTTTGATGGGAATTGGGATTGGAACGGGTGAAAATCGTGCAGCTGATGCAGCTAAAAAAGCGATTTCTTCACCACTTCTGGAAACGTCTATTGATGGCGCGAAAGGCGTCTTGATGAATATTACAGGTGGTTCTAATCTTAGCCTTTATGAAGTGCAAGAAGCAGCTGAAATCGTGTCTTCTGCATCTGATGAAGACGTGAATATGATTTTTGGTTCCGTTATTAATGACGATTTGCAGGAAGAATTGATTGTTACGGTAATTGCCACTGGTTTTGACGAAGTTGCTCAAGCTAAGGCACAAGCGCAATCGCAAGCACAGGCACAAAACAAACCCAATCCATCGATTCAAGTGAACCGTCCCGGTTATGCAGTTAAAGAAGAAACCGGCGGAACACCCTCGCAACAACAGAATACACAAGAAGAACAACAAGCACAACAAGCACCGCACGTGGAAGAACCACGTCAAAACCTCGATGTCGAAGTACCAGCGTTTATCCGCAATCGAAATCGTCGAAACTAAAACGTAAAAATAGGTGATATGTGATGAGCTATAACGATAACTTAAAGTTGGTGGAAGATAAAATTTCGGGAGCAGTAGCAAGAAGTCATCGCGAGCGAAGTGACGTGCATTTAGTTGCCGTAACCAAGACCGTAGATGTGGCTGCGATGGAGAAGCTATACGATTTAGGCATTCGTCATTTTGGCGAAAATCGCGCCGATGTTTTTGCTGAAAAGGTAGAGGCATTCGCGGGTAAGCCAGATGTTGTTTGGCATTTTATCGGATCCTTACAAACACGAAAAGTGAGAGCCATCCTACCATATACGCGTTTTTTACATTCTTTAGACCGGGTATCTCTGGCGGATGAAATTGAAAAGCGCGCTACTGAAAAAATGGCTTGTTTTTTGCAAGTCAATATTTCGGAGGAAGAAACAAAACATGGCTTTAATGCCGAAGAAGCAATTGCGTTTGTAAAAGCGCAGAACTATCAACACGTTGAAATTATTGGGTTGATGACAATGGCTCCAAACACCGATGATGAACAAACTTTACACCACGTTTTTCAAGGATTAAAAGCATTGCAACAAGAAATAGAGAAACTTGAAATCGCGAATGTTCCGTGTCATGAATTATCGATGGGAATGACGAATGATTTTGAGATTGCAATAGAGGAAGGCGCAACGTTTATCAGAGTAGGAAGAGCTTTAGTAGAGGAAAACTAAATGTGGAGGTGTCAATCAGATGGGATTGAAAAATAAATTTAAATCTTACTTTTTCTTAGATGAGGAAGAGGGCGAAGATTATTATGAAGAGCCAGTTGCAACAAAGCCGCAGCCACTTCGCGAGGTTCCAGCTGAGAATAAAATGAAAAAAACAACAGGAAAAAACTATTTTAAAAATCAAAGTGAAGCACCTGTGGACGACGATCACAAGGTTGTAAGCATGAATGGCGCGCAATTTTCTAGCCAAATGGTACTAGTGGAACCGCGCGTGTATGCAGAAGCACAAGAATTATCCGACTACTTGAAGGAGTACAAAACAGTGGTTGTGAACTTGCAACGTATCAGTCATGATCAAGCAATCCGCATTGTGGACTTTTTGAGTGGGACTGTGTATGCTTTAGGTGGAGATATTCAGCGTATTGGTAACAATATTTTTCTATGCACACCAGAAAACGTCGAGGTTGATGGCGCTATTTCTGAAATGTTGGAAGAACAAGATTTTATGTAAATGAGGTGTAACACATTTTAGCATATCAGATCGCACATTATGTTTTTTTAGTATTGGATTACTTTCCGTACGTCTTATTTGTTTATATTTTGCTGTCATGGTTTCCTGGCGCATATGAAACGACATTTGGTCGCTTTTTAGCCAAGATTTGTGAGCCGGTCTTAGCACCGTTTCGCAAAATCATTCCGCCGATCGGTGGCGTCCTTGATTTATCGCCAATCATCGCCTTTTTTGCAATAAGAATGGCAACGTTTGGTTTGCAGTACTTAGTTTACAATTATATTTTACCATTTTTTATTTAAAAAGGAATGCCGAAATGAAACCGATCTGAAAAATCAGGTGTGCTTTCATTCGGTATTTTTTGGATTTTTAATGGGTGTCAAAAATGGGGAAACCGTGCTATAATGGGGACTATGTGTACGACTATTTTTCAAAACATCTTACAAGGAGATGTTTTGTTATTAAAGGGAGTAAAGGGACATGGAAGGAATTTATCAACATTTTAGAGCAGAGGAACATGGTTTTATTGACTTGGCGCTGGAATGGATTGTGCAAGTAGAGGACCAATATACGCCCCGTTTGACCGATTTTTTAGATCCGCGGCAACGTCATATACTTGAATCAGTTGTTGGTGGATATGAGCATATCCGTGTGAAGTTCTGGGGTGGAGTGGCACATGCAGAGCGTAGACGGGCGCTTATTTATCCGGATTACTACGAGCCAACAGAGAATGATTTTCAGATTACGTTATTTGATATTCGCTATCCGGTCAAATTCACAACATTGACGCACCAGATGATTCTCGGGACGGTAATGTCGCTTGGAATGAAACGGGATATCTTTGGCGATATATTGACGGAGAACGAGCTGTGGCAGTTTTTCGTGATGGTGGAAATGAAAGAATACATTAGTTTGCAGCTTGATAAAATAGGGAAAGTGAACATTATGCTAGAAGAAATCCCGCTAAGCCAAGCGTTGCCAGTACGTGCAGATTGGGATTATGAGAGCACCACGATCACTAGTCTAAGACTCGATTTAGTCGTAGCAACGGCGCATCATATTTCTAGACAAAAAGCGAAACAATTAGTGCAAGGAAAACTTGTCAAAGTAAACTGGAAAACCGTTGAAAATCCTGATTTTGAATGTGAAGAAAAGGATATTATTTCGGCTCGTGGATACGGACGTGTGAAACTGGGCGAGATTAACGGGCATACGAAGAAGGATAAAATTCGAATGGAAATTGGCTATTTACGCTAAAGTTTCTGCCTTTTGGGAAGCTAATACTTGCGAGAAAGTCATAATTTTATTATAGTAATAGACAGGTATATATGAAATGAATTTTTATGGTATAATAGAGGGGCTAGCCTAGATTTTGATAGGCTTTGACCATATGGAGGTGTTGAGCATGCCATTATCACCGCTGGATATACATAACAAAGAGTTTAGCCGTGGTTTTAGAGGTTATGAAGAGGACGAGGTGAACGAATTCCTCGACCAAATTATTAAGGATTATGAACAACTGATTAAAGAGAAGAAACGCCTAGAGGAGACACTATCTTCAAGGGATGACCGTTTAGGACATTTCACGAATATTGAAGAGACGCTGAACAAATCATTAATTGTGGCACAAGAAGCTGCCAATCAAGTGATTGATAATGCGGATAAAGAGGCGAAGCTGATCGTGCGTGAAGCTGAGAAAGATGCGGATCGTATTTTGAGTGACTCCCTTTCTAAAGCACGCAAAATTGCGATTGAGATTGAAGACTTAAAACGTCAATCGAAAGTATTCCGCGAACGCCTGCGTATACTAGTAGAAACACAGATGGATTTAATCAAGAGTGACGATTGGAAGCAATTGATGGAATACGAAGTTGATGCAACCGAGTTGAAATCAGTAGAACCATTGGAAGTTGTAGAGGAAAACGAAATAGAGAAGCCATAATAGAGACAAGTACATTTTCTAATGAAAGCCTATGATAAAGCGAGCTGGTGGATGGTGAGAGCCCAGTGAGTAGGATAGAGATATGGAAATCACTCTGGAGCTCTTCTTTTGAACGACCAAGCGTCAAGTAGGAAGAAGCGTAAGTCGGCGTTAACGATGTAACGAAGTGGGCAAAGATGTAAGATCAATGTCAACAAGGGTGGTACCGCGACTATTAGACTCGTCCCTTTTTTTGAGGGAGGGGTTTTTTGTCGTGAAAAGCACTGAATATGGCACGGATATAACAAAAAATAGTGTTACAAAGGAGAATGAACTGATGGAGTATAAAGACACATTATTAATGCCGAAAACAGAATTCCCAATGCGAGGTAATCTTCCTAACAAAGAACCAGAATGGCAAACAAAATGGGAAGATATGAATCTATACGATCAAATTCAGCAAAAAAATGCAGACAAACCGACGTTTATTTTACACGATGGACCGCCTTACGCGAATGGTGAGCTACATATGGGCCACGCAATGAATAAGGTTATCAAAGACATGATTGTTCGTCAAAAATCAATGAGTGGTTTCCGTTCGCCATACGTTCCTGGTTGGGATACCCATGGTTTGCCAATCGAACAAGCGCTAGCTAATAAAGGTGTGAAGCGTAAAGAAATGTCCGTCGCTGAATTCCGTAAACTTTGTGCAGAGTACGCGTATAAACAAGTGGATATCCAGCGTGCAGGATTCAAACGTCTCGGCGTAACTGGTGAGTGGGCGAATCCATACATCACGTTGCAACCCGAGTACGAAGCAGAACAAATCAAAGTTTTCGGTGAGATGGCTAAAAAAGGCTATATTTACAAAGGCAAGAAACCAGTTTATTGGTCTCCATCGAGTGAATCTGCCTTAGCGGAAGCCGAAATCGAATATCAAGATAAGAAATCTGCCTCGATTTTTGTGGCGTTTAAAGTGAAAGATGGCAAAGGTGCGCTAGAAGAAGGCACGAATATCGTGATTTGGACAACGACGCCGTGGACGATTCCTGCGAACATGGGGATTACGGTGAATCCAGATTTAGAATACGTCGTTGCAGCAGTTGATGGCGAAAAATATGTCGTGGCAGAAGCGCTTTTCGAAAGCCTTCGCGAAACATTGGGCTGGGAAGCCGCTGAGATTGTTAAAACAGTGCGTGGTTCCGAGCTTGATCGCGTTGTAACGAAACATCCATTTTATGATCGTGATTCCTTGGTGATGAACGGCGGGCATGCCACGGCAGAAGCTGGTACTGGTGCAGTTCATACGGCGCCTGGGCATGGGGAAGACGATTTTATCATCGGTCAAAAATATGGCTTAGAGACGCTGGCCCCACTGGATGGTCGCGGCGTTTTCACGGACGAAGCACCAGGCTTTGAAGGTGTATTTTATGATACAGCGAATAAAATGGTGACGGAGAAGCTAGAAGAAGTCGGTGCGTTACTAAAAATGGAATTCATTACGCACTCGTATCCGCATGATTGGCGTACGAAGAAACCAGTTATTTTCCGTGCGACACCGCAATGGTTTGCATCCATTAATACATTCCGCCAAGAGTTGCTAGATGCTGTACAAGGGGTGACTTGGACGCCTGCATGGGGAGAAACGCGTTTATTCAACATGGTTCGCGATCGCGGGGACTGGGTTATTTCGCGTCAACGTGTATGGGGGGTTCCTCTTCCGATTTTCTACGCGGAAAACGGGGAGCCGATCATTACGGATGAGACGATTAATCACGTTTCGGAATTATTCCGTGAGCACGGATCGGATATCTGGTTTGAGCGGGAAGCGAAGGGTTTGTTACCAGCTGGATTTACGCATGAAGGCAGTCCAAATGGGGAGTTTACGAAAGAAAACGATATTATGGATGTTTGGTTCGATTCAGGATCAAGTCATCAAGCCGTTCTCGCAGCGCGTCCTTACTTGAATCGTCCGGCTGATTTGTATATGGAAGGCTCTGATCAATATCGTGGTTGGTTCAACTCCTCGTTAACGACTAGTGTTGCTATCAGTGGACAAGCGCCGTACCGCAACGTTTTAAGTCATGGTTTTGCTTTAGATGGCGATGGTCGTAAAATGAGTAAATCGCTTGGAAACACGATGCTTCCAGGGAAAGTCATCAATCAATTAGGCGCGGATATCGTACGCTTATGGGTTGCCTCTGTGGATTATCAAGCGGATGTGCGTATCAGTGATAATATTCTAAAACAAGTTTCGGAAGTATATCGTAAAATTCGTAACACGATGCGTTTCTTGCTTGGAAATATTTCTGATTTTACACCAGCAACGGATGCGATTGCGTATGAAGATTTACGTGAAGTCGATCAATATTTGTTGATTAAACTGGATGAGCTCGTTAAGAATGTTCGTGAAAGTTATGATAAGTATGAGTTTTCAACGATTTATCACCAAATTAATAATTTCTGTACGGTAGAGCTTAGCCAATTTTATATGGATTTTGCGAAGGATGTTGTGTACATCGAAGCGGCTGATAGCAAAGATCGTCGCGCGATGCAAACGGTATTTTATGAAGCGGTTGTTGTGTTGACGAAATTACTGGCGCCAATTTTGCCACATACAGCAGATGAAGTTTGGTCGCACATAACTGGTCAAGAAACAACGAGCGTACATTTAGCCGAAATGCCAGAAGTGAAGAACTACTTGGCAACAGCTACGATTACTGAGAAGTGGGATCAGTTTATGCAAATTCGTGATGTTGTGCAAAAAGCATTGGAAGAAGCGCGTAACGAAAAAATCATCGGTAAATCGATGCTTGCAAAAGTGACATTGTTCGTAGATGGCGAAGCAAAACAATTATTCGACTCGTTAGAAGGCGACTTTGCACAACTGCTAATCGTATCCGATTTTGAGTTAGTAGAAGGCTTGGATCAAGCACCAGCCAAAGCAATCAAAGATAACCACGTAGCTGTGGCGATAACCGTAGCGGAAGGCGAAACATGTGAACGATGCCGCGTTGTGAAAAAAGACGTAGGCGAAAACCACGATCATCCAACACTGTGCAAACGATGCGCGGATATTGTAGTGGAGAATTATTGAATGAAAAGCTGAAACGGCCCGTTCAGCTCCGAAAAAAACTGGAGCGGCCGCAGTAAAAAGCCGATCTTGCTTTTTATGGAGGGCGTGAAGATTTCGAGGAGTTGGCCGTAGAAGCTGGATCCGAAGGCGCAGGACACGATGCAGTACATGGATTATATGCTCACTACGTTCTCATGCATATTGTGGCTCTAACTCAGCAAGGGACGCTTCGTAAGAGCCACAACAAAGCTGAAACGGCCCGTTCAGCTCCGAAAAAAAACTGGAGCGGCCGCAGTAAAAAGCCGATCTTGCTTTTTATGGAGGGCGTGAAGATTTCGAGGAGTTGGCCG